>LCJH01000032.1 GCA_000999595.1 Microgenomates group bacterium GW2011_GWA2_44_7
ACCAAACAGCCAAAGATTTTGCCACTTACTTAAATGGCACTAAATTCAGATATACCCTCCTGGGTTTTAGTCCGATTTAGGGATGTGAGGTATATAGATCTATTTTACTCTCTTAAAAAGTGGAAACATAAAGATTGGCCCGGGTGTGAGTGTACAAAGATCAACGGCCTTATTACCAAGCTGAAATTACCTACATTTGATTCTCGCAAGATTGACTTAGGACATATTTTAGAGGGTGAGATCTATTTTTCGCCGATAGAAAAAACAGTGGGGCCGTTTTCGCATCATATTGATGTCCCGGACATGCTTTGTATTGATTCTAACGGAAACTTATGGGGGAACGATGAGGCACTACATTTTATTAATAATAAAATAGGTGAAATCCGATTTGATGGATGGATTCAGCATCCTTACTTTCCTTATAGCCCGGAGGATCCTTTCTACGGTAACTATGTAGCTTTTTATACTTATCAAATTTTGAGGGAACTTAGAATGATATATACCAAAAATTATAAAGCTGTAGGTCCAAATATGAAGCTGTTTTTCCAGGTTAGCCAACCAATTATCAAAGCAGCGATAAAGGACGAAAAGGTTAGGGATTACATAAAAAAGAGAATTAAGCTTAAAAATCCCGTGATGAACCTTGATAGGTATAATAAAGCATTGAATGTCGTTAAAATATCAAAACAAAGGGAGTATTTGAAAATGATTAAGCACTTTCTTTAATGATTTATTAAAGCTCTATGTCATTTGTTCGCTCCTTTATCGCAATAGACCTGGCCGAAGAAACTAAGGCAAAGATTGGTTTATTTGAAGATCGATTACGCAATCTATCACATCCTGTCCACTGGGAAAGTCAAGAGAATTTTCATATAAACCTTCTGTTCTTGGGAGACACTCGCACAGCAACTCTGGGTTTAATTTCGGCGGCATTAAAATCGGAAATAAAGAAACGCCCCTTTGAGTTGGTCCCGGGTCATCTGGATTACCTGTACAAAAAACACGGTGATTCGATAATATACGTTTCCGTGGAAGGAGAAGTTAAGAAGCTGAAAGAGTTACGAGATCAGGTTTGTCGTTGCGTTGAAAGGGTCACGAAATATGATGCACCAAGCAGATTTTTGCCGCATATTACAATCGGTCGGATAAAGCCATACATCGGTCAGCAAGAAAAGAAAAATATTCTCTCAGATATCATCAAGTATCAGCCAAAACGTTTTGCGCCTTTTGTTGTTGGGGAAGTGAGACTAATGCAGACAAACAATTTGGATGATGCCGGTCATCGCTACGCGACCGTAACGAAAGTCACTTTTGGTTCTTAGGGAATTTTGGCTAAAAATCGCAATATAATATTCATCATGAGTTCGGTCAAAGATTTTTACACAAATAGCGCGCTATATGAATGGCAAAGGCTGTCTAAGGATAATTATCACTCGTTGGAGTTTTTGACAACGTTTCGTAGCCTGAAAGAGTACCTACCATCAAAAGGTCACATCATTGACGCCGGAGGGGGACCCGGGAGATATACAATCGAGTTAGCTAAGCTTGGGTATGATGTAACCCTTTTAGATTATACCCCGGCACTTTTAGAAAAGGCGAAAAGAGAAATTGGTCGAGCTAAAGTAAAAAATAAGGTAAAGCAAATAGCGGAAGGATCAATAACGGATCTTTCCCGGTTTTGGGATAACAGCTTCGATGCGGTTTTGTGTCTGGGGGGACCAATGTCGCATCTTAAAGGGGCGAAAAATAGACGAAAAGCAGCTTCTGAATTAGTAAGAATAGTTAAGCCGGGTGGTTTGATCTTCGTTTCTGTAATCGGGCGGTTATCGATAATGATTGATATATGTCTTAGGTGGCCGGAAGAAATTGACATGACCGATCATTTTCGTGAGATTTGGAGAAATGGTGAAGATAACCACTTTCACCAAAATTCATACGCTCATCATTATTTACCTGAGGAGCTAGAAGCATTATTTAAAGACGAACACGTGGAAATCTTAAATAGGATTGGGCTAGAGGGCCTAGCTCATGTACCCAAACAAACGAATGCTTTGGCTAGGAAATTTAATAATGCCTGGACAAACTGGCTGGAAGCCCATTGGCACTACTGCAACCATCCTTCTGTTTACGCCACAAGCGGCCACATGTTACTGATAATGAGAAAAAATAAGACTACTGATGGAGAATTCTGAAACCTTTATCGCCTAAGAAACCGTTGACTTCGGGTTTTACCTGTTCTCCGTCGACGAGTTGGGCCGGATAAAGTGTAAACTGGCCGAATTTATCGTTGACATAGTCCATAGTTTTTAAAATCTCGTGGCGTTTTTGGTCTTTTGGAAGAAGGCTGGTTTGAGAATTTGGAGAGAGGAGGCTGACGTAGATGCCGACAAACCTAACAGGGTTAGGCCAATTAAGGCTTTTAAAGAGTTGTTCACATACTTTGGCAATTAGTAAACCGTCAGCGGTAGGGATTTTAAAAGTTTTATGGTTCCATGCTCCTTGGTCTGCGCCTCTTATCGAGAGGCCGATGAGCCGACCGACAAGCTTCATTCGGCGAAGTTTCCAGGCGGTTTCTTCGGAAAGGTTGCGAATATATTGATTAATAACGCGCAGATTATAAGTATCGGCAAAAAGTGTGTAGGTACGGGAGACAGACTTTTGAGCGGAAATTTGGTCAGGAGTGATAACTGAATCCTTTTTATTGTAAGAAACTGAGTTGATATCCTCCAGATCGCCGTAGGCCATTCTTCTAAGAACGGCGGGCCAATGAGAACCGAGTTGGGCTTGGACAGTGGAATCAGGCAGTTGTCTTAGTTGAGAAAAGTTTCTAACGCCCATACTGGAGAGTCGTTTTTCAAGACGCCGGCCGATACCACACACTTCGACAAGCTCGGTGCTTAATAGGATGTCGTCCTTATTTTCGGGGGTAATAACAAAAAGTCCGTCGGGTTTATTCTTCTTGGAAGCCAATTTAGCCAAAAATTTGTTGTAAGAAATGCCTACCGAGCAAGACAACCAATCGCCTATTTCTTTTTTTATCTGTTGTTTAATCTCCAGAGCGACAATGACAGCGCCGCCAAAAAGATGCTCAGAGCTGGTGACATCCATAAAGAGCTCATCTATGGAAAACATCTCAACAAGTGGTGTATAGCGACGACAAATATCAGCAAACCTTTTAGTCACATAAAAATATTTTTCCATGTCTGTCGGGACAAGGATAATTTTTGGACAAAGTCTGCGAACATCAGAAAGTGGCATTCCCGTCTTAACGCCGTATTTTTTGGCTTCTTTGGAAGCAGCGATAACGCATGTTCGGCCTACAGCCTTAATAACACCGACGGGTTTTGCGCGAAGATATGGATTTTCTTGCTGTTCGACGGTAGCAAAATAACTGTCCATATCGAGGCAAAGGATGGTACGGTTATTGGGTCCGAAGCTATGACAATTTTTAATTTTGAGCCCGCCAGGCGGTGAGGTAGGCTTTAAGTCTTTATCCAAATTTTAACTCCTAAAATTAAATCTAGCTTCCTGGTAGATAGGCTTTAGTTAATCTCCAAATGAATGTTTTTAGGTTAAATTCAAGTTCATAGGCGGCCGTTTCACCCAGGGCAGAATAGTAAAGAAGAACAGTTAAGCCTTCCTGCTTGCGGAAGGAAAAGTTAAGTTTTTTTAAAGGATAATCTTTTTGCTTCCAGGTGAAGCCTTGGGGAATTAGAGAGCCTTTCGAAAATTTAGCGTAAACGTCAATTTTGTCGCCGATAGCTTGGATCATAGAGTTCTTATTACAAGATATCCGAAGAATACCCGAATGTCAATACGTTAATTTAAAAACTGGGGACTTTCATAAACCAAGCTGATGGACCGCTACGGTGCTTTTCGAAACTGATCTATAATTTACACTAGTATATGATCGGAGCGAATGTTTCAGCCGCCGGGGGACTGATAAATGTCTTTAACCAAGTAGAAGCGTGGTCACTAGAATCGTGCCAATTTTACGTAAAACCTTCTCGCAGCTGGAAGGGAGAGATGGTGAGAGAAGAAGTAGCGGTAGCGTTTAAAGAAAGACGAAGGGGGAGTACCATTAAGTCTATCTTGGGTCATTCGGCCTTAATTCACAATCTTGCGGGAGAAGAAGAGATTCGAAGAAAGAGTGTTGCGGGAATACGTTTGGAATTGGAGATTGCGACCGCCCTGGGGATTGAACAGTTGGTAGTCCATAGCGGATATGGATCACTTGATATGTTAAAAAAAGGCCTCAATGAAGTTTTTTCCAAATATTCCGGCAGTGCCAGACTTTTACTTGAGGTCAGTTCCGGACAGAAGGACAGTCGTGGCGCAAATATCGAAGAGTTGGTTAAAATCATGCAAGAGTTTAAGGAGGCAAAGTTGGGAGTCTGTCTTGATACCTGTCATTTATTTGCCGCCGGTTATGATATTCGGGATCAAAGGGTATTCACAGAGATAATAAATGCTACAAAGGAGTATTTGGGTGCAATCCATCTGAATGATTGCAAAGGTAGGTTGGGCAGTCATTTGGATCGCCATGATCACATCGGAAAGGGCATGATTGGCAAAAAAACATTTAGAACCTTAATAAGATCAATGACCGAGCTGCATATCCCTAAAGTTCTAGAGATTCCAAAACCCGCAGAAATGATGGCACAAAACCTGAAAGTGATCAGAAGTTTTTTAGTTTAAGGTCGGTTTACCATGGTTAAAAGGTTTGCATTATTAGGGTTCTTACTTTTAGTTCCGCTGGGTTTATTAATCATATACATATTAACCAATGAACCAAGATTACTATCAGCTGAAGCTCCAAAAGTATTAAGACCGCTCCAGAGATATTCATTTAATAGCTTAAGAAAAGAAAAATTTCCCGAAGTGGAAATTGAACTGGTTAAAATCGTCAACAAAAATGAAGCATTTACAACCTACGAATTCAAATTTTTCGCGTGGGGGAAAAAAATTACAGGACTGGCAAATATTCCTAATAATTCCAATTTCATAAAAACATCGGGGGCTAAACAAAAGTATCCGGTGATTATAATGCTAAGAGGTTATGTCGATGATAAGGTTTATTCTCCCGGAATGGGGACGAAGAGATCAGCCGATTTCCTTGCAAACAACGGCTTTATTACCCTGGCACCTGACTTCTTAGGCTATGGGGGTTCGGATAAAGCTTATACCAATGCGCTGCAAACGCGTTTTGACGCTCCAGTCGAGGTACTTAGTCTCATTTCCTCTATTGAATCACTTAAAAGTGCAGATTCTGAAAGAGTCGGCATTTGGGGGCACAGCAATGGGGGGCAGATTGCGATCTCCGTCCTGGAGATCGCCCATAAGCCATATCCTACTACCCTTTGGGCGCCGGTAACGAAACCCTTCCCGGAAAGTATCTTGTTTTATGCCTCCGAAATGCCGGATCGCGGAGAGTATTTAAGAAAAATCATCGGCGATTTTGAAAAGGACTATGACTCTCGGTTATATTCAATAACAGACAACGTAAAGTGGATAAATGCCCCTCTGCAATTACATCAGGGAACAAAAGATGAATCAGTGCCCATAGAGTGGTCAAATTCTTTCATCGCTCGTATGGCCTCTCTTAACAAAGATGTTAGTTATTATACGTACAACAATGAAAATCATAACTTTAATAGCGGCTCGTGGGAAAAAGCAATAAAGAGGGACCTGACCTTTTTCAAAAAATGGTTATTTTAAAATTCAAAGAGACATTTATAATAAACTCAAGGTGTCCAGATTTTCGGTTATTTTATTTATTGTAGCAGTTTTTTTATTAAGCCTCCCATTCTGGTTGAAGGAAAACGTAGAGTACTTCTCAGGGCAAGACTCCGTCAACACAAAGTCACAGACCGGAAACTATGATCTTGGCAAGAAAGTAGCTTTTTTCAACGGCCAAGAGGTTAAACAACCGCCTTATATAGACCGAGAAATTTCCTATAGACAAAATGTTCTCGGCAATGTAAGCGGCGAAAAAAGAATCGAAGTAGATCTAACCAATCAGAGACTTTATGCATATGAAGGAGATAGGCAGATATACAACTTCCTAATTTCATCCGGCAAATGGAATAAAACACCCACCGGCACGTTTAGGATCTGGACCAAACTAAGATTTACTCTCATGAAGGGCGGCTCAAAGTTATTAAATACTTATTACTATTTACCCAACGTGCCCTATGTTATGTACTTTGCCAATGATGAAGTACCGGCATGGAGGGGTTTTGGTTTGCATGGCACGTATTGGCATAGCAATTTTGGCCATCCGATGTCGCATGGCTGTATCAATATGAAGACCGAGGAAGCGGCGCAGATTTATTATTGGGCCAACCCTGACCTTAAAAACAAGAAAAGTATTAATGCAACAGAAGATAACCCCGGCACTCCAATAATAATATATGGAAAATCCCCCGCAAATTGAAGCTCCCACGCCCATACGGTCAGGGAATCTGAATAATGTGCCTCGTGGGAGCGTAAACCTCGCCGAAGCGGAAAACGTCTTTGCATCCATCGATCTTATGACTCGCCTCGCTGGCGAAGCGGGCTCGCCTCGATTCGTATCGGTCGAAGCGGGCTCGCCTCGATTCGTATCGGTCGAAGCTGTCGTGCCAACTACTCTTTTTTTCAGTAGAATATAAAGCGACACTCTGATAAACTCCTGACATGATAAATTCGGCTGTAAATAAACTTGATAAGGGCTCTTTTAAGTTAACAATAAACATATCCAAAGACGAAATAGCAACGACAAGAGAACAAGTTATCTCCGAGATGGTGAAGGAAGCACAGATACCCGGATTTCGAAAAGGTAGCGCCCCCAGGGATCGGGTGGAGTCAACATTAGATCCGAAAACTGTTTACGAAGAAATTTTAAAGCGCATTGTTCCTAGGGCGTACATCGAATCCCTTAAAAAACATTCACTCAAACCGATTTTAAATCCAAAAGTGGAGCTTGTTAAAGCGATTGAGGGAGAAGATTGGGAAGTGTCCGCTACTTCCTGCGAAGCCCCCATCGTTGAATTAGGGGATTACAAGGCCGAAATTAAAAAAACACTGGCCACCGACACACTGTGGACTCCTGACAAAGGTGATCCAACTAAAAAAGTAGCAACAGATAAGGACAAACAGCTAAACAGCATAATAGACCACCTGTTAGCAATTATTACTATTGAGCCTGCAGAAATGCTGGTTGATGAGGAGGTAAACCATGCACTTTCGCGACTCATCGACCAAACTCAGAGCTTAGGAATAACTGTAGAGCAGTATCTGGCCTCAACCGGAAAGACTGCAGAAACCTTAAAAGAAGAGTATCGGGAGTCTTCTAGGAAGAATCTTAAATTAGAGTTTTTGCTAAACGCGATTGCAAAAGACCTTAAAATAGAGATATCTGATAAGGAAATTGATGCTGTCATTCAAGCAGCGGGAGACGAAAATGCTAGACACACGCTGGATAATCAAACACAAAGATCCATGATAAGGGCGATATTAAGCCGCAGACAAGCACTTGACAGTATAATGAAGTTTGCGTAAAATCCGGCCAAAGGATGGGCAGCGGGAATTCGTGGCAAAAACGACCTAATCTAAAGATCCAAGACTCGTTCCTCGAGGCTTTACGTGAATTGAGTTTGGGCACAGGTAAGGGTGGAGACTTTTCTCAACTGCAAAGAGAATTTCCCAGCGAAGCCCCAAAAAAACTTTCCGGACAGTTAATTCCCGGACAGGCTGAGGTAATCGAGGCCGGGAAAGCGGACTTTGAGGCTAGAAAATATAAAAAACTTTTCTTTCAGGAAAAAAGCCTGCGCCAAGAAGAGAAGAAATTAAGAGTCCAAGACGAGCAACAGGTTAAACTGCGAATTGAAGCAATCAGACAAGATTTAAAGAAATTAGCCACCGCTCAAGTAAGACTTGAGGAACAGGTACAAATAGCGGTAATTCAAACTAACGTCGTTGCCCCAGGAGTTTATCACCTA
The DNA here is from genome assembly GCA_000999595.1 of Microgenomates group bacterium GW2011_GWA2_44_7. GTDB lineage: Bacteria > Patescibacteriota > Microgenomatia > GWA2-44-7 > GWA2-44-7 > GWA2-44-7. The sequence continues at coordinate 7,983 of LCJH01000032.1, forward strand.
TCCTTTTTTGAACAATTAAGGCAATTTATAGCCTCTCTAAGAAAAAATGCGGAATCAGCGGCAAATTGGATGGCGGTATTCAATCATAAAAACAAGCGGAAAGGCTATTATTGGAATCAAGTAAAGAGAAAAGGTGGCGGAAGCAACTTCTACCTTTCTGGCGAAAGATATATGGCCACTCAGGCCGGATAAACTAGCATCTTAGCTAAATTTTGAACCTAGCCAGTTTGTATTTCTTGTCAACGCCAATTAGAAATGTCACCTTTCTGCAAAGTAGAAATGTCACCCCTTAGACGGACTATCGGTTAGATGAAAGATCGTCTCCAGGGATGATTT
>LCJH01000033.1 GCA_000999595.1 Microgenomates group bacterium GW2011_GWA2_44_7
AACACTAAACGGAGACACCACTCCCTGGAGTTGCAAAGCCCGCTGGGATACTTTGTTGCGAAAGGAGGAATGTCGCAAATGTCCTTGACTTATACAAGCCATAGTAAGATTATAGCAAAGATGCTAGAATAACCGCCTATGAGAGGTTTTGTCTTCGGTAATGATAGATCTACAAGAGAAAATTCTGTCCGAGCTTTACGATCTCAATCTAGTGGGGTTGGAGAGGTAACTGTATGCGGTAATTTCCGGCAACTTCGAGACGCACTTCTTACGCGAAGTTCGGAATCTGAACCAGATATAGTGGTGCTTACCCACCAAAAGATTGAAAACTCTCTTGGGATATTTCGCCAGTTTGAGACAATAGCCAAATTCACATCGCAACGGGGTCTAAGGAGTTTACTTAAAGGTGTTGTCTTTTTGATCCATTCTCATAGTGAGGGCGATATGAGAAAGATAGGGGAGTTTCAAAGTAGAGCGGGTCGTCCGTGGATGAATATCTTTCCCTTAACTTATAACGAAATTACTGACGCCGAAGCTTTAGGAAAACTGATTGAAAGGCGACTTGAATATCGAGATACGGACGATTACTCTCCGAAGGATAGAGGAGATCTTGGACGAAGAAGATAACTTCAAGTGGGCGATACCTTTTTAACTTCATCTTGGGGCTCATCGGTGGCGTCGCTCTTTGGCCAACCTGTTTCTTGGCAAAGTGAAGTGACAATTCGCATAGCGTAGATAGCCTGAAAAACGGCATCCTTATCAGTGGGGTCAGTGACAGGTAATCTATCATAATTACCAAGAGAAGTCGCACCGGGAGTTAAGAACTCATACCTGGTTTCTGGCTCACCCGCCTCGGAAGTTCCTTGGTGGGCGTTTACGAATACAAGCCTATTGTTTGCGGCATCAAAAAGAACGAGACCACTATCTACTCCGGGGAATGGAGCCGGTATGGTGGGGATTACAGTTTCCCCGGCGGTAAAAGTTTCAAGGGTATCTCCGCTAGCGACAAGCTCGACCGTGGCCGCAGAAGAATCAGCAAAAGTACGAAAAAGGATGCCTCGGACCTTTTCAGCCGGTACTGGAGAATGTGCTGTTTGGGATATTACTTTTGCCCCAAGAAGGCTGGGGACATACTGAGTAGGTTCCTGGCGACCCAAAGGAAGCCTATAAGCTAATGATCCCATCTCTATCTGAATCTCGTTATCAGTACGAGTGACAACCGTTCCACCTCTCAAATAGATCTGATCCGGTTCTCCGATGGCAACTACCTCGTTTCCATTTGTTTGGACACCTGCTTGCAGTCGTCGGTCAAGATCGACAATCTGGGCTTCTATGCTTTGTTGCTCTAAACTAGCTTCCACAGCAATTTCGACCACAGATTATTTATACGCTCTTGATTATCAAAAGGTCAAGACTTAGGTTTAAAATTCATCGTATGAATATAAGGTACGTGATGTTGTTTTCGGGAATTGTCTTTATCTCAGCAATAATTAAGCTCTGGCCGGTTTCTCAAAACAACTTTTACTTTACCGTTGACCAGGGCCAAAACGCGGTGGCTGTTCGAGAGATACTCATAGGTCACCAACTTACTCTCCGGGGCCCGGAAACTTCTATAAGGGGTATTTATGCGGGGCCGTTGTGGTACTACTTTTTGGCGACTGGTTACTTTTTATTTGGTGGCGATCCGAGAGGGGCGGTGGTCATGATGATTCTCTTAAATACCCTTACTTTGGGTTTTGTAATATGGTGGATTTCTCACAGAGTTAACAAAAAATCCGGGCTTCTGGTCGGTTTGGGGCTGACTTTTTTCTGGCCATTTTATGAAACGTCGGCTTGGGCGTTTAATGCTTTCCCGGTCGTTTCTTTAGGTCTCTTTTGCATTTATTTTATTGGGCGATATTTACGAGGCGAAAATAAGTGTTTAACATACGCCTTTTTGGTTAGCTTTTTGGCATTTAACGCCGATCTGGCCAGCGCAGCAGTTTTGTGGCTGTTTGTTGGCCTGGTGGGATTTTGGGGAGTTTACAGGAAACAAACTTCGGGGAAGCAGTATATTTTTCTGGTGTCTATCCCCATTGTTTTTGGAGTAGTTACCAATGGTCGGGCAGTTTTGGACTTGGCGATAAAGAGCGTTTCGATGGGAGGCGGAGCGTCCGGCTTGGGAGTGTTTAAGGGTACGAATTTTGAAAATGTCGCAAGAGCATTTTTGAATATACTGGGTAGCTCAGCGATACCTCAATTACCCGGCTGGGGATCGTTATTAGTGGCACTTTTGGTCTTTTTGGTCGGTCGGTTGTCGAGTAGAAATAGTTTCATCTCTTTGTATTTAAAACTTTTAGGGATATTGTGGATTTTATCGTTTGTCTTTTTTAGTTTTAACCGCGGTTGGAAAGACTGGCATACGGTTTATCTCCCACCGCTGACTTTTATCGGCATCGTCCTGATACTTTTGTTAAAAAGTAAGGCACTAATTTATAGATTGTTACTGGTCGTTGTATTTATAAGCCAGTTTCAATATTTCTTTTTTCGATATTCTAACTTTCCGGGCAAAGAGGGCGATCAGGGGATAATCGCCAATAGATATCGAGTGATTGATCGGATTTATGACGAAGCACAAGGACAGGGATTTGCTGTTTTTACCTATACAAAGGGCTACTTTGATTATCCCCAGCAGTATCTCTTTTGGTGGTATGGTCGGCCACGGTATGGGTATTTGCCGTGTGAATATGCAAATCTTCCGGGTACGGATAAGTCGGAATATGTCCCAAGGGCCTTAAGCTACTTGCTGCCCAAAAAGGAATGCAGTAAACAAGTTTTCTTAATGATGGAAAGCGATACCAACGGGGAGACTAATAAGGATTGGGTGGTGGATTACCGAGGGGTAACGCGGTTGGTTGAGTCGGTAAGTGTCGGGGGAGTAGTTGTTGAACAAAGAGAACTTACGAAAGAGTCCGATATGTTGTTTGACACTAATGTTTATCTTCAGGACTATTGGGATGGACCACTGCATTTGATGATTCCCAACAATTGGAAGATTGAGCATGTCGGTGATTACACGAAAGCCCGGTATGGGGATTTGTTTGTTTTGGAGGCGGAAAAGATGCGCAAAGGTTGTCACAGCCGGTTGGAGATAACGCAAATCATAGGGGTAAATGCCGATAAACGAGTAATAGATATCAGTGGAAACCGGGTCGTTTTAACTTCCGCTTTCCTTCCGAAGAAAGACCAAAGAGGAGGTGGAATGCTCGAGGCGGTGCTTTTTGAAGGGGAACAAAATGACTACTATGTTCGGCTTTACCGTGGCGGTAATTTAACTAACGCCGGGAATTTGGCGAATCGAATTTTTCAGTCGATTAAAATTGTAGAGGATAGTGGTACGCAGGTAATTAAGAATTGTGGGGTAAAGTAGCGTTCAAGAAATTCATTTCCACCTGACGCCAATCGACGACGTTCCACCAAGCATTTATATAATCGGCGCGGCGATTTTGATACTTTATGTAATAGGCATGTTCCCAGACATCAAGAGCCAACAGGGGAATTTTCCCTTCTGAAATGGGGCTGTCTTGATTGGCGGTGTCTATAATCTCCAGTTTATCTTTGTCTAATACTAACCACGCCCAGCCGCTGCCAAAGTGACCCATGGCGGTGGCGGTAATTTTTTCTTTAAGAGTTTGGAGAGAGCCAAAAGTAGAATTGATCGGAGTTAAAAGTCGGACGGTGGGATCTTTACCGCCATCGTTGGGTGGTGCCATGACGGTCCAAAAAAAGTTGTGATTGGCGTAACCACCACCGTGATTGCGCACCTTTTGCCGTAGCGGTTCAGGGACTTTATTTAGGTTTGAGAGGATTTCTTCAATTTTTAGATTAAGCAGTTGGTCCTGTCCTTCGAGGGCTTTATTTAGGTTATCGGTATAAGCGGCATGGTGCTTGTCGTGGTGAAGCTTCATCGTTTGGGAGTCAATATATGGCTCAAGCGAGTCATATGAATAGGGAAGATCCGGTAGGGTAAACATAATAATGTGCAAATTAAGAAACTTGCCTTAGAACTAAGATAGCAGAGCATTTGCTAGTTGTAAAGTAGTAGTTTAAGGAGAGAGATTCAGGGAGGGGCTTCAACTTTTTTTGTGGCTGCCGCTTTCTAATAGCCTTTCATATCGCTCCAATCTATCGATCAGTACGTCCCGGAGGTCTCTTATTAAAATTTGGGGTTGGATTCCCAACATACTCAGGTCGTCTTTGCCCTCGTAAATCAGATTGAGCATGTTAAGAAACATGGCAAGCATAAGGGCAATTGATTGCTGGTCATCTTCATGCAATGATCTAGTGACTTCTGAGCAGGTAATCAAAAGTTCCTTTTCTGTTTGGTAGCGAATCCTGCCGCCACGGATTGAAAACTTGTCACCGTCAGATTCCCATTCAGTTATAGACATATGCTGTTTTTATCAGGATTCCAGATAGAGAACAGTGAGGTAAACGACAATACATATTCGGGGGATATAGCAATGAAGGATCCTGATCGCTTTTATTGGGAAGGATAACCTGAGGCGACTGGCAGGGGAGACCATTTGTCGGAGTTTACTATGGCCACTTCAATGATTTTATTGGAGCTTGGGCGGTAAAGAATGGACTTACCACTTTTGGGGAAAATCAGTACCTTGTCGCCATTTTCAGCATTAAGAAAAAATAACTGACCGGCGAGTTTTTCTTTATTAGAAACGGTGATGACGGAAGGGGTCTCACTGATCGGCAGTTCCATAAGCTGTCTGACTTTGTCCGTCACTGTTTCGTTGGATGGGTTTAGATTGATATAAACTGCGCCGGCTGCCAACAGTAAAGCTATCACCCCAAAAACGGCCACGAATAATTTTCTTTTTTTAAGAAACCAGGAAGGCAGATGCATTTTACAATGTTAATGATAACCTTCGGAAGATTATATTACCACTCGAAACTTATAAAAAATTAGGCTATCTTGGGCACGATCTTGCTGATATACTCAAAAATTTTGTCGAAAATTTTTGAGTATAACGAATTTAATCTGATTTTTCGCTCTACGAGCTGCGAATCAGGGTAAGATTGGTATATAATTTTAAAGATCGTTTTGCCGAGATGGCTCAGTGGTAGAGCGAGTACTTGGTAAGTACTAGGTCGCGGGTCCGATTCCCGCTCTCGGCTCAGCACAGCAAATCCCGGTGTGTAGCCTCATTACACACCAGGTGTGTTAGTTGTGGTCGCCTCCGGAGAGGGAGAAGGGGATGGGGTTGGTTCGATGGGTGCAGGGGTTGCTGTCGGAATCGGTTCCGGCGTCACTATAGGTGTCGGAGCGGTTGACGGACGAAGCGCGACAATTGCCACCCAGTTATAGACAAGGTCAGTCGGTGCCGGTTTGTTAAGTGCAACTGTAAAGCCGGTGTTGCTTAGATTTATAACCGCTACCTGGATATCACTTGGAATTTTAGCTTGATCGTTGGCCATAAGCGAGACAACGACGATGGGGACTTGGTCGTAGGGTTGAGTGAAGACAACATCAGTTGATTGAGCCAGGTTGGGGATAGTGGCCACGCCTGCGGTGTTTTCGGTGAACGACGGAGGGTTGTTAAAGGTGACTTTACCCTTAAAGATGACGTCACCGATGAAGCTGACGAGCTTTTCAAATACCGTGTCCTGTTTAAAGGTCGCCGGTCCGTCGACGGTGAGTCCGCCCCGGACTGAAAGGTTACCTAAAACTGAAAGATCCAATTGAACGGTTCCTGTTTGGAAAGTAAGGTTGTTAAATACCGCTTGGGTAGAGTCGGATCCAAGTACCATGGCGGCAGCAGAAGCCTCGGATGAAGAGGATGCAATCGGAGTAGGTGTTGGCGAGGGGAATTGAGATGAGTAGCTGATATCATATCCATCCTTTATGCCCAAGCTTCCTTCGACGGTCAGATACCATGATGGGTCGAACCAGGATAAATTAATAAAGGTTAGTACCGTATCTTTATCTTGACCGGGGATCCAGGTCTCCAATGCTTTACCGATAACGGTGCCGGCGCGGAGTGTTCTCATCGCTCTCCCTGGAATATCCGAGGCTGACATGAAATCTCCGGGCTGGATCATAGCGGAGGTGGTGGCGATCTTTACCGGAACTCTTCCCGCCAAAGCGACGGCCGGTTTATCTGGATCATTTGTGTAATCTCCGCCCATAAAGCCAACGGAGCTACCTTCAATGGCAATGGCTGGGCTAGTGGAGACGATACCGATGACGTTTGCTTGGTATGCTTGGCTGCTTTTCTTGACAAATTTCTCGGGGGATTGCTCGATGTCAATGGCGACTACATCGCCCGGCTCCATTGGTTCTGATGATTCATAAAGTTCCGCAAAGTCGACACAGCTATTGGTACCGGTTGCCTGACAAGTATCGCCAACCCGTAACTTGTAACTGGTGGGATCAGTTGTCCCAATTCCAACATTCCCCTGAACTAACATCCCGTTAGTTGGTGCGGTCGTTCCCATCCCGGCATAACCGGCGCCGATTTTTACCCCTCCGGCCACATCTAATAAGCCCGTCGGCGAGGTAACACCTATCCCCACAAAGCCGCTTGAGAGAATATTGAATAAAGTCGTTCCGGTGGTTGTGCCGACATTGAAAAGCGGGGAGGGAGTATTGGTGGATGATCCTTGAATCGATAGGCCTCCGCTGATCCCCGCCGATCCCCAGATAGTCGCGTTTCCGGCCACTTCAAGATTATTATTAGAGTGAATATCACCGGCGTAGATGGTTCCACCGGTGTTGCCGGCGGCGTTGGTTAGCGATCCACTGGTTATTCCCACTAGGTCCAAATCTGCGGCGATGCTGACCCTGGGTAGGCGGGAATAATATACAGCCGAACGTGAGGCGCTATCATCGCTTCCACCCAAGACATAAATATAACCATTAGCCACCACCGAGCTTCCTGCGTAAAGAGCGTTCGGAAGTGTCTTTGTTAAGTACCAGCTATCCAGAGTACCATTGCGATTTATCTTGGCATAGTAAACAGAAGTAAGCGAACTACCGGTATATCCACCAAACACGTAGACATAACCATTGGTTACCGTCGAGGTATGGATATAGAAAGCTTTGGGCAAGATGGTGGTTGTATTCCAAGTCCCAACTGTTCCGTCGCTGTTGAGGGCCGCATAGTAAACGGAGCTGACACTGCTGCTGCCATCATAACCGCCGATAACGTAGACATATCCATTTGCTACGACGGAAGTGTGATAATCACGGGGAAGAGGCAAGAGGGTGGTTGTGTTCCAGGAACCCACCGATCCGTTGCTGGCTAGCCTGGCATAATATACGGTTGTGACCACGATCGAGCCGTCGTAACCGCCGATTACATAAACATAGCCGTTTGCAATTATTGAAGAGTGGCGCGACCTTTCGTCGGGTAAGATAGTGCTATTGGTCCAAGAGCCCATGGTTCCGTCACTGTTAATCTTTGCGAAGTAGGCGGTTGAATAGTAGCTACTCCAGTTATCCCCTCCGAGAGCGTAGATATATCCATTATTTACTACCGTGGTGTGTTCGACCAAGCCCGTCGGCAGACCGGTAGTGGTTGACCATGAATTATATGATCCGTCTGAATTTAATCTTGAGTAATAAACGGTGGTGTTGGCGCTTCCATCGTTGCCGCCTACCATGTATAGATATCCGTTGGTAACCGCTGCTTGGGCGTAACTTCTGACTGCTGGTAAACTGGCACCTGACGTAACCCACGCTCCCAACTCGGCATTTGAACCGGCGTTAAAGGTTGCATCACCGAAGACACTTAAGTTGTTACCTACCGATTGACTGCCTTGAATTTGAGCGTTACCGGTAACTTCAAGGTTGTTATTTGAAAAGATATCACCGGCGTAAATCGTTCCGCCGGTTTGCCCGGAAGAATCGGTCAAACTCCCGCTGGTCAATCCAACAAGATCAAGAGTTCCGGCCATCGAGATGCGGGCTAGTGAGGTATAGTAAACTGTTGATAGATAGTCGCTGCCATTAAACCCTCCAATCACATAGACATAGCCGTTGGCCACCACCGATGTTTGATTGATAAGTTTCTGAGGTAAAATCGTGGTGGTATTCCAAGCGCCGATCGTCCCATCGCTGTTTAACTTCCCGTAGTAAACCGTTGATTGATAGGCGCTGTCACCATACCCTCCAATCACATAGACATAACCGTTGGCCACCACCGCTGTCTGACGGCGAAGTCTCTGAGGTAAGATCGTCGTCGTATTCCAAGCCCCGATCGTCCCATCGCTGTTTAAAAGCCCCGATCGTCCCATCGCTGTTTAACTTCCCGTAGTAAACCGTTGATTGAGAGCTGCTATCATACCCTCCAATCACATAGACATAACCGTTGGCCACTACCGATGTCTGAGCGTAAAGTCTCTGAGGTAAAAGCGTGGTGGTATTCCAAGCGCCGATCGTCCCATCGCTGTTTAACTTCCCGTAGTAAACCGTTGATTGAGAGCTGCCATTAGACCCTCCAATTACATAGACATAACCGTTGGCCACCACCGATGCCTGACTGGTAAGTCCCTGAGGTAAAAGCGTCGTTGTATTCCAACTTCCCCCCGATCCGTCTTGCCCGCTATTAAACGCCGCCGTCTTACCGGCCACATCTAGTTTATAAGCGGGGTTAGTTGTCCCGATACCGACATTGCCGCCGGTGATGGCTAATTGATTTGATCCTGATTTAAATACTTGCATCCAGGTGCTGGCGCTGGTACCAAAAGTGAGGCCTGAAGTTGAATCATTAATGTCATTTTCAATGTGCAGTTTAGAAGCAGCAGGTACAGAATAATCAATAGAGACTCTGCCTACTCCGGAGTTTCCGTCAAGGAAGAATCCTCCCTGTCCATTGGCCGCCGTACCCATGACATTGGCTGCCTGGCGGAAGAAGCCCATATTGGGATTGTTGGCAAAGGCATAAGAGGGGACTGCCGCTGTACCATCAGGAGCAAGGAATTGTGATGATGCCTTGATGGAACCTATCACATCAAGAGCCTCAGCCGGGTTGGTTGTCCCGATACCGACTTTGCCGCTGGACATTACATTAAATAAAGGAGTAGTTGTCCCTATACCGACGTTTAATAGGGGAGACGGAGTATTAGTTGACGGCCCTTGGATAGATAACCCACCGTTAACTCCTGCACTTCCCCAAATCATCGCATTCCCAGTCACTTCCAAGTTGTTATTGGAAAAGATATCACCGGCATAAATTGATCCGCCAGTCTGTCCGGAGGAATCGGTTAAATACTCACTTGTCAAACCGACAAGGTCAAGAGTCCCGGCCATGGAAATGCGGGCTAGGGAGGTGTAGTAAACGGTTGATTGATAGCTGCTGCTGTACCCTCCGATTACATAGACATACCCGTTAGCCACCACCGATGTTTGTCCGTAAAGTACCTGGGGTAGTATCGTCGTTGTATTCCAACTGCCCACCGATCCATCACTATTCAGCTTCGCATAGTAGACAGTTGATTGGCTACTGCTTCCATCATGTC
>LCJH01000034.1 GCA_000999595.1 Microgenomates group bacterium GW2011_GWA2_44_7
CTGACTCTTTTTCCTTCCGGGGAAAGGGGCTCAATTTTCCAAACTTTTCGACCTCTTTCTGAAGTACTTTTCAATCCCTTTTCCTCAAGTCCTTTAAGTGTGCCTATTAAACGATCAATATCGCCTTCAAGTACAATCGCCAAACCAAGCTTATCTATGTATTTGTGATTCACCAGTCTATGTAGAAGAAGCGCGAAGGCCTGCCATAGGCTTTCCGGCAACCCCAGGTGTTTATACTCAAACTCAGCTCTTGCCATAGTTTTTATTTTAGCCGCATTATAGCACTTTTGCCTCGTTCTTCCGGTAAAACGATAGACTCTTGTTAAGACAAAATGATCTGGGGGTCTTTCAATTTTTGATCCTGGGGCTTTGCTTGCTCTAGCTCCATCAAAAGCAGTCTTGCGCTCTCCATATGGGTAAGATCGTCTCTGAAAATGGCTTCACTCATTCTAATTTCAGCAGGAGTAAGCTGCTCAAGGCCCCTTCGCTTGATCGCTCGCGACCCATAATCTGTCCCAACCACTCCAAACTGATGCCTAACTCTCGTTACTCGCGCCTCAGATTCTCTTTTCTCCGGTATAAAAACCCGTGTTAGTACAAATACGCCATTGTCTATCACTGTCTGCCAAGAATGGGTTCCGTCAGTCGTCTTCGACTCGACCGGGGGCCAGAGTTTTCTGCCGTCACTCTCTTTAGGCTCTCCTTCAAATTTTTCTAAGGCTAACACGATCAATTTTTCTATTTGGATCCCTTTCTCCAGTTCAAGTCGTAACTTAGTCCGCATTATAGCACTTTCCATCAAATAATCAGTTGTTATTAGGAATTTTTTTTCTGCAAGCTTACCCGAAGTAAACTCTGAAACTTCTCTACCTCTCCGACGATGTCTACAAGTAAAAAACCCATGTCTTTATATTTATTGGGAGGGATCCACCTATCCGCCGGTGGAAAATCAATTATTGCAGATTGCTTTGCGTAGTCATTGCCAACCGATACCTCTTGAGAGCCAAACTCGTGCACATACTTGCAAACGCTTGCTTGTGGTCTTTCGTCTTCCTTAAGCGCTGAAACATGGGTTAAAATAAACTGCCTCTTGCTTATCTCCAGCTGCCATCGGTCACTCGAACTTGCGCCCTCCATCGGAAGCACCGGGTAACGGAGAAATTCCCCTCGTCGCTCTGGTTGGACTTCCACCTCTGCATAGGCAGCCATGATGTCTTTTATCGTCCGCTCCAGCTCAACTGCCAGTTCATACCGCGTTACCGCCTCGCTATTTACGACCCTTAATAATCCAAACCAAACAACCCTCCACCCATTAATCGGTGGTAAATACTTTCTTTCTTTTTCTGGGCGTTCGGTTGCCATAATTTTATCTAAACAGCTTTTCTACAATTACAACCCCTTTAAAGTCACCTTCTTCTCCGGGGAAAAATTTAAGAGTATTCTACTTGACTCAAGTAACTTAAGAAACCCGCTTAAGGTAAACTTATGTTCCCACTGGAAAGAGCCTAATCGGGGAGGGTGGATCTAGTAGTGTGATCGGGCCTGAAGGAGCGTCCGGTTGCAATACTGTTACCATACGTTGATACATCTCTATCATTTGAGTTGCATCAAGTGCTGCTTTTGGTCCATCGAAGAAACTTTGACAAGATCTTCCAACATCCGCTGGTGGCACCATCATAATATCCCGCGCTCTGGCGTACCCCAAACTTTCGCATGCGTTAAGGGTGCCCAGTTGATGCCTACATGTCTGAACGGAGGCCAACGGCCTTTCGCCTGGTTTTACCAATTGTATTCGTGTCAAAGTGACTTCTGTCCCTATCTCTATTTGCCATCGTTGCTGAGTGCAACCACCCGCAATTTCTAATGGTGGAAACCGAAAAATATCGCCCATTCTTTCTGCAGGTATTTCTAAATACTCATATATGTCTTTGATTTGCCATACCTGCATTTCAAATTGCCGAAGCGAGCGGCGTGATTGTAACTGGCCATAGTCTATAAACCATAAAATCCCACTCCAGATTGCTCCCCTGAAACCGTTAAATTCGGGCAGGCATGTTCTTTGGTTGCCTATTTCAGCCAGCGCCATGACGGTAAACAAGCTCTATTATACTTCAATGGGCTGCTTCTCCTTGCATTTGTATTCGTGCCAAGCAGTCCATAAATTCAATAATTAAGCCTTCGGTCAGAGCTTGTCTTGCCCATAAGTTTGGATAGCGATCATTTGCGTCAACCCCTGGACCGTCAACTCTGTAATCGGTCCATAGACCAACGGCAATATGCTCCGCTTCGGTGGTAACAAGTCCGCCGCCAACCAATTCTTTTTTTTGTAACCGCCAAATAGCTGGCCGGTGAGTCAACCTCCAGGTGATAAGTTTTCCATTACCGCCGTCAAGCGTTGTCCATTCTGTCCTGACACCGTCCGTCCTTGTTAGTGAGGCTCTCTCTGAGGCTGTATCGGCGGCGTTTTCAAACAACGATACCAGTTGTTGATTTCGCACGCTCAGTTCATAGCCTGCCGGATCGAATATCTGGTCTAGGCGTCTCAAAAGTGCATCCATCTCATCGAGAGCAAGGCTTGCTGAAGTCGATATGCCCTGATTACGGCCATTACCTTCTATTGTCATCACCGTATTTTACCAAGAATCCTATAGTATTCAACTCAGGGTACCTTTATGTCATCTGTTTTTAATACTTGGATAATGTTGCCATTGCTCGTTTTACCCATCTTTGCAATACTTAACTTATCCGTGCTCGACCCGCTGCTTAAATTGTCCGGGGTACTTGGTTCGTTATTTTTCTTTTTGTCCCTCTACCTGATTCAAAGGGACTATTCCCATTTTGACATCCACAAAAACTCAATTAGCGACTTTTGTAAAAAGAGGGGTTGCGCTCGCCGATTCCACCTCTCAATCTACATTTTCTCTCTGGCTCAGCTGCTCTTTCTCTTTCAGTTATTGTCTTTCTATCAAATTATTGCCGATTATCGGATTTCTCTAAGTCTTCTTGTGCCGGTTTTAATGTTTCTTACCATTCCATATTTTTCGGCAAAAAGGTTTCCTCGCGTTCATCTGCTGATGGCTATTGTCGGTTTTTCGCTGATGTTTATGGGCGGGATAGCCTTTGCCCAGAGACTGTTTGAGATAAATTACCCGGTGGCCCTCGTTTCTATGTCTATCGCCATGGTTGTTTTGGTGGTCACCGCTTTAAACTTCTTAAGCCGTCGAACTTTGTCGGCGTGGGTAGAATATATTATTTTCGGAGGTGTCTTCGTCTGGAGTCTGGTTAATACCTTTCCTCTAATTATCAGTAAAGTTGTCGCTTCGCCTTAATCTCTTTTTTTACTTAAGTTCCCTAAGCTCTCCGGGTATCTTCTATTTCTTCTTTTTATTTATCCGTAATAGAATTGCCCCATCGCCGAGAGGCGAAATTTGATTAGGGGAGGGAAACCCCTATGAAAAATACAATCAAGGGGATTGTCCGGCGGATTTGGGCGATCTCCTTTTGCCGATTCTGCGTAGTCGGAATCGGCATTGCCATCGCCGGGTCGATGGCGCTCTTTTTTCTAGTCGAGATCGTTCGACTAGAAAAGGAGCAAGCTAACCTGCTGATGCTGGTCATCAGTGTCCAGGTTAGTTTCCTGCTCAATACTCGAATTACTTTCGAGGATGAGCAGGCCAGAGGACCTGACGAGTGGGTATTCCAGTGGCTGGCCTGGAATGCCCAACGGAGTATCACCGTCAGCCTGGAACAGCTGGGTTTCCAGCTGCTTCTGGGTCTTGGCGTGTGGTACATGGCCGCCAGCCCACTGGTGGTTTTCGCCGGAGCCGGCGTCAACTACGTTCTGGCGCGCTATTTTTCGCTGCGCGCCCGGAGAGTAGCCGCTTGGCTACGGGCAAAAATCACCGGCCGCTAGCTCCGTTTTGCCTACCGCCGGCAAAACGGAGTTTTATTTTTTCCCAGTTGCTTCACTTGTCCGTCTTAGGTATTATTCCGTTGATGGCCAAACGGCCATTTTTTCAATCCTGGTGATTTCTCGGCCGATTCTTATATCTGGGCGAATATCAAAGACCGTGCCATTCTTACTATTATCCACGCCTCAGGCTCGGTTGAGGAAGCCGAATTTGAGAAGAATCTCTGGTTTCGAAGCGACGAAATTTTTAGCAACTACAAGCGCGCCGACCAAGAGTATATCTGGGGAGAATATAAATAACCTTGCTCCTTGCCAATTTCTTGCTTAACGTCGGCTTGCTTTTAGCTCTTCCAGTAGCGTTTCTAATCCAACTTCTCCAAAGAACCTCTCGAGCGACAATCTAACGAGCATCGTCTTACGTCCTCTCCCGTCTGGATCGCCACTAAGTAACGAATGCAGTTCTAATAATGCTTCGTCAGGTTGGCCATCATGGCCGTCCCTAATTTCAGCGAGTTGCTCCTGCGTCGCCATTCGTTGCGCCGCAATGGCAGTAGTCATTTCGTCATAACCATCTCGGGGAGGCGGAGACATTTTACCTTTTCTTTCCATATAAAATAAAAAGCCGGGCCAAAAAGCTCGGTACATACATTATACCGGTTACCGTCAACTTCTTGTACCCTTAGGGTCCTTAAGTTGCTAGACTCTTTGCGTTTTCGGCTTATTTTTGCTCTTTTTGGTATAATGGGCGGCAAATAACGAGCCGCCCGCAGACGCCGGGCTCAGCTTAAGTTAGGTTCCCACGCTCTTTAATAGGTAAATTTCGTCATTTATCCTCTATCCCTATCCGGCTAAAGAAGAAACGGTCCGGTACCAGCTACAAATTCCGTTTGTGGTTGCTGCCGGACCGTGGTTTTTCTCCGGTCCGGTGTCCCCGGGACAAGGACGTCTCGGGGACAATTTTTTTCAGAAAGGAGGTGGCCAATGAGCCACCGACTGGGGGGAGCCCTCTTCTACGGAGGGCTTTTAATCTGCGGCGTTGGCCTGGTGGTCAACGCCCATCCCGCCCTTATCCTGGGCGGGTTGGCCATCGTCATTATTGGGGCGGCGATGGCCGGAAAAGGCGGCCCCAACGAGCCTCCCGATCAGGGAGGCTGGGGCTAGACAACAGTGTCTAGCCTAAAAAAATTTTCTCTCCCTCGGGAAGGCCCGGACCGGCCTGTAAGTCCCGAGCGTAGAGGGAAAGGAGGAACGAAGCTCTCTTGGCGGGCGCTGTTGGCGCTCGCCATTTTAGTCGCCCTGGTTCTGGCAATTTCCAGCCAGGGCGCTGGCGGCCTGTTTGGCCGCTGAGCTGTCGGACCCTCTTTGGTCCAAGGGGGTCCACTCGCCTTTGCTCGTGAGTTAGTTTTAAGTGGTAGTTAAAAATTTACCCCTTAAATCTACTCACGAGCAAAAAGAAGTTAAAGAGACAAATTTTCCCCTCAAAGTCCAAAAAGCGGACCGCCGAGGGGATTTTTTGTGCAAAAATGTCTAAATATGCCCAGGAACAGGTAGACACGTCATCTCTGGTGTTAACCAGGGAGCGGTAGGGGTTAATCTGGCTTTGTTGTACCGTTTTTGTTATATAACGGGTATTATGCCTGATACCTTCAAATATTTCCTTGACAGAAGGAAATATTTGGTTCATACTTTCCCTATGACAGGGAAAGACTTACTCAAAACCATAATTACTGACAGCCAACAAAGGGTTATTCCCGAGGTATGGGAAAGAACCCTCAAAATACCTACCGACAGTGGCAAGATTATAACGCTCTCGGGAGTCAGACGAAGCGGTAAAACTTATCATCTGTTTAGCTTAATGAATCAACTGAAAGCCAGTGGTGTACCAAACGAGCAGCTTTTGTACTTTAATTTTGATGATGAACGGCTTCAACTCTCAAGTCGCGAGTTAGACTCAATTCTCCAAGCATACCAAGAGCTTTATCCAACTCAAAAACTGTCTGATTGCTACTTTTTCTTTGACGAAATCCAGGAAGTTGATGGTTGGGAAAAGTTTATTAGCCGGATTTATGCATCGATTAATCAACATGTATTTATTACCGGATCTAATGCTAAGTTGTTATCAAAAGAAATTGCCACGGGCCTACGGGGTAGAACCATTACTTTTGAAGTTTATCCACTCTCGTTTGCTGAATATGTCGGCGTTTTATCACCAAAACTAAATCCTCACAGTAGTACCGACAAGGCGACTCTTATCAATCTCTTTGATCGGTTTATGCATCAGGGTGGTTTTCCTGAATTGGTTCACCAAGAAGATGAGTTAAAAGATAAAGTATTACAGGAATATTTTAATGTAATGGTGCTGCGTGATTTAATTGAGCGTTATCAAATTTCTAATAGCTCTACTCTGAAGTATTTTTGTAAACGAGTGGTTGGTGCTAGTGGGGGGGAGTTTAGTGTTAATAAGGTTTATAACGAGCTTAAGTCACAAGGATATCAGGTAGGTAAAGACACACTTTATCTCTATCAAAATTACGTAGAGGCGATTTATTTAAATCGGTTTATTAACAAATATTCACATTCAGTGGTTAAAGCCGAGAGTTCACAAAAAAAGTGTTATGTTATTGATCAGGGAATGGGTGCGGCGTTGGATTACAAACTGAGCCAAGAGAGGGGTAGACTTTTGGAGACTACAGTGGCATTGGAGCTTCTGAAACAGGGGAGACAAATTGCTTATCAGCAAAATGGCAGTGAGTGCGATTTTGTGGTAATCGAAAAAGGAAGAGTAACCATAGCTATCCAAGTGGCCGCTGATTTTGTGGATGTTAAGACAAAAGAACGAGAAATAAAGGGATTGATACAAGCTTGCCAGAAATTCGGTTTATCCGAGGGAATTATTCTTACTTTTGATCACACTGAACAGTTGGAGCAAGAAGGTGTCAGAATAACGGCGGTGCCCGCTTGGCAGTTTTTCTTTGGCCGCTCTAATTAGGACTGTAAAAAATGGCCGATTTCCTTGAGGGTGTATTCCGGATGTTCCAGATAGTTTGTCCAATCAATTGTCCGAAAATTCTCCCATTTCTCGAGCCAAATCTTTACAGCAATTAGTAAAAAGAGTTAGAATTTGTTTGATGAGTTTTAACTTTCAATTCCTATTGCCTGTCGGTATCATATTGGTCGGCTTGTTCGTTGCCTCAGTCGGTTACGAAGCAATAAAGAACAAGCGGATGCGTCTTATGCCGATAAATAGAGAAGAAGTTTTGGATGGCGACGCTGCTGTCAAGGCCGGGAAACAGACTATCGCGGTTGGTTTAGTGATTACCGCCGTCGGCCTTATTTTCTTACTCCTACCTTAGTTTTAGCTCCGTGTTAACGTAGGACTCTGAATGTTACTACTTGCTGAATTAGCTGCTTCCCAATCAAAGTTCTAAACCTCGAGGGCTGGGAAGCCATGACTTAATACAGGCGATACCTTCGCGCGCCTTTTTCTTTTCGGTCTTGAAATCGGGATGGACTAAACTAAGGCGTGTAAACAATCGCTGGCCGAAGACACCTTTTTGGTTCAAATCTGGGCATGAAAGTGCCGTACAAGCCGACACGCGGAGGCAGACATCGCTCTTGACAGTCTGACTGAAATTGTTTACTCTATAAGTAGATAATCATCATAAGTGGTTACTTGTCATATATGAAGCAAACTATTCTTACCACTCGGCAGAGTGCCCTTCTTGAGGATCTCATAGTCAAGCATGGCCGGATTGTTACCTCTGAGCAGATCTATGCACGGGGGAAGGATTCGTGGGGCCGGCAAGTGACTAAAAACGTTATTACCAAGCTGATTGGCAATGGTTGGCTTATTCGAGTAAAAAGGGGCTTATATGTTATCTCCGATTTGAGTAATCGTGGGTTTTTGTCTCTCTCGCCCTATGTTGTTGCTAACCTTCTGGTTAAAGATTCCTATGTCTCTTTCGAGTCGGCTCTGGCCTTTCACGGGATGTTTGATCAGCTGACTAATAAAACTATCTCGATTTCTCGGGTGCAGTATAAGGCGGTCCAGCGGCAATCAGTCGAATATCGCTTTGTGAGAGTACTGGAGAAATGGTTCTTCGGCTGGCAGGATGTAAGTATTGATAATAAGACTGTTCGTATGGCAACTGCGGAAAAAGCCTTGATTGATATGATTCAGTTCCACAAAAGTAAGTATACAGTTGATTTAGTGGTGGAAAAGCTCTCGTTGTATAAAGGCTCATTAGACCTGCAAAAAATGACACAGTACTTAGGGAAGATGTCGTTAACCACAATTAAGATATTTGGTTTTCTGTTTGACCTCTTAGGAATTGATTCGGATCATCTTTATCGCCAAGTCAAGTTAAAAGGCACACACTGGATGCTGTCTGACGATTCTAAATTTAATGCCAGGTGGCGCCTTTATTACGACGAATATTTCGATAAATATCAGTCAGCCAAATAAACCATATGCTTATCCGACAACAACTCGAAATCATCAATCGCAAAAGTCTGCGGTATCCTTTACACATTGCCGAAAAAGATTATTTTCTAGCTTTGGTGCTTCAAAATAGAAACTAAACAGAAAGAGATTGATATTTAGCCTGCAAAGTAATCGCTTGACATCTCTATTATACTTAACAATAATAGAAATGGGCGTTTGTGTAGAAGTTGAGTAGTATAGAACGTCAAACGTTCCGGGCAGATTATGAACAATTTACAAGCCATGCCTGCCGGTAGGCAGGTTAATCAATATCTTCAAAATCAGCTTAGTCGTGCGCCATTCTTGTTGAAAACCTATACCCAAGATGAACAAGGCAACAAATATCTCGCTAGAAACATGTTTATTCGGGTTGAGAAGTTAATCAACGATTTTATTAGTGGAGAGAAGGAAGTGAGAATGGTCAGTATTCCAGGTTTACGGGGCGTGGGTAAGACAACCGTGCTTGCTCAACTGTTTCT
>LCJH01000035.1 GCA_000999595.1 Microgenomates group bacterium GW2011_GWA2_44_7
ACACTAAACGGAGACACCACTCCCTGGAGTTGCAAAGCCCGCTGGGATACTTTGTTGCGAAAGGAGGAATGTCGCAAATGTCCTTGACTTATACAAGCATTTGACAATATGACGGTGTTTACTATAATAGTCTAAATGCAAAATCTTCTTAAACTCCTTGACCCGCTTCGACTCGCTCTCAGCTAGGCGAGCCTGTGCCTTCTTTTGAAGGACTAAGGCGGCTTGGAGGTGTAAGAAGAACACAGACCTCTCCAAGCGAGAGGTTTTTTATTTATTAACCGCTTGTTTATGAATAGGGAACTGACCACTCGAAAATTTGTGGCTGTTTTAAATGAAAAGATACCCGTTGGAGTACTGATGAATGCTTTGGGTCATATGGCGGCTGGGATTGTCGGGGGGGCGTCAAGCCTGGAAGAGATGCGGTTTGATAGTTACTTTGATAAGGATGGCGGGGAACACCGCAGCATTTCCGATTGCCCATTTATTATTCTGAAGGCAGAGAACTCAAGCCAAATCAGGAGGCTTCGACAAGAATTCGCTTCAGCCGAAATTAAATTTGTTGACTTTACGAGTACGATGACGGTAGGCACGTACTTCGAACAGAAGGAGCGGACCAGGGGTACCGCGGAAAAGGACCTGGAATACTATGGAATCTGCGCTTTTGGCGAAATTGAGAAGATAGGTCAGTTTACGAAAAGATATTCCTTATGGAAGTAAATAAAAATAAATAATATGACCGGAACATTTGAAAAGCTAAGAAAGTATCTGGATCAAAAGGGTGTTAAATATAACGAACTACAGCACCCGGCCGGAGAATCGGCTGAAGATTACCATCGGGCGGTTGGATGTAAATGGGAAGAGCAGGGTAAATGTCTTTTGATCAAGGTCAAAAAAGACGGCCAAAAGGCTTTTTATATTTACGTCTTACCAGCCGATAAAAAGGGGAACCTAGACGCGGTCAAAAACCTGCTTTCGGTAAAGGAAGTGAAGCTGGCCACCCGTGAAGAGTTACAGGTTGCTACCGGCTGTGATTATGGTGAGCTTTCGCCCCTCGCTGGTGCCACCGGTCTTCGGTTGATCATGGATCAAAGTTTCTTGGATCAAGAAAATATCTACATGAACGCGGGCGATTCCACCAAATCTTTTGTTATTAAAGTAAAGGATCTGGTTGAAGCAGAGAAGCCACTTATCTTGGAGATTCTATCTAATAGCACCATAAGCCATCAAAGTATATCGGATACTCAGAAGCCTACCCCGGAATCAGGGTATAGTCCGGCGGACATCGAACCAAAGTGGCAAGCTGTTTGGGAAAAAGAGGGAACATACCGAGTGGATTTAACAAAGGCAAAAAATCCCTATTACAACCTGATGATGTTCCCTTATCCTTCTGCTGAAGGCCTCCATGTGGGAAATATGTATGCCTTCACCGCCGCTGATGTTCACGGCCGATTTAAAGCCCTCCAGGGATATGATGTTTTTGAGCCTATTGGATTGGACGGCTTTGGTATTCATAGCGAGAATTTCGCCTTAAAAGTCGGCCGACGCCCGGAAGAACACGCGGCCATTTCGGAGAAAAACTTTTATCGTCAGCTTCATACGATCGGTTGCCGTTATGACTGGGCTCATACTCTGGAAACTTATGACCCAAGCTATTACAAATGGACCCAATGGATCTTCGTTCAGATGTTTAAGGCGGGGCTAGCTTATCGGGGTAAATCCGTGGTCAATTTCTGTCCCAAATGCAAAACCGTTCTCTCTGATGAGCAGGTGATCGATGGCAAATGTGAACGGTGTGGTACAGAGGTAGCCAAAAAAGAGATGGAACAGTGGTTTTTCCGGATTACCAAATACGCCCAGAAGTTATTAGATAATTTAGCCAAAATTGACTGGTCAGAGAAAATTAAGACGACCCAGGAGAATTGGATTGGCCGATCAGAAGGGATAAATATTAAACACAAAGTTAAAGACCTGGGTATCGAGTTTGAGGTCTACGATTCAATCCCTCAAACTTTTATGGCCCAGACTTTTATCGTTATTGCCCCTGAACATCCGCTTGTCGAGAAACTGGTCAAAGGGACCAAATACGAAAAGTCTGTCTTGGACTTCGTAGCCAAAATCAAGCGCAAGAAAAAACAAAAAAGCTTTAATATTGAAAAGGAAAAAGAGGGGATATTCACCGGTCGCTATTCGGAAGACTATGTCGGAACAGGTCAAAACCTACCAATCTGGGTCGCCGGCTTTGTTATAAAGGAATACGGAACTGGTATTGTTGGCAGCAGCGCTCACGACGAGCGTGACTTCGCCTTCGCAAAGCAAAATAATTTACCCTTAAAACCTGTCCTGTTTCCAAAAGATAAAAAAATGGCCGAAAAGGTGAGAAAGCTTGAAGTCTTTTATCGTGAACCTGACGGTATTTTGGAAGAACCGGCCATGTTTGCCGGGCTGCGTTGGGATGAGGCGAGGGGGCCTATTATCAACTACCTAGTTAAGGCTGGTTATGCCGAAAGAGTTGTTAATTACCACCTTCGAGATTGGCTGATCTCCCGGCAGCGATATTGGGGCCCTCCTATTCCGATGATCTTCTGTAGTCAGTGTGCCCATGAAGGCAGGGGAGAAAGGGAAGAAATGCCTGGTTGGTATTGTGTCTCTGAGGCTAAGTTACTCGTGCTCTTGCCTAAAATCGACGACTATCAGCCTGAAGGTAACGGTAAGGGACCGCTGGCTAAGCACCCCGAGTTTTACAAAACTACTTGCCCCAGTGGCCACCCGGCTGTACGAGAAACAGATGTATCTGATACATTTTTAGATAGTGCCTGGTATGAGCTCCGCTATCCTTCTGTCGGGAGTGCTGAGGCCGACAAGGTTCCTTTTAATAAAGCCCTAACCCAAAAATGGCTCCCCGTTGACATGTATACCGGAGGCGCGGAGCACGCCGTTTTGCATCTAATGTATTTTAGATTTGTGACGATGGTTTTACATGATCTAGGGTACTTAGAGTTTGATGAACCGGCAAAGGGATTCTTTGCTCATGGTCTTCTTGTTAAAGAAGGTGCCAAAATGAGTAAGAGCAAGGGTAACGTCGTTACCCCGGATGAATACATTAATCGGTATGGGACTGATGCTCTTCGGTTGTATTTAATGTTCATGGGTCCGGTGTCTGAAGGGGGAGACTTTCGTGACTTTTCCATGTCCGGTATGCGGCGCTGGGTCGATCGTGTCTGGCGTTACTTCAATGCTAAGTTAGAAAATCCCGGGAAAGAAGATGATGGATTATTGGAATCCAATAAATTGGTTATCAAAGCCACTGACGATTTTCCTAACCGTCGATATAACACGACTATCTCGGCGATGATGATCTTTATCAATGAGACGATTAATAAACAGGTGGGCAAAAGGGCACTGAAGAACTTTTTGGTCGTCTTGGCTCCCTTTGCTCCGCATATTGCCGAGGAATTTTATCAGCGCTTACTAAAAGTTGCTGCCAAATCTAATGTTGTTCATAACTCTAATACGACTAATAAGCCTGACTTGTCAAATTGTCCATCCTCCTTCCGTTCTATTCACCTAGAACCCTGGCCAAAGGTCGACAAAAATCTCTTAAAAGCTGAGAAAGTGACCGTTGTGGTTCAGGTGAATGGCAAAACCCGAGCCACAATAGAGATGGAGGCATCAAAAACAGCTGGTAAGGCTGGTGAGAAAGAGGCTATAAATAGGGCAAGACGGCATCCCAGGGTCAGTAAGCACTTGCAGGGGAGGAGTGCGAGCAAAATTATCTATTTGGAGGGAAGACTAATTAACTTTGTAGTCTCTTGAGGCTAGAATTTCATCAGAAATTTTATAAAAAATGTTCCTCGGTTCCTTTTGACAATCTTCGGATGGCTTTTATTCCCCGCAAATTCTCCGATTTTGCCTTCTAATACCAGTAAACCCGGCCCGCAGACGCCCAGGAGGATACCCTATAGCCATGCTTGTTATTCCTATAGTAATTTATTTTGGCCTTGACGCGAGCAAAAGTAAGTTAATACGGCTTAATATAGTAATTGACCTAAAACACGCCTACTTTGATCACTTTTTTTCGACTACAACGAGTTTAATGCATCCAATTGCTTGCATTCTTTTTCAGAAGGTCCGACAATAAAAGAGGTGAGTGACAATTCTCAAGACGATCTTGACGACAAAATCCCGGAAAGTAAAATTCTTTTATTTTGGCAGCAACAAAGTTTTCCACAAAAACTCCTCATCATCTTTGGTGGTGTTTTATTGGCAATCGGTGTAACCCTGTCTCTAAAATCATTTCTGGCAACCGACACGACGGTTGAAATTATTCAAGCCAGTTCGTCTGCTGTCATAGGGTCCGGGGAAACACCAAAAATAATTATCGACGTTTCCGGCGCGGTGGTTAACCCCGGCGTTTACTCGTTGACCGCTGGCGATCGCATCCAGAATGCTCTCGTTGCTGCCGGCGGGCTGGCGGCAAGTGCCGATAGGGAATGGATCGCTAAGAATCTAAACCTGGCGGCCAAGCTCTCCGACGGGGTAAAGCTCTATATCCCGTTCGCTGGTGACTCTTACAATGTGTCTAATAAGACAAACCCGTCTGCCGGCGAGGCAGGTAAGTCTAGTTTGTCCAACCCGTCTGGCCTTATTAATCTCAACAGCGCTTCCGCTTCCGAACTTGATACTCTCCCTGGCGTCGGCCCTGCCACCGCTGCCAAAATTATCTCTAACCGTCCATACGGCGATATCCAAGAACTGTTAACTAAGAAAGTCGTCTCCCAGAAAGTCTTTGACCAAAACAAAGACAAAGTCTCGATCTATTAAGCAGGTCGCAAACTTGAGGTAGGTATTACTAAGTTGCTTTTGATAAGTCCCGTGAGGACCTGGAGACGGCTCTTAATAATTCAGCAACGCTCGCTTGAACCCACTTTCTGGATGTGGAAAATGGCACCAGAAGGGGATTGTCGTACAGTTCATATCTGGTGGCGGAAACAAATTTAGCAAGGTTGGCTAAGTAAGCTTGTAATTCTGGGTCGTGTGAAGCGATGAAGACCGCTTGCCCATAGTCAACTTTAATAGCTCCAGACCTAATTGCGCCCGATGCCTGCAAGAACCACCCACACCTAGCATTAATTTCGTCAATTTTAGTGTTTATGAAATTAGGGTTAGCGAAATCGAGTTCTGGTTTACCAGAGAAGACAGAGAGACTCACATCTGAAAATCCCAGCTGTGATAATCGTGCGAGCACGACGATAGCCTTAGTTGCTCCATCGATAAATTCGTCCACGACCATTATTTTCTTCCCGCGTTCGAGGTGTGGCTGATATTTCTGAATTAGTGTCTCAATTTCTTTCAATCTTGTTTCCTCGTTTAATTCTGTTTCTTCTCGTGGGTAGGGCATCTTATACATCAATGAATTGATCTCGTCGTCAAATCTGATTGTAGGGATTTTTATTCCTCGTTCGGATAGGGGTCCAGAAAGCAGAACTCTGGAAATAATGGGACTTCGGCCGAGAGTCATTAGAGAATCCGGTCCTTTGGACTCAATCTGTGTAGCTACCGCCTCGGCGGCAGTAGCTAGTTTTGCGCTCAAAGATTCGTTCGGTATTAGATGTGTAGCTTCTATCCCAGCGGCTTGAAGTCCTCTTAGGTTTATATCTATTAAAGCTTGTTCGTACGACATTAAGTATTTCTATTATATCTAACTGGAAAACTTAAATGATCGGATGCCCTCTCTAGTCCTTAAGTGGGATTAGAAACTTTGACCACTGTATCCTGGGCTTCGGTTTTCGGCCACACCAAATCCAAAGGCTCGGTCTACTTACTCACAAGTTCCTCCCATAAGACCCATTTTTCTTATTAGACAAATAAGACTAATGATTTTCACCTCCTTTTATAAATTTGACTTGTAACGATTGATTTTTTAAGTTGGGCGGCCAGAGGTTCTCTCCGGCCGCCCGGATAGCACTAGAGAACCTCAGCTACCGCGTGTTGTGCGTCGTCTTCAACCAAATAGATCTCTATCTCCTCGACGGACACACCTTTACCGGCGTAGTATTTCTTCCAAATCTTGTACGCCAGCGCTTTTGCTGCCTTTTTGGGATCCTCGAGACTTGCCAAGCGCAGCATTTGCGGATTTCTTCGGCTCCACCTGCAGCGGATGCGAATCTTCCATGGCCCTGGCCAACCAGTTGTTGCCAGGCGGAGTGGTTCAATCAAAACGACGTCGGTGGCACCAGCTTGTACTTCAGCTGCCGCCTCCTTTGTCACGATCCTGACGTCATCTTCAGCGCCCGCAAGTGCAATGAACGTTGCAACACCCAGCGCCTGCTTCCTGGTCATGAACGGGGGCTTAATCCCGCGTGCACAGTGGGTGAGTTTTACGAACATCTTTCCTCCTAGGCTGCAAATTTTTAAATCCGCTTTGCGCGAATTGCAAAGCTTGACACCGATCTTAATCCCTGTTACTATAGGCTCGTCAAACATATGTTCGATCTATCAGACAAACAACAAATATCTGGCCTCTTAGCTCGTTTCGGGCTCGATGAAGTTGAGGTCAATATTTATCTCTATCTATTACAAAATGGATCACGCACTCCACTTGATCTCTCTCGCGAAATATCGATCAACCGATCAAGGGTATATCGTTATATTGAAAAGCTGGTTTCTAAGAAGTTAATTGAAGTTACAGGAGAATCTCGTGGGAGGAAATTAAAAGCATCCAATCCACAAAACTTAGAACTTCTCGTCTCCGATGGCGAACTTAAAGTTAAGTCCCAAAGAGACGTCTTGCCCGATCTTATTAAGAGGCTAACGGGCTTGCCAACTCAACTTGAGCGTGAGTTTGAAGTTAAATACTTCCATGGCCAAGAAGGCTTAAAACAGATGCTCTGGAATCAACTGTCTGCCCAAAAAGAGATTCTGGCTTTCTCCTATCAAAACAAAAACCTCATGGTCGGCAAAGCTTTCGCCGAAAAAATAAGGGAGGAACAGGTCTTTCGCAAAATTACTCTGTATGAAGTCGAAAACGAAACCGATCAAGGTGACTATTGGTATACCGAGGTGGCTAACTGGGGTAAATATTACAAATCTCGTCACATCTCACCCAAAGTCTTGGAAATAAAACAATACATTGGCATCTTTAACAACACGGTTTCCATCGCTAATTGGGTAGAAGGGGAGAGTGTCGGGGTGGAAATCCAAAACGCTCTCTTTGCCAATACCCAAAGACAGCTTTTCTGGAATATGTGGAATCTCGCCTCGATTCGTATCGGTCGAAGCGGGTTGGGCTCCGACCTTCCCCCGGGTGAATCAGAAAGGAAACCCAGCAAGCCGATCAAGTAGCCTCGTTTACCGCCTTACTCTATATCATAATATGCGGAGAGTCTTTTCTCGACCGACTCTGATATATAAGTCAAAAGACGATTACCCCTCCTGGCTTCAATAAGCTTTTTGCCTGTCTTCGAATCTCCGTTAAGAAATTAACATCATCAGTCGCATATTTGTTTCTTATAGATGCAATCATACTTGGCGGAAGATTATCATCTGCAAATCTAAAACTATGAATGACATCAAATTTCATACCGGTAATCTCAGGGATTATTCCCATACCACCCAACCTCAACACATACTCAAGCAAATCTGCCTGTATGTGGCGATAGCGTCCTGCATCTAAAAAATGACAATCGGCTATGTCTACTCCCCAAACCCCTGCTCCGGCTCGAGCTGCCAGTAAACTATAATAAGGTGGATCGCCTCCCCACCGAGCTCGTTCGGAGAGTTTCGGCTTCCGCAGGCCAAATCAAGCACCGATCTCCCTGCCAATTGTTCCCAGTCTGTTTCTCTGCAACGTAACAACCGTAACGTCCTTCGCATGTTGTGCACCGCTCCTTGAAGCCCGCTATTAATCACGGTGTTCAACGGATATGGTGGCACTTCTCGGGTATTCCACATCAAATCCAGATTGTTATCACGTTCCGCATTTGTGCTCACGGTCAGCAACTATACATATCCGGATTCGTAAATACAAGTTTTAGAAATTAGCTTACCAAAATTTATTTTCGCCAGCTTTTACCTATGTCATTCCAAAATAGAAATGTCACCCCCTAAAGTCTCTCCTCCAAGGATGATCCGGCGGTGGTTTCCAGTTTAATTTGTGAGTGGTTAGTACCACCGG
>LCJH01000036.1 GCA_000999595.1 Microgenomates group bacterium GW2011_GWA2_44_7
GTCTAAGCAGTTTGAAGGTGGGGTTGAACCGTCTAAGGGTCAATGGCAGAGAATCGCACTGGCAAGAACTCTGTTCAAAAACGGCGAGATAGTAATTCTTGATGAACCCACCTCAAATGTCGATCCAAAAGCCGAAGAGGAGATTTTTGACAAAGTAATCGATCTCACCCGCCAGAAGTTATTGATCCTTATCTCCCATCGATTCTCCACCGTCAGGCGTGCCGATAGGATCTTCGTTATCGATAAGGGTAAAATTGTCGAAGAGGGCGGTCACAAAGAACTGCTCGCCAAGAAGGGGCTTTACGCGGAACTTTTTAAACTTCAGGCAAAGGGATATCAATAGAACGTGGGAAGTAACAGTAAACAGTAACAGAAGTTTAGCGCAAGTGTAGGATCATGAATCTATTAAATTATTTCAAAACGCAAGAATTGGAACGGGTGAAATCGAAGTTTAATGGCGAGATTGTGGTTGTCAAAAGTGAAGGGGAGTTTAGATTTTTGGTAGGTGGACTGACTCAAAGTGGAAGATTTATTGACAAAATCTGGCAAAAAGCCATTGCTTATCTTAAAAAACACGAGTTTTTTCCCAAGTCATGTTTAATTTTGGGACTTGGTGGTGGAACTGTTGCCAGGATAATTTCGATGACCTGGCCGGGAATAAAAGTTACAGGGGTAGAGATAGATCCTCAAATGATTGATCTTGGAAAGAAGTATCTCGCTCTGGCTCAGACAAAATCATTAACACTCAAAATTCAAGATGCGCAAAAGTTTGTACAAGACTCTCAAAACAAATATGATCTTATAATCATTGATACCTATATTGGTGAGCAAGCAGTGAAGAACTTAAGGGATATGAGTAAATTAGAACGCCTCTTAAGTCCTGGGGGATCCGTCGTCTTTAACTTCCTTTTCCACACAAGAAAACTGAAGCAGGAAGCTGAAGAATTTATCGAAAGCTTAGAACAAAAAGATGTAGTCTTGTTAAGAGAGCTGACGAATTTATTGGTTATCGTAAGGACGATGACATAAAAGAGTCTCTCTCTTATCCACTGGCCTAGGGGCCCGAGTAACTCTTTCCCAAGCAGCTATCACTAGTTGAGTCAGGAGAGTCTGGTAGTCCCATCCAATAGCTTGTGCAGCCTTGGCGACCGCAGCATCAGAAGAGAGATCAGGATTAGGGTTTACATCCAGAATATAAGGGGTCTTGCTTTTCTTGTCATACCGAATATCAATCCGAGTGTAGTCTTGACAATCAGTTTTAATAAAGATCTCTCTCCCAAGTTTTTCTAATACTGTTTTTTCGTCGTCATCAAGATTTTCGGTTGGGCAAATAGTCGGCGTTCCCTTATATTCGTCCGAATCTTCTTCCCATTTGGCAGAGAAAGTAACCACGTGCCATCGGTTGGACATACCGTTAACAAATAATATTTCCTTTATTGGCAGCACCAGAAGTGATTCGCCGTTCCCAACGAGCGTTAATTGTAATTCCATCCCATCGATATATTCCTCTACCAACACACCTTGTTTATATTCGTTTTTTATTCTAAGTATTTGTTCTTTAAGTTGACTTACATCTTTAACCACAGATTCTTGGGTAATTCCCACACTTCCATGTTCAAACTCGGGCTTGATGAGTAGGGGGAATTTTAACGAGGGTTTAACTTTGTCTGCTGGATTCTCAAAATATTGGCCAGCCGGTGTTGGCAGCCCAAACCGATTTAGCACTTCTTTAAGAAGCGCTTTATCAGATCCTATATGATAGTTAAGAGAATTTGCTCCGATATAGGGTATGTGGGCAGACTCCAAAGAATCGATTACTTTGCATGCAAACTCATATCCGACACCTTCACAAAGATTAAAAACGATATCAGTTTTGATCGAAGAAACAGATTCCGGGTGATCAAGGGGGATGTCAATTAAGTCAGTTTCAAAAACCTTTTCAAGATTACCAGCAATATCGATTGCCATATTAATAGTATCAGCGTCAGCTACTCGGCGATCTAAAGGACTAAATGGAGAAGACTCATCGACACTGTTATAAATTATCGTGACTTTTTGTGGTTTTTCTTTAAATCTGACTCTATTGGACATTTTCGACCTACTTAGTAAAAATTTAAAAATGATAACAACGCGCAGTGTGAAAGAATTGCAATAAAAAGTCAATAGTTTTTTTAACAAATTTTGCCCAATTATGTTTCGTTTAAGTATTTTGATAAAATTTAAGTCATATGTTGGGACTACTATCAAGGTTCTTTGATCTAAATCAAAAAGAAGTATCGAGACTTAAAGTAATTGTTGAGAAAATAAATTCTTACGAGCCCGAAATAAAAAAGTATAAAACCAATGACTTTGCCGCAAAAACCGCAGAGTTACGGGAAAGGATAGCCGGCGGTGAGCTTTTGTCCGGGATCTTGCCTGAAGCCTTTGCGTTGGTTCGAGAAGCAACAGTCAGAACGCTCGGCAAGAGACATTTTGACGAACAGATGATTGCCGCCATTGCCTTATCGGAAGGAAAGATCGCAGAGCAGAAAACCGGTGAAGGAAAAACTCTTTCGGCTGTACCTGCCTTGTATCTTCATGCACTCACCGGCAAGGGATCTCATCTTGTGACTGTAAACGATTATCTAGCCAGGAGAGATGCCGGGTGGAATGGCTCAATCTTTTCCATCCTTGGGATGAAGGTCGGCATAACTATTCATGATGACCAACTCCGGGGTTTTATTTTTGATCCCCAGTATAACGATCCGACTCACGGCGACGAACGGCTTGCTCATCTAAAGCCTATTTCCAGACCTGAGGCTTATAAGGCAGATATTGTTTATGGGACAAATTCCGAATTTGGTTTTGATTATCTTCGAGACAATATGGTTCAAAGAGTTGAGGAAATGACCCAAGCAGAGCATTACTTTGCCATTGTGGATGAGGTGGACTCCATTTTAATTGACGAGGCGAGAACGCCACTTATCATCTCAGCGCCCGATACCGAGCCCACTCAAAAGTATTATGACTTTGCGCGGTTAATTGAGCGGTTGTCAGGTGACACTGATTTCATTCTCGACGAGAAACATAAATCGGCAAGTCTCACAGATCATGGCATTAAGAAAGTAGAAAAGATGCTTGGGGTGGACAATCTTTACGAGCGTGACTTTGAGACTATCCATCATCTTGAGAATGCCCTTAAAGCAAGAACGATTTTCATCAAAGATCGAGACTACGTTATCAAAGATGACCAGATAATAATCGTTGATGAGTTTACGGGGAGACTGATGTTCGGCAGGCGATGGTCAGAAGGGTTACACCAAGCGGTGGAGGCCAAGGAGGGTGTAAAGATTCAACAGGAATCAAGAACCCTAGCGACTGTTTCGATTCAGAATTACTTCCGGATGTACGAGCGGCTGGGTGGGATGACCGGTACGGCCGCGACAGAAGCAGAAGAATTCCACAAAATTTATAAACTCGACGTAATTAGCGTACCAACCCATAGGCCGATGGTGCGAACCGATCATGCCGATCAGGTATATAAAACAACTCGGGCAAAATATGCCGCGATAGTAGAAGAGATAAACCAGCTTCATAAAAAGGGACAACCGATTCTTGTCGGGACACGTTCAATAGAACAGAACGAAATTCTTGGCGATTATCTTCGAAGAAAAGGTGTACCCCATAGCTTACTTAATGCCAAAAATCATGAAAAGGAAGCAGAAATCATTGCGGATGCAGGCAAGAAAGGGTCAGTAACAGTTGCGACAAACATCGCTGGCCGAGGAGTAGACATTATCCTTGGTGGTGCCCAACCGCCTGATCCAAAATATGCGATATCGGATAAAATTTCGGAAAAAGAATACGAAAAGAAAATGAATGTTTGGGAAAAGGCACATGAAGAAGTAGTTCGGTTGGGTGGTTTACATATCCTTGGTTCAGAAAGACATGAATCGAGGAGAATCGATAATCAGTTACGGGGTCGATCAGGTCGGCAAGGAGATCCGGGATCTTCCAGATTTTTCGTCTCACTTGAGGATGAAATAATGCGGCTCTTCGGGGGTGAGCAAGTCTCAAATTTGATGACGATGCTCAAAATCCCGGAAGATCAACCGATCGAACACGGCATGGTTAGTAAGTCAATTGAACAAGCACAAGTAAAAGTTGAAGGTTTTTACTTTGATCAAAGAAAGCATTTAGTCGAATACGACGATGTCATGAATCGGCAAAGGGAGATAATCTATAAAACGAGGCGGTCCGTACTTGCCGGAGAAGACCTTAAGGGGAAATTAGGAGAATTAATTAGCCAAGAAATTGATAACTTAGCAACTTTATATGCCCCGGAAGGTTACACCGAAGCGGAGGTTGATAGGATAATTCACGGGTTCGGGGAACTAATTCCGTTTGATGATGCGTCCGAGAAAAATCTAAAGCTACAGGTTTATAGTCTCAAAACTAAAGAAAAGATAGGCGATTTCCTAAAAAACCTGGCAATTAAAGCTTATGATGGCCGAGAAAAGCAACTTGGGGAAAAGGTTATGCGGGAGGTGGAAAAGTTTGCCTACCTTACGTCAATTGATTCACTCTGGATGGACCATTTAGACGCCATCGATGACTTGCGTGAAGGAATCGGTCTTAGAGGGTATGGGCAAAGAGAACCATTAGTAGAGTATAAAAATGAAGCCTTTCAGATGTTTGAAAGGTTAGTCGCTCAGATAAACAGTGAGGTTATTCGTCGACTGTTTAGAGTTCAGGTGGGACCGGCTATCGGTCCGACACCGGTGGTTGTCGACACGACGCCTACTGAAGCAATCTCCACCACACCGGTGAAGGAACTGACACCGGTTGAGGGCGAAGTGGTGACAGCGCCCGCCCCATCAGGAGGATTATCCGATTTAGCAAATGCGATGAGTGGATTGGGGGCGACAAATCCTTCAATTGTTAAACCTCATAAAGATTTAGGAAGAAATGATCCCTGTTGGTGCGGCAAGAAAAAACCAGATGGCACACCATTGAAATACAAACATTGCCACTACCCTAATTAAGTACGTAGTCTAAATGAACGATGATCTTTTTTTTCTTGGCATAAAAGCGATCGTCCTTGACTCCGATAAGCGAGTTCTACTACTTAAGGCAAGTTCGATAACTCGTTCAGGCTATAAACGTCAGCCATATTGGGACCTGCCAGGTGGCCGGATGCAAAAAGGAGATACCGTAGAAAGTGCCCTAAGGCGTGAAGTGGAGGAAGAGACAGGTATAGCTAACGTAACTACATTTGAACCGTTTTCAATGGTGCTATCAAACCAGCGCACGACTTCGGGAGACGATTCCAGGGGTATTGTACTTTCGGCCTATATCTGCCGGGTTGAGAAAGTGGAGAACATCAGATTAAGCGACGAGCATACCGAGTACAAATGGGTATCGCTTCAGGAGGCTTCAGATCTATTGAGAGTTAAATATCCGGAGACATTCATAAGTAGGCTGACAGAGATTCTTAAGTAAAACGTATTGAAGCTCCATTCTTAACAGAAGTTCGTCTTAGTAAGTTTTTTGTATTTGGTTTGTTTCATGAATAACTCCCAGGTCCCGCACCTCCTTGTGCGGAACCTGGGAGCGTAAAATTGCCTCCGGGGTCTCCCCTCACAGGACCGCACGAATTTGCGGTCGTTGCGGGATTCCCCGGCCCTCCCTTTTTCATCGGCTTCAAGGCGGGAGGTGCGCTTATTTTACGTTTTAGAATTTATTTTTACAATCTGATGTCTACAGAAGATTTACGAAATATACGATTTTTGAAGAACTTGCGGGTATGCCTAGTCAGAATACGCGGAAAGAAGGATAACTTTAGCCAGTATATCCAAACATGGGGTCGGTGAGGTTGGGATCAGTTCCACTACAACTCTGGAGTATCTGGTCTTTGGTTGGAATTTCTTTGGGTGGGATTACGCCGATATGGCCAAAGATTTTTTTACCCTCGCCGTTGGCCAGTTCGTCGGGAATGACGATAGTATAGACAGGTCCACCATTTTTGGGCTGATTAACGTGGAGACGATTTAGCCAAAAGAAATAACGGAAACCAACATTTTCTCCTGGACTGGTGATGTAAGAAACTGCCACACAGGGAAAGTCCTTGGATCTGGCATCATTTGTAATAAACTCAGCCGCCGACTTTCTTTCAACGTATCCCTTATGATAAATCTTCTCGTTCATAAAAAAAGTGAAGTTCTTAATAAAGACAACGGCCGCAAGGGTTAATACAAATAGCTTGCCGAGAAGCGACCATTTATACACAAGATAAGCAATTCCGCTAACTATCAGAATTTCTACAATTTCAATACTGTTAAAATAATATTCCGAAATTGTGGACGAAGAAGCGGTAAAAAAAAGAAGAACACCCGCCACAAGTGTATACAGACTTAATAGTTCTATTGGTCTCACCACTCTTTTCCATACGAGAAGCATGGGACATATAAGAATAATTATTAAAAATAATTGTCTGTTGTCAAAAGGAAATTTCTGAGGATAAAAGAATAAATTTTCAGCATTACCGGAGACCATTTGATATACGTGATCCCATTTTCGTAATCCACTATCACCACCATGGTTCACTGTAAAGTTATTAATAAGGCTCTTTGTTTGAATAAATTGATGTCTCACTTCAAAAATTAAAAGTGGGAGCGAGAAAATGATCGTAAGAATTAAAAATTGAATCATCTGTTTTTTTGTCGGGAGTTTTCTGGAAAAAATAACAGCCATGGGGATCGCAATTAAGGTTGGCAACAGGGCAATATGAATATGCCAGACGGCGGCAAGGAGCAATGCCAAAAGCGGTAGAACGGAGTAATTTCCACGGGAGAGCATTACGATCGTATAGAAAAACCATACAACCCAAAGATTTGTCGGAGTACTAGGGACGACTCTTCGATCAAAATAGATAGGCGCGATGAGAACGGCCTGAAGAAAGGAAGAAATTAGACCTATTTCTTTGTTAAATAGTCTTGAAAATACAAGATAATAACTAAAAATAGAGAGAGCTCCGACAATGGTCACAAAAAATGCTGCCCCGAATGGATCCATCTTAACAAGTACCATAAAAGGAATGATTGCATAATAAAATCCCGGCCCTATAAAGATTCCATCCGCGCTTGTTAATTGGCCGATTAAACGGAAGTGACGATTAACTACAATGTCTTTGACTATCCAAGAATATAAATCCCCGTCGTGAGCATAGTTCATTCTCTCTTTTAATTGGTATGTGCGAAAGAAAAAACCAATACCAAGAATAAAAACCAGAAGAAAAATGTGGAGATTTTTTCTGATAAAACTCCAAATGTATGTTACCGAGAACTTGATGGTTTTATCTTTCCTCTTACCTTGCATAAGCAATTAGTCTATTAATTTTATCACCAAGCTTCTGAAGACAGGTCTGGAAATGTGTATACTAATCTTACTCTGAATTGCAGCTCATAGAGCGAAAAATCAGATCAGATTCGTTATACTCAAAAATTTTCGACAAAATTTTTGAGTATACAATAACAACCAACCAGTGTTTGTATATGTTGAAGACCCTTGCCCCTTATTTTAAAAGACTCGGCTTCTATAAAAGACCGGAAACTGATTTTGAATACCTAAATCGAAAATGGTCAATCAAACACAGGCGGTTGCGCCACCAGATTAATAAGAGGCATAGAAAGGCACTAAATTGGCTAAAGGAAAACATTCAAAGCGATCAGCTAGCCCTGGGATCACTCGGGGGACTCATGCTACTGGCTATACCTGGAATGGGCGAATTTGTTCCAAAGCTCGCAGCCGACAATACAGGTCTTGTAACCAACAAGTCCAGCCGGAAAACGGTCTTTCAGGCGGCAATTTTAGATGAACTTCCAAAAGTTGCCAGCCCGTTATCTGCCCAGCAGAAGTCATCAATTTCTGAACTTCTCACAAAAGCCTACGGTTTTAAAGTGACCGTCGAAATAGACCAAAAAGAACTAAATACAAATTATGGCTGGATAGGTGCAGAGCAGCATTTATACCGATTTCCCGGGGATAATCTAAGTAAACATTTTGAGTCTGAAGATCAAAAGAAGTTATATGAACGCTCTGGGATAGCTCCTGGGCTAGGAGCCTGGAGGTATTTTGCAGATTCAAAAGATATTATGTTGTCACACAGACCTTTCTTGCTTCGGGGTATACAAGTAGAGTCCGAGAATATTCGAATTTCTTTAAATACAGGAAAATCATGGTTTTCAACCCACAGAACAACCAGGCAGTGGTGGGAGATATTGGTGATTCAGGGCCGGCACCATGGACAGGTAAGCAATTTGGTGGTTCTCCGGAAGTGATGCATATTTTAGGCCTTAATAATGGTCCTCAAAAAGGGCTAGTGCTCTTCTTTTTTATTGACGATCCAGAAGATAAAATACCCTTAGGTCCGCTCGAGATGATTTAACCTATGCGCAAAAGACATTTTTATAGCCATCTAGTCGAATTTGAGTCAATATATGTCGCCCTTCAGGAGGTACAGCTTTCATCCCAAGAGCGAGAACATTTAGTCAGTGTGGCAGAGTCGAGTCTTCACCATGTGGTGATGGATGCGATATTATCAGAGCTTTCCGAGGGCGATAAAAAAACTTTCTTGAAACACCTTGCCGGAAATAATCATGAGAAAATCTGGGAATTTCTAAACGGAAAGGTAAATAAAATTGAGGACAAGATAAAAAAAGCCGCCGAGGAACTAAAGAAAGAGCTCCATAGAGATATCAAAAAAAGAAAATTCAAGGCTAAATGATACTCAGGGAAACTCAAAGATAGCAAAATGATTAAAGCAATCACATTTGATCTTGACGGTGTTTATTTCCCAAATGGGAAAAATAATTTTATTAAAGCCTTAGGGGATTATGGTATCTCTGAGGAAGCGGCAAAGGGGGTTTTCCTTAAGAGCGACCAGATGAACAAACTATATAAAACAGGGCAAATGACCGATGATGAGTTTTGGGCCTGGGCCAAGGGTCAGTGGAACTCTGATTTAACTCCCAAGGAGATAGTGGCACTTCTTATATCCGGGTATGACGTAGATGAAAGAGTAATTAAAACCATCAAAGAATTGAAAAACGAAGGATACAAGACGCTTATATGTTCAAATAACTTCTCGGCGCGGGTTAATGGTTTGCAACAACGATTTCGATTCCTTGACGACTTTGATGCTGCCGTTTTTTCATATCAAGTCGGAGCGGTAAAACCCTCAGAAATTATTTTTAAAGAGTTAATTATGAAGTCCGAGGTAGAAGCACCAGAGATTATATTTTCCGATGACAACCCTGATAATCTTGCTGGAGCAAAGAATCTTGGTATCTCGACGTTTATATATAAAGACTTTGACAAGTTTATCTCGGCTCTCGGCTTGTTGGGAGTGAAAGTTTAAATTTTTTTTCAGAGTTGTTCCAACGGTGTTTTTTCATGTCAGCTTGAGCCTCCTTGATAAAGGTAACACCCTCCGGAACCAACCGAGCCTTTTGTTCTTGCCATCCACCAAGAGAGTAATCCTTAGGAATTGTTCCGTCTTTCATCACCACCCGATGGCAGGGAAGAGTAGGGTCTTGGTTACCCCAGAGAGCCCATCCGACTTTTCGAGCGTCACTAATTCCTGCCATTCTGGCAATCTCGCCATAAGTTGAAACTTTGCCGCGAGGAATTTTCCTGACAGTAGCTCGGATTTTTACAAATAGTCCTTTCATAGCGTAACTGTATCATACCAGCTTTGTCGTAACGTGGGTAACTCTGAATAAGTTAAGATACATTTGCGACATTGAGATTAAGTGACTCACTTCGCCAGAGCCCCCCTTAAGTACAGTAGAATAGTCGGATCAAAGGGGGT
>LCJH01000037.1 GCA_000999595.1 Microgenomates group bacterium GW2011_GWA2_44_7
GGCTTGGCTTCGGAGGGAAACGGCTCCAGAACAAAGTCATAGACGTCATTTGCTCCTTTTTTGGGGCGCCCGATACCAAGACGGAAGCGGATGAATCCAAAACCGATAGCTTGAGCGATAGAATCCAACCCGTGATGGCCACTGGTCCCTCCCCCTAACTGGATTTTTATTTGGCCTAAGGGGAGATCGACATCGTCATGAACTACCCAAAGATCTTCGACCGTAAGTCGGTTTTTGTAGTAGTTGAAGGCTAGTTTTACAGCTTCTCCAGACTGATTCATAAATGTCTGTGGCCTAACGAGGAGAAGTGTTTCGGTTTGACCAGCGGAGAGAGGATAGCGGCAACCAATAATTTCACTTTTTAGTTTATTTTCGAAGCCCATCGGAGGACATTCTAGGTCTCGGAGCAGTTGATCTATGGCCATAAAACCAATGTTATGGCGAGTGGTTTGATACTCCTTTCCAGGATTACCGAGACCGACAATAAGCTTCATAGAATGATTGTAGCGCATCTTTGAGGCGAGTCCTTATGTTACTATCGAAATGCAGCAATGAGCAATCTGATAGAAGAGGCAAAGACGATTCTTGAAAGAAACGTAAAGACCGGGATGGCGAGTATCGGCGGAATAAAAAAAGCTTATTTTTATATCTGCCCTGCAGCGGGCAAATACCCTCATCAGTGGCTCTGGGATTCGTGCTTTCATGCGATTGTGAATTGCCGGCTTAATCCCCAATGGGCAAAGCAAGAGCTGAAAACATTATTATCAGTGGTTGATGATGAGGGCTTTTTGCCGAGCATGATCCGTTGGCAAGGAGGAAAATGGCCGGAAATTCTAGCTTGGCCGCTATTTAAAGGAAACTTAAGCCGAATTACTCAACCACCGGTGGTCGCGACGGCGGTTGAGGAAGTCTTTAAAACAACGCAAGATCTGGAATATTTAAAAGAGGTGTTGCCGGCACTTGAGAGGTATTACCTGTGGTTAGGTACCCAGCGTGATCCGGATAAAGATAATTTAGTCTCAATTATTCATCCATGGGAGAGTGCCGATGATAGTCCGGCATTTGACAGGGCTCTTTTGGGTAAGGATGAAGGCCGGCCAAACCCAGCGGCAGTTTACATATCTTTCTATAAACTATTGATTAAATATGGACTGATGGGCTGGATGACACAAAAAATTTTCAGCAGCAACCTTTTTAACGTAGAGAATGTCATGTTCAATTGTATATACGCCCAAGGATTAAGGTCGTTGGGGCGACTGTCTGCAGTCGTTTCTGAAATGGAAAAGGCTCGTACCTTTGATAAAAAGGCGGACTTGGTCGAAGAAGCGATATTGAGACTTTGCTATGACCCTGAAAAATCCTTGTTTTTTGACGTTATCCATAAAGGTGATTCTTACGAACGCAATGATGTGATGACAATCTCATCAATTTTTCCGATAATTTTGGATACTATCCCGAAAGAAGTGGTGACAAAGATTGTTGAGAACCATTTGGCAAATCGGTTTCAGTTTTGGCTCCCCTATCCAATACCATTTGTTTCGAAGGAAGAAGCCTCATTTAATCCAGAGGATAATGTGCTTCTGTGGCGAGGGCCGGTATGGATAAACACAAATTGGTTTATTTGGAAGGGACTTTTGAAACATGGATATATAGAGCTTGCGGATGAATTGGCAAAGAAAACGATTGCGCTGGTTGAGAAGTCCGGATTTAGAGAGTTTTATAATCCGTTTACGGGAAGGGGCGAAGGGCAGAAAAACTATAGTTGGTCAACGTTGGTAGTGGAAATGTTGAACACTTAAAACATAAACTCCGGCCACAAAACACAATTTTTGTAACCGGATAAAAGCCCTAGTAGGTCTTCCTTATTAGCTTTTAGCTTAGTTTGGCAACTTGTTTCTTGGCGAACTCCCCTACAACTGGTAGGACAAATTCTTCACCTTTGTAGGCCTTGAACATCAGAACAAGCCAAAGAATAAAGCCGGCAAGAACAGCAAAGGGTAAAAGGACCCACCCAAATATGGGAACCATGACGAGAAGGTTTAGACCTCCAAAAACAATGATTGATTGCATGGCATGAAAGCGGACGAATTTATCTTTCTCAAGCACAAGCATGATAAGACCGGTTAACCAGCCTAAAAGATACGCAAGGGCGGCGGCGGTGTTTTTGGGTAAACCTGTGTTAGTAGCGGTTGGCATATTTCACCTCCTTTCAGTTGACTTACTGTGGTTTATGTTTTCACAAAGCTTTTAGGTCGTCAATCGGCAGTTGACTTTGGGGTGAAGTCTGATTTTAAACTTTTTGCTTTCCTTGGGCTTTGTAAATACTGATTACTTCAGCGACGCTGCTGGCATCTTCGGGTATCTTGTCTCTGATGGTTTCTAGCCTTGGAAAACGCAGGGCGTAGCCAAGTTGTTGGTTATCTTTGCCCGCGGTATGAACGGGAGAGCGGGTAATCTCATCAGCCCTGACTTGGATAACGATCTTTGGATTTACCCAGATGTCGACCGTTTGTGCTTTGTCTACTTCATAACGGGCTGGTTTTTCGGAAACTTTGAGCAGATCCAGTTTCTGACGCATTTCTTTCCATTCGATGTCGGTTAGCCCAG
The DNA here is from genome assembly GCA_000999595.1 of Microgenomates group bacterium GW2011_GWA2_44_7. GTDB lineage: Bacteria > Patescibacteriota > Microgenomatia > GWA2-44-7 > GWA2-44-7 > GWA2-44-7. Next base: position 2,608 of record LCJH01000037.1, read on the forward strand.
TACCCATCTTGGAGATAGTTTCGAATCGGTCCTTTTTGGGGTTGTAGACGCCCAAAAGGAGGGCGCCGATACCAAAACTGGTTCTCTTGCCTGTGCCATAATCATAGCCCATGATAACAGTATCAAGAGTATCTTCCAGGCGACCGGCATAGCTTCGTTTGTATTTAATCCAGTTCCACCCGCGGGCGCCCGCTTGATAGGCTCCGTCCAGTCTTTTGGCAAAAATGCCCTCAAGGCCGCGAGTAACGGCATCTTGAAAAAACACTTTGACTTCCTCCGGAGTTTCGACAACTTTTTCTTCAATAACGGAAAGAACTGGCCCTGATTTAACCATATCCTCTAAGATCTTTCTTCTTTCGCCGTAGGGACGACTGAGAAGAGTTTGACCGTCCTTGTATAGAACATCAAAGCAGATTAATTTTAAGGGAATTTCCAAAGCTTTTTCTTCGATGTGGTATTTTCGTTTCCGCTGGACGGTTTCTTGAAAAGGCAGAAACTGTCCACTTTTCTCGTTATAACCTACCGCTTCGCCTTCAAAAATAGCTTCAGCGGCGTTGATTTGTTGTTTGATGCCCTCGACGACGTCGGGATACATAACGGTTGCGTCTTCCAGATTCCGGGTAAAGAGACGTACGGTATCTCTCTTTTTACTAAAATGAATTTGTAATCTGAATCCGTCAACTTTATGTTCAAGGGCACAGCGACCAATTTTGTTAATAATATCCTCGCCGCTAGTTAAACGCTCGCCGCGAGCCATCAGAATAGGCGTGTTAACAGACGGCTGCAGACGGCGTAGCCCAGAAATACCGTCTTTTTTTAAAATAGTGGCGATTTGCCCCAGGTCTGGTCGAATATTATAAGCACTTTCAATAATTAACTTATGGGCTTTGGAGTTGTCGATGGACCAGCTAAAAGCTTCGATCATGGTCATGTCGGAAAACCCCAGACGAAGAGTGTCCAAGACGATACGGATGACAAAGCGAACAGAAAGAGGATCAAGGAGACTTAAAAGGTCGCCGACAAGATTAATCTTTTTATCGACTGACCCTAGACCGCTTGTCTTGGCGATAGCAAAAAGACGGGCATGAACCTGAAAAACAGATTGATCGGATTTAACATTTTTTCCTCGCTGCGAGGCGATGGTTTCGGTGGCTTTGCCCAGATCTCCTAATTTCTGTTGCTGATGAACGACGGCACTATTTTCAACTTCATAAGCTTTGGAAATTGCCCGAACAAGCAATTTATCGCTAAGCCCAAATTCAATAGGTTCGTAGAGAGGGGCAACCCTACCCTGCAAAAGATAGATCGTCTCGGCGGTCTCCTCTGGGCGGAGATTTTTAAACAAGCCCGATAAGATAACCACCATTTGATTCCGAGAGCTCGTTTGCTCCAATTGGCTGAGAACCTGACAGAAATGACTGAATTTCATTTAGCAAGGGCGGCGACGACCGAATAAGCAATAACGGCGGTGGCAAGAAACAAAATGGCAAATAGTAGACTGACGATGCCGATTTTTTTACCTGCAAAAACTTTTACTAATCCTTCTATAAAAAGAATGATACCTGTAAAAACTGCCAGGAAAATTACAAGATAAAAAGCCGTCGAGTTTTTCATGAAGCGGAGAGGACATATTTGGCAGCTTTTGTAACACCATGCTTGGAGATGACACCTTTATTGGCGAGATCTTTGAGATCTCGAAGAATGGTGTCTTCAGAAACCATGGACAGTATATTTTTTGCAGTCGCCATAGTAATTTCGCGTTGCGATTGTATGTATTCCATTAATTTGAGCTGTCTTTCTGAAAGTTCGATTTGTCTTCCCCCTAAATGGCGGACTAAACGGGAGTCTACGGAGAGGGTCCTAACTTTCTCTTTAACTCGTGACAGCTCGACGGCTAAGGCTTTGGTGAAGAAATCTAACCAAGGGGTTAAGTCTCTTTCCAAAAGGTCACTGCTTTGATTGGAGACGGACGCAATGGCGCCATAATACTCAGCCGCCTGACGATCAAAATACTCCTCAAGCGCAAAAAGACGCTTGATATCATAGCCTTCAACCAACAGGACCAGGGTGGCAAATGCCCTGGCTGTCCGTCCGTTTGCTTCAACATAAGGGTGAATCGCAGCTAAGTCATAATGAATGATGCCTGCCCGAAGGACGGGGTGAAGCTCGCGATTTGGTGCACTGTTTAGCCAATCAATAACATCTTTGACCAGGAAAGGGACTTCAACCGCGGGTGGAGGTCGAAAGAAGATCTCTCCGGTTTGCGTATTTCGGACGGTCACTTGTTCGACGCGATACCGACCGGCATGCTCCGGGGAGACCAGTTTATCAACCGAAACCAAATGGATTTGGTTTAAAATCGCTTCAGTATAGATAAACTCTGAATTATTTTGGGAATAAAGTTGGCTGATATAATCCATAACACGTCGGTAATTAACCACTTCTTGGATATCTTTTTCTTGGCCGACGACACCGATAACTTGATTGGCAGAAGTGATATTGCGCGCTGACATCTCGGCGACAACCTTAATAGCCTCAGGGTATAGCAAGTCATTGCCCTCAAGATGGGTGCCGTAGTGCACTTGACGGGCGATTGCTTCTTCACGAAACTTTTTCTCGTACGAGGGAACAATGGGAGCGTTGATAATGACTTCTCTGGCGGCTTCAACTAAACCGACATTTTTAAGAATTGAATTCGTGATGGTAAATTTCGGAGCGTACATATTTGTGAACTTATAGTCTTTTGACAAACGGCTATTTACACCCAGGGTGAGCCGTGGCACTAGCTCGGCTCGGACCGGGTATGTGCATCTAAGGATACCTCTGCGGTAAATTATCGGAAATTCTGCGGAAAATACAAGGGGGTGTTTACTTTTTCGCAGAAAGACCGGACGGCGGCTGACGGTCGTCTGCTGAGGGAGAGAGCTGGGACATTTGGCCGAGGAATCGACCGTATTAGCTTCAAAGCCGGATTAACTGTATCTTACTATTAAAGTTGGGAAATAGATGATCGTCAGCACCGGTGATAAAGGTTTGCTGTTTCCCGATGGTCGTTATTACCAATTCACGATGGCGATGGTCAAGTTCGGAGAAAATATCATCTAAAAGCAGAACAGGTCGGTCCGGCCGAGACTCTTGGGAGCTGGCGAGAAACTCAAGTTCGGATAACTTTAACCAGAGGACACCCAATCGTTGTTCTCCGCGGCTACTGAATTTTGAAAGATCGATATTGTGATCGTCTCTTTCCAGGAAAAATTCAACGTTGTCTCGGTGAGGGCCAACTAAGGTCACTCCGGCGGCAACTTCTTCTTGCGAGTATTGCTGAAGACGAGTCTCTGAAATGGAACTACGATCGTATCTGGAGAGAAAGCTTAATTGCCAGTTGAGAAAGGGTTTGAATAGGTTCAGAAAACTTAGGAACTCCTCTCTTTTGTTAGTGAGATAATTTCCATTTTTTATGAGTAATTTATTCCAAAAGATAAGTTGGTGACGAGAAGCACCCTTCTCTCTTATGTCTTCAAGCAGTTTATTGCGTTGCCTAAGTCCTTTTTCATAGGAAATAAGGGCGCGGTGGTACTCCCTGTCTGTTTGGATAAGAACTGAATCTAAATAGCGACGACGCAGGCCGGGAGAACCGGTTATTAAGTCAAGATCCCAAGGGCCAAAGATGACAGCCTTAAGATTTCCGACAAAATTCGTGACTTGCTTGCTTACGCCGTTTACATAAAACTTCTTTCGGCTTACTTTCTCCCCGCCGACTTGACCCCGAGTAAGAACAATTTCTATTTCTTTTTTTTCGTGATCATGGCTATAGAGTTTACCTTTGACATGTCCCACTTCCTGTGTCTCTTGTATCATCTCTTCTTCGACGTCCGCACGAAAGCTTTTTGCCGAGGCGAGAAGGTAAATAGCCTCAAGAAGGTTGGTTTTGCCGGAACCGTTTAAACCGGAAATGGCGATGGTTTGGCCGTCAAAGTCAAAATGACTCTTAGGAAAGCTTCGGAAGTGGGTGAGAGAAATTGAGTTTAATAACATTTGACTACTTTTGGCAGTGTGGGCAGAAGAAGGTTCCCCGACCGCTTAAGGCTATTCGCACAATTTTCTGACCACATTTATTTAAACAAAGCTGACCTTGGCGTTGGTAGACACGAAAATGGTCTTGATATTTCCCGGGTACACCGGCGGCATTTACATAAGCTTCATCGGCGGCAGAAGAGCCCCCATATTTTATTGCTTCCTTAAGAACACTGTGCAGGCTGATAAAAAGTTTATGACCTTCGCTAGGGGTGAGACTGTTGGCTTTTCGCCTAGGATCGATACCGGCTTCAAAGAGGGCATCGTTGGCATAGATATTTCCCACGCCGGCAATTTTCTCTTGATCCATTAAAACTAATTTTATTGGTTTTGAAGATCTTTTAAGGATTGGTGAAAAGGCCTCGAGGCTAAAGTCGTTGGTAAAGGGCTCGATGCCTAATTTGCCAATGGCACTGGTGGTGTTTACCTCTTCTGACCTGAGTACTTTAATCCAGCCGAATTGACGCAGATCGTTATAGAACAGACGAGCGCCGTTGGTGAAGTCAAAAATAATATGCGTCGTTTTGGCGGGTAAATCTGTACCGGCGAAAGGGATGGGATGGCCACCGATAAAACTCCGGCCGTCATGGCGAAAAACAAGTTGGCCAGTCAGTTTTAAGTGAATAATGAGGCTTTTCCCGTTGGACAGATCAATAATGGTTACCTTGCCGCGGCGGCGAACGCTAAGGACTTTCGCACCGATGATATCGGTCGCTTTGCCTTGAAACTGTTTAGCTAGTCGGACCTCGACATTTTTGATGGTTAAACCTTTTATTTTTTCTTCAAGGCCGCGTCGGATAGTTTCGACTTCAGGAAGTTCCGGCATGAAAAGTCCTCCAGCTATTTTTAACAAAATGATCCATCTCTTTTATGAACCTCTCTTTGGAAAAGCGCATAGCTTGCTGTCGACAATCTTGAGGCTTTATAGCTAATTTGTCTAGCCGTTTCATGGCCGAGATGAGAGAATCGACGGAGTTTTCCTTGAAAAATACACCCGTTTTACCATCAACCACCGTCTCCAGATAACCGCCGCCGGCGAAAGCAATAACCGGTCGGCCGGCGGCCATGGCTTCAACGGGGGTAACCCCGAAATCTTCATCGGTAGCTAAGGCCAGGAAGGCTTTACAACGACCGAGATAATTCCACATTTGGGCTAACTCTAGCCCCTTGCCACCAACAATGCGTGAGACGATTAGATAGAAGTTATCTGGCTTTAATCCGATAGTTGCTTGCTTTATCCCATTGACCTCTACGGGCGGATAAATAACACTTGAGGAACGTCGATAGAATTTATTGATTCTCGCTTGGACGTTTTTTGAATTGGCGATAAAGAGGTCTACTTTTTGAGCCCATTGGAAATCAAAAATTCGTAGGAAGTGTCCGACAAGGATGCCGTAAATTTTAACAGGCAGATATTTCTTAAAACCGATTGAGGTCGAATAGTTGTAAAGCCAACGAGGCGGAGTATGGCAGTAACAAAGGTGAAGAGTCTTCGGGGACACACTGATGCCTTCCGGCATATAGCCAGAAGCTGAGGAGATGACGATATCAAAAGCTCTAAAATCGAAGCTTGGCCAGAGCAGCGGGATTAGAAACCTAAAGGGACTATGGAGATTTCCCCAACGAAGGAAGAAATTTGCCCAGGAAGTAACAACCTTCTTGCCGGATAAAGCTTTAGCAAAAGTCGATCCTGGCACGGAAAAAGCGGTGTAAACGGGGGCATGGGGAAACATTTCAGAAAGGATCAGCAAGACTCTTTCCGCTCCCCCAAACTCCTTCACGTAATCATGAACCAGGGCGATCTTTGGATGAAGGGCGGTCATATCAGCTCTATTTGTCCCTTGGCTTTATCTTTTTTGGGACGCTCTTTAATGACTTCGCTCTCCCCCGTTATTCGTTTGACCAGGCTTAGGTAATTCATGCCCCGAAATAAGGAGACGAGGCTGTCGTCTGAAGGCATTTTAGCTTTTTGGAGCTCGAGACTTAGGGGGACATCTTTTCTGATGGTCGCTAACTTACAGGAAATTACTGAACCCTCGTGGCCTTGGATCAGCTTTTCGATGATGGGGGGGGTTAAGACAGAAGCTTTCTTGGATTTTTTGGAGTTGAGATGTTTATAGATATTTTCGATTGACCCATATTCGGTAAGAAGCATGACGGCAGTTTTTGGTCCGATCCCCGGGACGCCGGGATAGTTATCAGAGGTGTCTCCAACAAGGCCTTTGTACTGGACAATATTGTTCGGTGGCACGCCCATTTTTTGTAAAACTCCTTTCTCATCTAAGAGGAGGGTGTCGGAAAGGCCTCTTTCGGGAAGAAGGACATGAATTTTATCATTGACAAGCTGGAGAAGATCGCGATCGCCGGTGACGATGATCACCTCATCGAGGCTGTTTTTTTTAGTTGAAACGGCCTGATGTGAAAGGGTTCCAAGAAGATCGTCTGCCTCGAACCCCTCCAGCTGAAATACGGCAACCCCAATTGACTCCAGCGAGCGACGAAGTTTTTCAAGTTGACCCCAGATATCTTCTTCAATTTGTCTGTCTTTGACCCTAGTATGCTGATAACCAACATAAGCTATGTGCCTGAACGTGGGCGAGGGATGATCAAAAGTGACGACTAAATATTGTGGCTTAAATTCGTCCCGAACTTTGAGGAGAATGGAGAAGAAGCCATAGATACCATTCGTGGCTTCACCCTGTTGGTTACGCCACAGCGGGAGGGCATGATAGGCGCGATGAAGGATGGCATTGCCATCAATAAGAACCAACCGGACCATAAATATATTCTATACCTTAGTTAGCTTTCTCTTTATTTTTTTGCCTTGATGAAGGCAAGCTCGGGGTTGCTGAGAACCTTGGCTCCCCCCATAATACGTTCAAAATCTTCACTCTCAAGTGTTTCCTTTTTCAATAGCTCTTCAGCCACAAGATCGAGTTTCTTGCGAAATTTTTTAATAATTGTGACTGCTTTCTGGTAGGCGGTATCGACAATTTTCTTAACTTCTTGGTCAATTCTATTTTGCATCTGTTGAGAAACTTGTGGCTGTTCGTTCCACATCCTCCCCCATTCTGTCAACTCCATTTGCGGCCCCAAGTTGATCGGTCCAAGATCGCTCATGCCAAATTCCATAACCATGCTACGAGCAACCCTTGTTGCCTGGTCAATATCGCTCGAAGCACCGGTAGTAAATTCTTTAAAGACTAAGTCCTCAGCGGCTCGACCGCCCATCATGGAAGCTACTTGTTCCACAAGATGTGACTTGGTTTCATGGATTCGGTCTCGGGAAGGAGGAATTACCGTTTGACCCAAGGTGATTCCACGACTGACGATAGAAATTCGATGAACCGGATCCATATTGGGCAAATAATATGAGACGAGGGCGTGACCGGCTTCGTGGTAAGCGGTCATCTTACGATCGTGGTCAGTTTGAAGCCGCTTTTTCTCCGGGCCAAGTTTTACTTTCAAGGCTGCTTCTTCGACGTCAGCGGCGGTAACTTCCTTGCGATTATTCCGAGCGGCGAGTATGGCCGCTTCGTTGAGCATATTTTCCAGATCAGCTCCTGAAAACCCGACGGTTCTTTTGGCAATTCGTTCCCAATCAATGGTAGAGGTCATCGGTTTACCCCGTGAGTGGATACCGAGGATGGCTTTGCGATCGTCTAAGTCCGGCATATCGAGGGTTACCCGCCGATCAAAACGACCTGGTCTTAGGAGTGCAGGATCAAGAAGATCTCCTCGATTAGTAGCCGCAACAATGACAACATTATCATTTGGTGTAAAACCGTCCATCTCAACCAGGATCTGATTTAAAGTTTGTTCTCTTTCGTCATGGCCGCCAGCGATACCATAACCGCGCATCCGACCGATGGCATCGATTTCATCTATAAATATTATGGAGGGGGCACTTTTTTTGGCTGTTCCAAACAAATCTCTTACTCGGGCGGCGCCGACGCCGACAAGCATTTCCATGAATTCTGAGCCGGCCATGGAGAAAAAGGGTACGGCGGCTTCACCAGCAACGGCTCGGGCTAAAAGAGTTTTCCCAACTCCACTTGGTCCGACCAGGAGAACGCCTTTGGGAGTACGGGCGCCTACGGCTCTGTATTTGCTTGGGTTTTTAAGAAAGTCGACGATCTCTTCTAACTCTTTCTTGGCCTCATTGACACCGGCAATATCCTTAAAGGTAAGCGATTGTTTGCCCTTGGCAAAAAGCTTCGCCTTACTTTGGCCAAAAGAGAAAAGTGTGTCTTGGCTTCCCCTGGCCTGCCGGAAGATAAACCAGAAGAAAACGACCATAAGCCCCAATGGCAGAAGGGTACCGAGCAGCTCTATCCATATTCTCGAAAGCGACTGATCCTTTACAACCATTTTAACTGATTTAGGGTCGATGCTTGAGGCTTCAAGAGTTTTGACGAAGCTTTCGTTTTCTTCCTTGCGCGAAAATGCAATAGTGTTGTCTTGATAAGTCAAAGTCAACTTGTCGCCGGTAATATCAACTTCCTTGACTTTGTTGGCTTTGATATCTTCGAGTGCCTTTGTTAAGGATACTTCTTGGCCGACGGGGGGTAAGTTCTTGAGCGAAAAGAAAAAAGAGCCGATAAAAAGTACGATAAGTCCCCAGTAGATTAGATTTTTTATTCCAAACTGAAATTTCCACTCCATCCGAACCATGGGTTTTTTGGATCCGCTGTTGTTTGGAGCTTCACCATTTTTCTGGGAATTTGTTTTTGATGACTGTTTAGGTTTATGAATTGCCATTTTTGAACATCGCTTGCCGTTGGTATTCTACCTCACTAGTCTATTAATAACTACTGCTTGTATAAGTCAAGGACATTTGCGACATTCCTCCTTTCGCAACAAAGTATCCCAGCGGGCTTTGCAACTCCAGGGAGTGGTGTCTCCGTTTAGTGT
>LCJH01000038.1 GCA_000999595.1 Microgenomates group bacterium GW2011_GWA2_44_7
CTACAACCAGGTCAGACCCCACTTTGGACTTAACCTTTTGACACCCTATCAATTTCTGTCCCAGAAAGGCCACTGTCTCAAATGTATGTGACCCATACACATCATAGACATCTTCCGCTCTCTCGGGGTAAAATAGCTCCACTATGGCTAAAGCCGGAAACCGACAAATTATGGCTTTTGTTTGTTCTGCCTGTAAGTCGCAAAACTATATCAGCCAGAGAAACAAGATAAATACCCCGGATAAACTAACTCTAAAGAAGTTCTGCAAGAAGTGCCGCAAATATACCCCGCATAAAGAGCTATCAAAGCTAAAATAGTACCTCGATAGGAAATCCTGAGCGAAGCCACGACCGGTTCACACGTTTATAGCGCTGCGTAAAGAAAGCTCGAAGTTAAGGTATGAAATGGGATCTAAATTGGAATGCCGTCCGTGACCTCGTGCTCCATCCCTATAAAGTCACCAACCAATTTTCTCACAACTCCTCTAGTCTTTGTAAAGGCTGGAATGTTATCCAAAACTTTTGATGACATACCGATGAATCCCAACTCACCTTCCACCAAAATATCTGGATTTACACTTCTAGCATAATCTACACATTGTTTCGTAATTTTTATATTTTCTTCAAAGGACAAATCAGCTCCGTCATAAATCACAGAATCAAAACCGGCATTTTTTTATGAAATGTTTCGTAAGATATCCATGAGCTGGAGGCACCATCTCGCCCTTAATCATTTGATTGATTCGTTGCGCGGCTAATTCTATATTGGCGACCAGCTGTTCACTTTTGTCTGTGTCGCTTAAATACCTTGCCGCTCGCAATACCCGAACCATTATTTGTTTCGCTTTTTCGTCTTCTGGGATTACGGAATTAAAAAACTCATCAAGATAGTCTGGAAGACCGACCATGGTTCGTATACTACCACCCGAATTAGAAATCATCAAACTGAAGCCCTATTAGATTGACCAGCCTTCTTCCAAATACCGACCCTTTGGAAGGCCTCCTCTGAATAAGTTAAGATACATTTGCGACATTGGCAGTTAAGTGATCCACTTCACCAGATCTCCCCTTAAATACACTAGAATAGGCAGATCAAAGGGGGTGATGAAAATGCTTCGGTCACTACGAAGATTTGACCAAAGTGAGGTAGCCCAACAGAGGATGAAGATCATTAGTTTCTATCAAGCCTATGGGGAGAGAGCGACCATTGAAGCCTTTGGGACTGATAGACGGGTCATTAGCCGCTGGATGAGACGACTGGGTAACTCTGGTGGTCAGCTCTCCTCTCTGGCTCCTCTTACTACCAGACCCCACACCACCAGAACTCCGGTAACTGACCAGAGAATTATTGACTTTATCGCCGGGGAAAGAGAGGCTCACCCGGGAGTGGGTAAAGAGAAACTAAAACCTGACTTAGATATCCACTGTGCCAGGTTAGGCATACCAAGCGTGTCTGTCTCCACCATCGGCAACATCATCAGAAGACACCACTTCTTCTTCCAAAAACAGGGGAAGTGTTATCACGACCCCAACTCTAAGTGGGCACAGAACAAAGTCGAGAGGAAGAAGCGGCTGCGTATCAGGTACTCACCCCACCCCGAGGGCGATGGTCATATCTTAAGCGATACGGTCGAGAGAATAACCGATGGTGTTAAAGATTACTTCATGAGTGCCATCGACGCCCGGATGAAGTTTGCCTTAACCTTAAACTATCGGCGTATTACCTCAACCAACATGAAAGATTTCTACTACCGGTTCAAGTCTGTCTACCCGGGCGATATCAGAGTCTGGCAGTCAGACAATGGTTCAGAAAACCTAGGGGTATTTGACAAGCAGTTAGAAGATGATGGCATACCCCATCTGTTTATCTACCCCCGCTGTCCTAAGATCGATACCTTTATCGAAAGGTACAATCGGACACTCCAGGAAGAGTTTATTGACTACAACCTGGACACCATCCACGACAAATCCGTCTTTAACCAAAAGTTATCAGAATGGAATATCTATTACAACACCAAAAGAAGACACCACTCGCTGGAGCTGAAAAGCCCACTGGGGTACTTTGTTGAGAAAGGAGGAATGTCGCATAAGTCATTGACTTATACATCCCCTTGTAAGGGGTCTCCTTTTCTCCTATAGTATGGGAGTGGCTGCCTGGGTTACTGGTTTTACGACAATGTCTTCTTCATAGAGAAACTGACGGTACTGGGCGACCATCTTCGGATCCTTAACAACTTTTTCAATCCAGCCAGGCATTTCCTTGTCGGCGATAGTTTTTAGCCTTTGACACAAAAGGGCGTAAAAGATAGATAGTCTTTCTTCGATAACTGAACTTTCAATTACAAAGGAGGCTATGGGGTTTAAATTATCCTGAATACGGCTTCTTATGGCTTGGACATTGTTTAGGTATTTATCGATAATGTTTTTTCGCTTTTGAAGCTTTTCGGTGCCCAGTTCTCGCTGCCACCTTATTACATATTGAGCTTTAATATCTTCAAACTCCGGCAGATTAAAGATACTCAGGTAATAGATCTTATCGAACTTTTCTTGCAAACAGCGAACAATATCAGAACATAAATAAATTCCTTCCCATAAATAGCACCACTTTTTATATCGTCCATAGTCAAAAATATTTCGTGCAATCATACTAAGAAGCGAGGGGTACAACGCCTTAACGGTTTTTATATAACCAGATGCTGATTCATAAGTTGCCTTCCAAAGATAAGGCTCGGACTCTCCTGGTTTAGCCAGATGATATTTCTCGTTATCAAAGGCAATTGATTGACTAATGTTAAGCTGTTGAACGATATAGTTAGCTAGAGTCGTCTTCCCGGCCAAACCACCGATAAAAATAAACAAAGGGCTGCTGCTACGGGGTGAGATAAGAAATTCTCTTACCATACCGAGGGTAACATATCTCTCTCTAACCTCGCCGGAAAGTTGACTTATAAAAAGGGAGAATACTTCTTTCTTATCTATCCCCTCTTCTGGGACGTAACTGATTATTGACTCAGCCAAACCATATGCCTGAGACATCGGTACCCCACTGGCAATAAGGCTACCGGATAAAAGAAGTGGTGATATATGACTTTTAACGCCATTGGTCCTAATAAACCTTTCCGATCTCTCAGTTAAATATTTCTTTAACTGGACCTTGGTGTTGAATTTTTTCTTCCCTATTTCAAAGTCTTCCTCAACAATGGCCTTACATTTTGACGTATCTTCAAGCAGATTAGCAAGTTCTATCGCAGCCTCATTACACTCTTTTTCTGCAATTTTTGCTAAACCATCCTTGTCCAGGGTAATATGATCAGCCATCGTGATCACCTTAAATCCTGCCGGCCGGAAGTCTGTCTTATATACCGGATACTCGATTGAAACAACCGGCTTTTTAGCAAAGAATGCCTCTAGTAACTGATTACCAAAGCCTTCCCATATACTTGGATAGAGAATAGCATCAGCATAAACATACGTATCCCAAAGAGAATATTTCTTTAGGCCTTCTTTCTTTTCTCTTTCAGACCCAACTAGGTTTTGAATCCACTTTATCTCGACCCCTAGCTGCTTAGCTCTTTCTTTCAGGAGGTGGATATAATGCGATTCAGCTTCCGAAAAATCGTTAGGCAATACAAGAACCGCCGATTTCCCTGGCACCCTTTGTTTTAAAACCTTGTTGAAACTGGCGGTAAACTGAATCCCGAACTCAATCCCCTTGCGCGCCCTAATCCGGGAAGCCAATAGAAATACCAGCTTGTTATTGTCAATTTCGCAGTCGTCAAGAAAGGCTTCATTTGTCACATCTTTGCCCCAAGGTTTTTGGTCAAAATCAAAAGTATCAGTAATAATTTCAGATTCGACTTTCCGACGTCTCTTTAGCTGGTCATGCTCCCAAGTGCTCAAAACGGTGTGGTGCAAATTTGGTAACGTGGGAGGAAAATACGTATTTAAAATATGCTTGACTACTTTATCTGTCGTCTTAAATTTTTCCACCCTTGACGGATCCCAATAGAAATCGTGGTTAACACCGATCGCTTTTATCTGCGGATGTTTTTTCAAGAAATTGTGAAAGGCGATCGTCGCCGGCAAACAGACCGGCAGCGAGAAAATATTGTGAACAAAAATAAGTGAAAAGTTAGTTTGCCCCCAAAAACGGTTAAGCCTCGATTCGATGTCATAAGCAATTCGTCCGATCGTCGCGTTATTAACTGACCTTGTTTCTTTCTTACTAAAAGCAATCTCTTGAATATTTTTAATGGTGATGTTTCTTTTGTAATTTAAAAAGGGAATTCCCAGATCCGCCCCGAGAGAATTATTGTCCGCGATAAAAAAAACTTCGTGGCCAAGCTGCCTTAATATCCTAGCTCGCTCGTCAATCTGCAACGAAACACCGTCTGTTAACCCCACCCTAAAATGAGCGATGCAAATTTTCACTTTTTATAGAACCTGCCAAATAAAATCATACGGCCTTAGGGCGTAATTTTTCTCTAAATATTTTAACTCAATTCTATCGGCGGAGAAATTAAAAAGAGCAATCACTCGGTCTTTACCCTCACCCCTGACAAGGCTTAAAACCCGCGGATCCAAATCAAGAATTTCTTGAGGAGCGCTAGGATGAAAAGCCCTGTAGCCCTTCCGTTTTTCAACTAGGTCCATCATGGCACTAAACACTTTAAACTCTCGACTTTTATTATTAGCTAGTTTCGCCGCCAGTTTAGCAAAGTAAAAATTCGTCCGATTCAAATCCCGCCCATGTTTTGTTTTTTTGTAAGCACTAACATCGCTTTTGGACCCGAACAGGGATAGATAATAAACCGCCGGGATACCGGCCAGTGTCATGGCAATTGCTCGGGAAGTAATAAATTTTCGCAGCTGCAGTTCAAATCGCTCGTCCCCTTCTTTGTTGATAGCTGACCACCAGGTAATATGCATTTCCTTAACTCCCCTTTCGCCATTGGGAAGGTTACGGTAAGAAAATTCACCACCTCTTTTTGAAACCTCGTCGTAGAGCACCTTCATTTGGTCTTCGCCCAGAATGTGGCTTACAGAATAAACATTTATGCCGTCGTGAATATCCAGGATATTAAAGTAGGTACACTGACTGCTCGGTAGCCTTAACCGTCTGATAAAGCTCGATAAATCTACCGCGGAAGAAGTATAAAAAGAATACAAAATCAAAGGGGCGATATCAAAATTATAGATAACACTCGCCTCGTCATCACATAGGTACTTTATTCGCTCTTCATAGGTGGCGGTGGTAGTTTCTGTAAAAACTATCGCCGTGGGACAAGTTTCCTGAATAGCTATCCGCAAAATCTTGATCAGTTCATGGGTTTTGGGAAGATGTTTACAGATAGTACCCAGCTCTTTCCATAAGCCTCCGGCTCCGTCAAGTCTTATCAGTCTCACTCCTTTTTTAAGTAAGTTTAATAAGATCGCAACTACCTCATAAAGTACCTCCGGATTGCAGTAATTTAGATCAATTTGGTCACTGGTGTCCCCGACACTGTAAGTCGTCCAAAGGTAGCGTAAGCCTTCTTTGGTTTCAAACGGGGTTAAAACCGAAGTGGCCCGACCGCGTCTAACCTTGCTTAACAGTTCCGGGGATGGAAGATTCTCTTTGGTAAACCAGATAAAGTAATCTTGATATTTTTTATTTACTTTTAGAAATTCCCTAAACCATCTAGATTTGGCAGAAACGTGGTTGGCCACCAAATCGGCCATTAGCCTATAATTCTCGGCGATTTTCTTAATATCCTCCCAACGGCCGAACTGTTTATTTACTTGGTAACTATCGATAATAGAGAATCCCCGATCTGAAGAGTACGGATAAAACGGTAGAATATGAATGATATTTAACTTATTTCCAATATATTTTTGAAGAAACTTATACAGAGTTTTAAGCGGCAAAGTGCCTTTTTCCCCAAATGAGTTAGCGTAAGTTACAAGAGCGATATCCTTTTCGTCCCAACGATTTTTTCCTGTAGCTTCTGTCTCAATCTTATTTTCTTGCAGGAGTTTTTCAAGCCTAGTAGCCGCTATCGCTCCTTTTTCCTCTCCATAAAGGAAAACGAGTTTGTCGCGCAAAGAAGTCGGTTTCACGCACTAAATTATATATACGTCTAGCGCAAGTTGTATAGATCCAGCCTTTAACTAGGCACCATCTTGGCTTAGTTTGTTAAGAAGCATCAGTAAATACTACTAGTCTTCGGACAGTTTAAGGTTATTTATTGTTCACCTCATCGCCTTTGGCGTTTGCCGTGATTGGACCGGTTGTCTGGAAGTAGCTCTCGTTTTAGAGGTCCGGCTAGTCGGACCGTCGGGAGATTTTTCATTATCCTTCTTTAAAGCGTTGAAAGATCCAAGAAAAATCATCCGGGCGTTTTTAAATGAAAAATATTTGCCAGCTGTTTTAAAATTGTGCTGGACAAATTCCCTATATGCCCATCTGTCCGCCAAGAGCTTAATTGAATCACTGGCCGCTCGGTCCAGCACCTTTTCCGGTAGCTTATTCAGCTTGCTCTTTCCGTCCACCTTTAACTTGTCACCAAGACTAATAATTCTAATCCCTTTTGGTTTGTGGTCTACCTTAAAGACAGGGTATTCAAAACCAACCACCGGTTTTCGACTATAAATTGCTTCCAAGAGTTGGTTGCCAAACGCTTCATAGTCACTAGGATATGTGACCAGATCACAATAGCGATAAACTTCCAGCAGCGAGCAAAAAGCGTTATCTTGGGAATGATGCCAGCTGGAAAGTTCGTTTATTAAGACACAAGGAACTTGCTGTCTTTTGGCATATCTTAGGAGCAGTTTTAAATACCACCGATCGCGTTTTTCAGCATAACCTGCCATTAGTAACACCACTTTATTTATCTGGGGATTGTATATCCGGTCGTCGTACAAAGTTAAATTCTTTTCTAAAGCATTCAGTGCGTCTGTCAGGTGGCGGGTAAAATCGATAGCCAGCTCGATGTTTTTGCGCCGAACAATCCGGGTCGGCTGAAGAATGACAAGATCGCCACCGGTCACCCCGTTTCTGGTCAAAAATTCTTTTATCTTAGGATTTTCAGGCGGCGGGGGTAAACCAAAATCAAAAGTGTCATACAAGATATTGGCATGGATACCTTTTCTTTCCCTTAGAGCTTGTTGTCCAAGGCTATTGATGGCGCAATGCTTCATATGTGTAGCAACAGGAGGAAGGAAAGTTTGTAAGATTTTGCTTACCATGCGACATGAGGGTTTAGCATACCTATCGTTCTCCCACCAAAAATCGTGATTGATAACTAAGGTGGGAATCTTCTTGCGTGTTATAACCCGAGCTAAAGCCATGGCCGCGGGCAAGTTCTCTCCGACAGATAAAACATTACTGACAAGAATAAAGTCCGGATTGGCAGTTTTGATAACGGTAGAAAATTCTTCTTCTAGGGTAGTTTCGCAACACACAAAATCGGATGTAAATTCCTGCTCGTTTTTGTACTTTTTAAAACCCCCAAAAGCTTCTTCGTCTAGCTTATAAATGACGGGTTCTAACTGATTCTCAAATAGTTTGATAGTGAAATCTGCCCCGATACTCTGCGGTCCGGCACAAAGCAATACCCTTGCGCCTTGCTGCTTAAGGATTTGTTTCCAGGCGCCGATCTCCAAAGAAACCCCGTCCGTTTTGCCCACCCGGAAATGGAAAATTAGTATTGTTTTACCATCTAAGATTTGATTTTCGCTGTTTAGTAACATGTTCTTGGGGTCCCTAAGGGGCCTGACGTTAAAAATATTATAGCCGATGGAAGGGGGCTTCTTCTTTACATAAGGCGCGGGAAGCCGAGTTTTGTTTGACATCATAGGCCTATAGCCTTAGAATCGAGCCTACCCATACCTGGGTGATATGCCCAATATAAGGCGGATTTCCTTAAAATTCGGCCTGCTTAAATTGTTTACTTCAACCGCTTCAGTCTGGCCCCAAAAATCAACCGAATATTTCTTAACCAAATCTTTCCAAACGCACAAAGAGGCGGTTTCTTATCTTTAATCTTTTACCCACTAGGACACCCCGCTTCGCGGGGTTGTTTTTAAGTGGTGAAGGATATGCACTTTTAAAACTACTTGCTAGGAAATTTAAAAAACTCCTTTACTTCGCCCTATGGGC
>LCJH01000039.1 GCA_000999595.1 Microgenomates group bacterium GW2011_GWA2_44_7
CTGGTTGATGCTTTCTATGTTTCCCGTTTGGTTGGATTACCCCAAGGCCGAGGTAAGGGGAAGTTGGCGTTAACCGGTAAAGTGCGTAGGGGAGGGCGTCAGTTGCCGATTATTAAAGGTGACCAGAAGTCAATCTCGATCGCGGCGGCCTCAATTATTGCCAAAGTTTATCGTGATAATTTAATGGAAAAACTCTCTTGTCGCGATTGCTTTTACGGTTGGGAGAGGAACAAAGGTTACGGTACGGCCGAGCACCAAGCGGCTCTTCGCCGGCACGGTCTCAGCCGTTTCCACCGCAAACAGTTTGTCGCCACAGGCATGAAGAACTCCAACTTGATTCAATAAAAATAGCAATCAGTAACCTACAAAGAGATATACAAAGAGATACTTAGGTAGAAAAGTTTATGGCTTATTTTGATAATACTTTGGCTTTTAGATACTTTTTTAGATCTTGCGTGCGCTGTTTGGCGGTCTTAAATCCGCATGCGGCCACGTCGGAGTCTCCATTGGCCGGGGGGTCGGAGCTTTATAGTTTGGGGGCAGAGGCGTCCAGGGGCGTTCCGGGAACAACATTACCGGACTGTGATCTATGAATATTTCTCCTGTTAGGCACATAATCCACGCCACCCTCACAGTTAAGGAAACATCACTGAGCCGAACTCCGTAATCAAGTTGGGTCAGTCTGCCTCGCCCTAACTCCCCAAGCCGGTGCACCTGATCTGCGCGTCTATCGACGAGGTGCAAAGCTAGCCAAACTTCCTCTGTGTCATTACTAATTATTACCGTTTCACCTCTGGATGTGGTGTAGAGCTTTATAGCCCCATTCCATGGTCGCCATTTATGCGTAGCTCCTTCCTTGTCACGAGATGGTAGCATGCAGTCGGTGGTCCCATATGGCGGTAATCCGACAGTTGGTCTTGGTGGCACGCTTGGCGCTGTCGCGGTGGCTCGTGGGCTCTGCGCTTCGTCGCAAGCGGTGAGTAGAAGAAACAATAACAGTAATATTTGGGGATAAAGTTTTGGATCCACGCACAAAGTCTCTCGTTTCTTGTCACTTCCTTTACGTTCAATCCTCATAAATTTTTTAAATTTGCTAATTTCTCCTGTCCTATGAATTTATTCTTTGGATTTTCTAGGTGTTGTCTGGCGGGGAGAGGTGCCTTGCTCTCCCCGCCAGTCGGAGTCACCGGAAGTTCCAGTTCCGGCGGCTCCAATTACCCCAGTTATTCCAATACTGGGGGTACGGCAGTTGAGGCGTCGGTGTCCACCGCGGCGGGGCCGAGGTGGGGGTGCCGGCGCGGGTCACGGTCTGCCGAACCGTGACCCAGTTGACGACGTCGTCAAGGACGAGGCGGACCTGGAGGCGTCCGCCGGACGACGTTGTTTGGTCCCAGCCGATTTCGAAAAGCCCTGTGGGACCAGACAGGGCTTTGCACCGCTCGGTCCAAAACGCCGAGAACTCGGTGCAGTTTTCAGTCGGCAGGCGCCCCTCCTGCCAGCTGAGGACGGTTATCCATTTGTTATAGGAGACCGTCCTTTTTTGTGGGTCGACGGCGACGACCCACTCCGGTGTTCGCAGGACCGTCGGCCGGCCCTGCCTCAGCGAAAAGGGCCCGGCGTTGACCACGCCGAAGCCGTAATCGTTTAGGGCGGTTGTCATGTCCCCGCCAACCTTTAGCACCCATGCCGTCGTGGGTGTTTGCGCCGCCGCCGGCGTCGTGCCGGCGAGAAAGGCGGCCGCAATCATCACGGCCGCCAGGAGAGCGAGATTTTTCATCTTCTCCTCCTGCTAAATTTTCGGCGTCGTCAATCTTCCTGACGTGCGCCGATGTTCACAAGGTCAAGTTTTTTGGCCTCGTAAATCTCGGCACACGCCATCTGGTATTTAATGTGCCTTCCGGTCTTTTGGTTTCTCTACCCTTGCGAAAACAGGGGAGAAAGGTTGGACTGGAAATTTCTTAAAACTGCCCACAATACGCAAAAAACCACGGCAGTACCGCGGTTTTTTAGGGTGGTTATTTATTTTTTGCCCATATTACTTAAAAAAGTAAAATGAGCGATCTTAGGGAATATTGTACCGTGAAGTAGAAAAAAATAAAGGAGTATTGCGAATAACACAAAAAGCGTCTTACTTTCTAAGGTAGAAACTTACTTCCATTATCAACTTTCTGTTTAGCCAATTTCTAGATTTTTTTAAGATCATAAGTTAAAAAAAGCCTGGCGAGAGGGAAGAATTGTCATTCCCTCCCGCCAGCTTGCCCCGGGGCACCCCGGGGCTACCAGGGCCAGTCGAGCGTCCAGAGGCCGCCGCTGGCCCCCCCCTTCTTTTTTGGTGCCGGCGCGGGGGGCGGCGCCGGAACCTTGGACCATGATTGGGAGACCGTGAGGTCTCCCTGCACGTCGTCGAACCTGACGACGACGCGCAACGCCCCCTGGACGGGGACGATTTGGGTCCAGGCGATCTCGTATCGACCTGGACGCCCCTGGACCCGGCCCTCGGTCCAGGAGTTTAAAGTGGCCCGATCATAAAACAGGACCCGGGCCACTGGGTCCGCTCGGATCGTCCAGGCTTCCGCCCGGACGATTGAGCTATAGGGGACCGTCAGGGGCGGTCCTCCGAACTCGACGGTGTTTTGGCCCGCCAAGCTGGCGGGCCGAAGGACCCACAGCAGCCCCTGCGCTGCCGTGGGTTGGGGGGCCACCAGGTGGATCAGGGTGATTAGCCCCGCCACCAGGATGACCACCCATGGGAGAAATTTTCCCATGGTTGCCTCCTTGTATTTCGGCGCCGTCGATCTGTCTGACGTGCGCCGATAACCTAAGAGTCCAACAAGACATTGAACTTCAAGGTTCTCGGCACACGCCATCTGGTATTTAATGTGCCCTTCCGAGAATTAACTTTCTGCCTCCCGCGTAAAGGGGGAGAAGAAAGCTTTTTTCGGAGATATTTATGAACTCCAAATACGCAAAAACCACGGTATAAACCGCGGTTTTAATCAGCGTGGGCGTTCATGTTTTTTCCACTTAAACCCTAATAACTGATGCAATTTAGGGCAAAGTGGAACAACTTAGGAGTATTTTACAGTATTCATGCAAATAATGAAGTGATATTGGCGATAACGTCTTGGTTTTTAGAATCTCGGCGTCGGCGGTGCTTCAAGCCTTACCGGAATACCCGGTGGCAGTGGTGGGGGAGTCGGGGTCACTTCCCACGTCCTTCCCGTCGTTGGTTGAAGTAGCCATTTTGCATCTTTGCATAACCGAAGGATAGATACCCGATAGGAAACACCATTGTATTGAAAGGAAAGACTGCCCGCTTGGCCGGTTGGTGGGAAAAATGTCCAAACGACAATTTCTGCCTCGTCAGTTAACGGATCGATCTCCAAGACCCTAAACACCTCCTCATCCATTTCTGGTATAAAATCAAGATCAATGGCCAACTCTTTGCCCGAAATAAGTCCTCTGACTACTATTGGCACATCTTCAAGTAGAACAAAGCTTCGATATATGGGTAAGTCATACTCGCAACTACGGACAATATCGTCGTCCCTCACCAAGTGTGGTGTAGCTGTCGGCCAGGGAGTAGGAGTACGGGGCGCCGCTTCAGATGAATGTGGGGTCGGCGGTTGGGCCGGATATGCTTGGGCTGTTTCTATCCCGCCCGATGGCTGAGAAAGAAGATAAAGCAGCAGCGTCCACAGTAAAACAAGATAAGCGGCAATTTTTGCTCGTTCGGCGCTATTTGTAGTCTCTTTTTCCCTTGATTTTCTTTCCATTTGCTCCCGATTCTACCACTGTATTTCAATAAAGCCCATGGACCCTTAATCCAAATGTGTATAATTAAATCATGGTTAACGATAGACAACAGATTCTAAATTTGATTACCAGCAATAAACAAGCTTTCAGTAAATTTGGTGCGAGTAAGATTGGCCTGTTTGGGTCTTTTGTTCGAGGAGAACAGACGGCAGAGAGTGATGTGGATTTATTAGTGGAGTTTAAACCTGGACTAAAGAATTATCGTAATTTATTAGGCACGGCAGAGTTGGCAGAGGGATTAGTCGGAAGGAAAGTAGAAATTGTAACTACAGAATCTATTAGCCCCTTCATTGCACCCTATATCGAGAAAGAAGTGGAGTATGTCCAAATTGCCTGAAGAGTATTTGAAGCATATTTTGCAAGAAGTTGAGTTCTTATTGTTAAAAAGTAGAGAGCTATCCTTTGACGATTTTGTTAAAGATGAAGTAAAAACGAGAGCCTTTTTGAGAAGTCTGGAGATAATTGGCGAAGCAACGAAGAAGATTCCCGAGAATTTTAGGACAAGCCACCAAAATGTCGACTGGAGAGCGATGGCAGGAATGAGGGATAGGCTAATCCATGACTATTTTGGAGTTGATTACGAAATCGTTTGGGATGTGGTTATCAATGAAATTCCAAAGTTAAAAAGTCAGCTGGAAGAATTATTGAAATAATTTAGAGTTTTGGACTACTTCTTATTTCTGTCCCAATCCGGCGAAGAAATTTACGAACATCGCCATTAACCGGTCCGTGCCCATTAATGAACGTTCATAGGCCTGAAGAAGTAATTTTCTATCGTATCTAGCCATTTCTCTTTTTCTCATATCGGCAAACATATGTCCTTCTTTGGCCGTTTGTTTTGACCAGAAAGCTCTTAAGTCACTTAAGTATTTTGTGCTCGTTGTCCGTTAGTCATGTTGTCCCACTGTCTCCAAAAAGGGCGACTGGGACTTATTGAATCATTTCTTTCTTGGGCTGCCATTGTGTGCAATTATAGCCGCTAGGTCAATATCGTGTTCTGGATGGCAGCTTGCCTTTTTTTAAAAAATGGGTAAAATTAAGGCTACATCATGCGAAAAGTCGACAACATATTGGCCTAAAAGCCAACTAAATTCAGCCTACTGGGCTGCTGTTGTCGTGCTCGCATAATATCCTTAATTCCTAATTCTTAATTCTCTTAAAACAGACCAGCCAGAGGTGGCTGGTTTTTTGTTGGCCTGAAAGGAGACAAAGTATGATCTTTAAACAAAGATTGTTATCACAAAATTTTTTCAAAGATAAAAACCTGGTAGCCCGTTTAGTGGGTCTGGCTAATTTCGGACCAAATGACCTGGTAGTTGAGATCGGTGCCGGGAAGGGGATTATTACCGAGGCGCTCGCTCGAGTTGTCGGTCATGTCGTGGCGGTTGAAATTGATGGTGAGCTGGTGGTCGACTTAAAGAGGCTGTTCGTTTCTTTCTCTAATGTGGAGATTATGTTGGCTGATATCCGTCAGTTTGCCCTACCTGTGAGGCATTACAAGGTCTTTGGCAACATCCCATTCCATATTGCCACCGATATCGTGTACAAGCTGCTTTACTATTCCAATCCACCGTCGGAGAGTTGCCTAGTTCTGCCTCGTGAGGCGGCGGAGAAATTTTCTGGGTTGTCGCACGAAACCCAGTTTTCCACTCTTGCCAAACCCTGGTTTGATTTTCAGATCCTTCAAGATTTAAAGCGGGCCGACTTTTCTCCCGAGCCGGATGTTCATGTTTGCCTTTTGAGAATCACCAAGAAAGAAACCCCGCTGATTAGCCCGGAAGAAGAGATGCTCTACAAGAGCTTTATCAAGTTTGCCTTTGGCACTTGGAAACGTGACCTGAAGAGCGGTCTTAAGCCTATTTTTAGCTACTCTCAGTGGAAACGACTGGCTGACGATAACCAGTTTTCGATTCACAGCAAACCGACGGACCTGACTTTTGGTCAGTGGCTGGCCATATTCCGATTTTTTCAAAAAGGGATAGATCCGGCAAAACAGGGGAGAGTGTTTGCTCTGAGCAGAGTTTCTTAAGGAGAACTTATGGACCTAATTGTTGACTCAATAAAAAAAGAATACTCAGGCCAAATAGTGTTAGATAATATTTCCTTTACGATAAAGGAAGGAGAGCGCGTGGGCTTAATCGGCCAAAACGGCAGCGGCAAAACGACGCTTCTTAAAATAATTGCCGGCCTGGAAAGGCCGGATGCGGGAAAGGTGATGTTTTTCCCTTCTGACACTTCCATCGGCATAGTTCCCCAAGTCCCCGAAGTGCTAAACAGCCAAACGACGGTTTTTGAGTTCCTAACAAGTGGCTTAGCAGCAGATACTACCGCTTATGACATTGCCGCCGCTTTGAATAAATTAGCAATTGGGGACCTGTCTCAAAGCCCTATGGCTCATATCTCCAGTGGGCAACGCGCCAAAGTTTTCCTGGCCAGGGCGCTGGTGCAAAAGGCAAATTTCCTTGTCATGGATGAACCGACAAATCATCTGGACATTAAAGCCTTAGAATGGCTGGAAAATTATCTTTCTTCGCTGAAGTTTTGGGGAATCTTCGTGTCGCACGATCGGTGGTTTTTGAATAAAATAACGAACAAAATAATTGAACTAAAACAAGGTAATATTGCTATATATGGCGGAACTTATGATGACTATAAAACACAGAAAGAAATTGCTGACGAAGCTAATCGGCGAAATTATGTTGTTCGGCAAAAAAGAGTCAAAAGTATCCAAAATAGAGTCGACAGCATCTTAACAGGTGTTTGCGATTTGGAAAAAAGAACCACCGGGAGCGATCATTACCAGCGGCGCAAAGCGGCTAAGGCGGCCAAGGGAGCGCTGGCGATGGTTAAGAAACTGGAAAGAGAGACGGCTGATAGCCAAGGAGTAAAACCGGAACCCGATTTTAAACTTTCCCTTCTTTTTAAGCCGAAAAAGGAACCCAGTAAAACGGTTGTCTATCTTAAAAATGTTTTCAAAACTTTTGCTGAGAGGATAGTTCTTAATGACTTTAGCCTTCTTATCAGGTCCGGCGAAAGGGTTGCCCTGACCGGCCCAAATGGATCGGGGAAGACAACAATCCTTAAAATAATCTGCGGCGAAATCGCTCCTGAGGCCGGTACCGTGGAGATCGGCAATAATGTCGAAATTGGCTACCTTCCGCAAGAAAATCAGAATACAAATGACAGAAGTCAAAATTTAGACTCAATAATGACCGGCGGAGAGAATAAAACGCTAATAGATAATTTGCTTGAGACCGCAAGTTTTGATAAAACCGCTGCCTACAAACTTGGCCGAAAGTTTTTGTTTAGCGATGCTGATTTGAAAACACCAGTAAAGGACCTTAGCAGCGGCCAAAAGTCTAAATTACAGCTGGCGAAGATCCTCGCCTCCGGTGCCAACTTTATTATTCTTGATGAACCGACTAACCACCTTGATATTCCTTCTCGCGAAGCCCTGGAAGAAGCGATCGCTTCCTATACCGGCACACTTTTAGTAGTAAGTCATGACCGGTACTTTCTGGAAAGAATTAAGCCTAACAGGGTGATTACGACCGATTATCTAAATTTTGGACCCTTCCCATCCTTGCCCCCCAAATGAGTGCTGGCTGCCAATGTCCACTCACCCACAAGGTTACTCGAACCACCAACCCTCAGCTGACGGAATAAAGCTTCTTTTGCCGTTTTAAGTAATTGCAATCGCTGCCTCTCGGGTCTGGTCAAAGCTTCTCTTTTTGCTTTTTCTTCCAGCAGGAAGATCGCGTCATCCACATGATCTATGGCGCTGATCAAGGTTGTTCCGGGCTCAAGTTTAATAGTTTGAACTACGTCGACTATTCGTTTTATCAATGAAGCTCTCATTTCCTGGAGTTTCTTTGACTAATTCTTATCTTTTTTTCTAAGAGGTCCTTCAGATGCTTTTTCTTGATACTTAGCAATCTTATCTTCGATACGAAAGATTGCTTCGCCATTTATCATTCTGCTACTAATCCCTACTTCACTCAATCTTAAATTCTATCAATCAGCGTGAATGTTAATGAATTTAGAGCTTAAAACCAACTGTCTTTGTATAATCATATTATGGCTCCTGATGTGGAAGTTATAGAATCTCTAAAAGCTACTTTTGGCGTACCCGACAGATCGCTCCGCCCTCTTGAAATTGCCCATGAGAGCCTTGCAAGAGACGGGGGTCGTTATTCCGCTTCATTAGTCGCTGATTGGGCGCTTCGATTCGATCCTCGGGAAAAAGATTTCGCTCCCACCCGTAATCTACGACTTCAAGAAGCCCTTGACCTAATGCGATTTCACCCAAGAGGAGCTGATTATGGAGAAAAGGTATTCCAAGAAGTGCTTCTCAATAAGTTCGTAGCGGCAAAACAGTTGCTTTCTTCGGGCAAGGTCCAGGCGGAAGAAAGTCTAGTTGCTCACTTTGATAGATTTGGAAAGGCTTTCATCGGTTTAAGAGGAGTTGAGATTGCCCTGACTCAATATACCCTAGACCGAGCCCTTGAATGGAACAACCTGGGCCAAAACTTGATAAAAAGTAGCGATGGGATAATCGCTCTTATTGAACACCCGGCGATAATGATTCATGCTCTTGGGCTTGGTCAATGGTTAGATGTTGGTAACTTGATGTTGCAGCCGGGTCTTGTTAGTGACCGCTTACTTTATCCAGGAGCATCAAATATAGATCTTTACAAGGAGTTTGGCGTTACTCCCGAAACCTTCGTCTGGTTTACACATCTTAAACACCATCCGGGACTGTATGACTATGGCAAAGTTGATGGTCCACATTTGGATATAGGGACTTACTTACAAGCCTACGAAAGGATTGCCGAGCTGATGAAATTGAACTTCCCAGCAAAGGCTGAAGGTATCAGCGATGTTAGGCTTTCCTTAATAATTAGTCCAGGTTCTTGGTACTATGACCCCCAACTTGCCAGCGACCCGCATTTGGCTTATGTTCAAGCAATTGCCGGTCGAGTGGTACCAATCGGTGAAGCAGAACGTTTGGGCTTTCCTAAGCAAGTCGAATTTGCAACGTTAAGCAGTAAGCAAAGACTCGCTATGTATCACCGAGTAGATGACCGGGGTAACAGGGTGTATAGTCCTATGCTTACGGCTCGTTCCGTCTCGCTTCACCAGATAGAGGATCTTCTAAAACAGAAAGAAGAATTGATTAACCATTACCATTGACCCGATATTATCCCATTAAAACATTCACTTGTTTTACGGAGTCAATCTATTTTTAATTGCCAACCAAAGGACAAAGACGATACTAAACACTAGCGGTATATATTTCCCCAACGCCTTTCTACTTATATATAATGCTCCAAGAAACGGTAGCAAGATAACTAACCAGGCAAGATTTATTTTTATCTTTTGTTTCTTACCAAAGATGATATCGGCGCTATTGACACTGTTGGTAGATGCATCGGCGATGAGTAATTTGTTGTTTGCGTTTGCGCCGAGAATGTAGCGGTTAGTAGGTGGGCGCCGGTTGGCAAAATAGGTCCTATACAATACCGAAGGTCGGGAAGGGGTGTTATCAGATCGCAAGGGGATATAAGCAGTTTGTTGACTTTGAAAGGTGGGTGTGGGACTTGGGGTTGAGGTCGGATGAACTTGGTTGGTTGGCGGGTTGATGGTGGTCTGCGGTGTAGGCGTGGGATCCGGTTTTTGTTGGCCCGGGGTAATAAAGTCGCCGATCCAACTGCCAAAGACGTTGACGACGGTTACAAAAAGTTTGCCGGTGGTGGCGATGTTGTGGCTTGGTTGGTTTGGTCGATATTTTGGTCGGAGGTGCTGGAAACATCTGCAGTGTTGGTTGAGTTAGTTCCATTAGCGCTGTTGGTGGCGATTACTTCGCCATTTGGTCCGACGGCAATTTCGGTTCCTTCGCTGGCAGCGGTGGTACTACCAGAGGGTGCACCGATGATTCGTCCGATCCACTGACCGGCTCTGTTAATGATAACCAACCACATGTTTTCGCCTTCAACGTTGGAGTTGGCGATGTTAACAACATTAGCTTGGGCCGAGGTGTCACCTGAGCTGACCGAAGACGCCCCGCCGGTATTTTTGCTGACATCATTGTCACCGGAAGTGGCGTTTAATCTGACGTTGTTTTCGATAGCGGCATCGTTGTTTTGAGTGGTGGTGGCATTGGCGGTATTATTGAGGCTGGCACTATTTGTCGACTCGGCCCCATTGCCGGTGTTGGCGGCGATGGCTGACGAGGTAGCATTGCAGCAGTTTTGGATTGCCTCTTCGGGAAAGATGATATCGCCTCTTAAGTTACCGTAGATATTGACGACACCATAAACCACATTTCCAGAAATATTGTTATTGGCAAACGTTAAGACGCTCCCGGAAACATTGGCATTACCGGTGGTGACGGTAGTGTCTCCGCCGGTGTTTTTGTCGGCGATATTGTGCCCACTGTCGGATTTAAGAATGAGGTTGTTGGCAACGGTTGCGTCATTCTGTTGGAAAGTGGTATCCGTTTTTGTGGAGTCGACGGCGGCGTTGTTTGTGGTCTGGGCACCGTTACCGCTGTTGGCAGTTTTGGCCGAGTCTGAAGTACAGCCCGAGATGCAGTTGGCGGGAAAGTTAAGAACAATATCGCCTATATGGTCGTCGGCGACATCGAACTGTGAAACCATTACCCCGGCGGTATTAGTATTGAGAGAGGAGATGATTGTTCCGGAAGTATTGGCATCGCCTGTCTGAAGATTAACACTGCCACCGGTATTTTTGGAGAGAATGTTGCCGCCGGTTTTTGTCCCGCCGGAAAGATTATTGGTCAGAGCAGCACTATTGTTTTGGTGGGTGTTGGTAGCGGTATTTATACTGGCCGAAGAATTGTTAGTGGAG
>LCJH01000040.1 GCA_000999595.1 Microgenomates group bacterium GW2011_GWA2_44_7
GGGTCTTTGGAACTATCACCTGGCTACTTAGCCAGAAATCAAAACCTTTTACCCGGACTCTTTTATCAAACACAAACTAATTGTTTCGGAACACGTCTATTGATATAATTTTTCACCAATGTCAGCGATCGAATTGAAGGGTCTTCGGGTAGGGCAGGTTGAGGGATTTCCCGTCTGGGTTTATCGTGGCTCAGGGGAAATTGGCAAAATGGGTTATCGGGTAGAGATTATTTTAGTGCATCAGTCTGACCACGAACAATCGGAACGGATTCTGATGTCGTGTGATAAAGTTATTGCCGCGAAAAGAACAGGCCGAAGTGATATGGCAAGAGTGGTTTACCGGCGAGAAGAAGCAAAATTGTTCGCTGATTTATTAATCCGTGAGAATAGGGTGCCGGAATCGGTGGCGGACGAAGTGGCTTCGTCGAATTTATTAGTAGATGAGGAAATGCTGGAGATTTTTTCTGCTTATACCCAGGGAAAGCCCTTAATTTTTATACATTGCCCAGTGCAAAAGGTTTTAATTGTAGGTGAATTGATAGCTGACTTGGAACAGCGGACATAAGGATCTGTGTTAATATATTCTCAATTGCTTGCAGCAAAGAATACCGTCATTAGTTAAAAGAGAATCACATCCATTTTTTTAAAAGTTTTAGAGCAGGACAAAATTGGGGCAGTTTATTAATCTGAAAACTTATGGAGACTCCTATATTAAGAAAGCCGGTTGAGGATAGATACAGTATCGGACACAAATTTTGGACCGACCATACGGGCGACCCTTCTTACGAATGGGCATATAAAACATTTGATGGTCATCATCCTGGCTCGGATTTCTATATGCCGGAAGGCAGTTTAGTATTAGCAGCTTTTCCCGGAGTAGTAGTAAGAAGAGATTGGCATACGGGGATGGGAAACGTTTTAGGGATAAGGAATGGGAACATTGTCGCAATATATGGTCACTTGACTGGATTTACCGTTGGGTTAGGAATGGTGGTTAGTGCGGGTGAGAAAGTGGCTGAGTCGGGGAATACGGGAAAAGCAACCATGTCGGGAAGGCCGCATTTACATTTTGAGCTACGAAATATTACAAAACCGACTCTTAAAGAAATGGTCTTCGGTCCTGAGTTTGGGAAACCGATAATGTGTTGGAAGGATGCCTATACATATGTAGTAAATAATGCAAACACCGCCAAGACATGGAGGTTGCTTGCGTTAAGATATCTGGGAGATAAAGAAAGATGGAAAGAGATCAAGAAGACAAATCACAAGCTTGGTATAGAAAAAGAAACACACACGCTTCCAGACGGGGTAGAAGTCGTAATTCCGAATTACAAATAAAACAGGAAGGATTTCCTCCATGGTGAAGGAATAAAATTAGGATATGGGACAAGAGATACTGAACGAAGAATGGATGGCAATAATTGAAGCGGGGGTCAGTCAGGTTTTGGAGAATTTCGCGCCCATATCGAAGGCAGCAGGCGATAAACCAATATCACCAGTTGATTTTTCGCCAAGCTCGTTATCGGGCGGTGCGGACGATAGAGATTGGGGTGAGTTGTCAGAGAAAGAGAAGAACTTTATTAGGGAGAAAGTCTTTAGTAAATTAAAGTTTGACAGAACAACGACTCAACCAGTAGTCACATATACTTTTTCGGCGCCCGATGGAGCGAGCTGGTCAGGGGTGGCGAATACGTGGGTATATGAAACAGGGCGTAAGGACGAAGGAATGTATTTACATATTTCCCGATTTCCTGACGGGGAGGAAGAGTTCTTTATCGCTCCTAGGGAATATTTGTAATATTTTTTAGACCAGATGAGTTTCCGTTGGTTGTTATCCCATTTATTTTTTTAATAATAGGATTAGGTATACTGTTCTTGACAGTTTCTTGTTTCTTAAGAGTGCTATTAAAAAGACTGGATTAGGACTCGGTGATTTACTTACCTATTGTAGAGAATAAGCTCTAAGTTTATCTTCGATAAGTAAACTGGCGGCGGTGGCATCGAGGAGATTTCTGAGACGAAGGCCCGTTATTCGATCGGATAACCCGGGGAAGATAATTAAACAACCCGTGCCCTCTTGATAGCGAAGACTTCGTTCATGTTGGAGTCCTTTTGCTTTGCTTAGCAAAGTTTTAGCAAGGGCGGTGGCATAACTTTGGTCAACATCTTTGTATCCCCTTTCTTGCTCGAAGAGGATAAGCACAGCCAATTCGAGGTAAAGTCTTGGGAGAGGACTAGCTCGCAGACGATCTCGTGCTGCACGGTAATTAAATGTAACGACTCGATCAATATCAACAAGGGCATTGCCCGGCATCAACGGGCCACCGGGGAGGGCATCTCTAAGAGAAGTAACTTTTTGACCTGGTCGTGGATCTCTAAGGTTCGCAAGTCGGTTGTCAAAAAAATCTTTTGCCGCAAGGGTAGTCTCACTTAATAATTGATCTAGGGTGGGAGGGGGGATTTCGACGGTCATGATCAGAATGTTAGTCCTTTTAAAGAAAGTGTCAATTTAGGCGATAATTAGCGAATTCTGAATCTTATTGTGAGTGAGACAATGAGATTTGGGAGAATAACAACCAAAAGAGGTGTATGTTAGAACAAGCGAAAGAATAGTTAGATTGGTATAATCGTTTTAGTGACAAAGATAGCGAAGAAAGATGCGGTGTTACATGAACGGGCAGGGGTGAAGGGATGGTATTATCAATTCCCGGAGATAGAGGGAGGAACGACAATGGCTTACGCTCAGTTTACCGGTGGATATGGAGAGAGAACAGTCGGAAACCGTGCGAGGATTTATTATGTTTTGGAGGGAGGCGGGGAGTTCATGTTAAACTTCTAGATATAAGCAAGTTGCCGAAATAGGGTTTTTGAGATGATACCAACATTGACAAATAATAACCCCGACTTAGGTCATTAGGTTATTTAATTGGTAATTTTTCCTGAGCCGGTTTGGAGCTTGCCTTCGGATTGAGCAATGATTGTCTCAAACGACTGAAGGAATTTCTTGGCGTGCTCGCGGCTCATCCCGATACGGGAGACTACACGTATTTGATTAGTTGTGCCCAATCTTTGGCAAAAATCTAAAACAACCCCGTCGGGATTAACTGTAATCAGTACATTGTCGGTATAGAGAACCGGAGTCGTATCAAGATTAATATTCAGTGCCATTTGTTCATCAGAACCTTTCTTTTCTTCTGCCATCGGTAATCACCTCCTTACCTTTATAGGATAACAGGAAAACAGGATAACGGTCAGTTATTTCTTAAAAACAGCAAGGCTTTGTAGAGATATCCAAACTAAACCCCCGAGAATAAAAATGGCACCCAAGACCTGCTGAGAACCGACTGTTTCTCCTAAGAAAAAGAGTGAGCCAAAGAAAGCAATTAACGCTGAGATGGGTAAAAAGGAAGACGCCTTTGCCAAGGGAAGTCTTTTGATCGCCTGATACCACGTGGCCGTGTCCAGAGAAATAAAAATAACAGCAAAAATAATCATCGGTAATATCTGATCTTGTCGTATCTCAGTCAGATACCATTTAGGATTCCTTAACGTGGCAAGAGTAATTAAAAGTACCCCCGTAATTATTTGTCTAGCGGTAGAGATAATATCTGGGTCTTTAACTTTAAGCATGAGCCTCTTGGCAAAGACGTGGGCAACTTGATAAAAAAGTGGGGTGATAGCGATAAGTAGATCACCGAGGTTCGGGACAGCGATTCCTCGATAAACAATAATAACCGCGCCGGTAAGAATCGTGAGCGAGGCGGTGATGTACCATTTAGAATACGATAGCAAAAAAGTTTGGCAAAGACGAACTCTTTAAAAGTTCATTAGTTTTTCTCTTGATAGCCAAAAGTACTAAAAGAGGAATACTTCCCAAGGTAGCGACTATGCCCGCGAAAACCAGAGGATCAGTCTGAAAAACTAAAAAGTGTGAAGCAACCGGATACGCCCCCCAAGTTATTAAGTTAAGAAATAAGAAGATATAGCCGATAAAAACACTGTCATTCCGCACAGAACAATTTTATAATAAGGACAAGTTATTTAGGACAGGGGAAAACCAAGTAGTCTACCGTGGGGATGGAGTTTGAAAGTGATCCATATAGTAAAAATACAATGTATCCCCAAGCAGCAGGTTGCGGGGTGGATAAAATAAGAGTAAGTTATATTTAGGAAGGAGGTGGGCACAATGATGGGAAGTTACGGAGGTTATGGGATGATGGGCGGTTTGGTGGGAGCCTGGAGTATTTTAGGGCAATTAACCTGGATAGTTGTATTGATTGACCTAGTATTAGTAGGATTTTGGTTGTGGAAGCAAATCCAGAAAAAGTAAAACCCACTTAACGGTGGACAAAGGAGGTGAGAAACAATGAAACCAATGCCTTTGGCTAATAGCTTAGCTACCGCGACGGCTATCTGTTGGGTAGCGATGTCGCTATTCATCTGGATATTACCAGAACTATCTCTGAAGGTTTATCAGGGCTGGCTTATGGGAGTGGTTGGACTCTCGGCGACAGGTTTTAATTTAGACCTTGCAACTTTCTTGGGTGGCGGGGTTACCATGGTGGCCTTCACCTGGGTTTTTGGTTACTTTTGGGGTTCGTTATACAGGAAACTTAGTTAGCGAACGGTCGACGTTTATTTAATCTGGCAATAAACTCACTTAGTCGAGCCTGTGGGTTGTTTTGACATTTTGGGCAGGGAAACATAGGATGAGAAGGCTTTTATGCGAAAGTTGGTCGTACTGTTATTTATCTTGATCACGGTGATGGGTATTTCCGGTGTTGGCATCTGGTGGGCAATCGGATCCGTTGGAGGCGAAGAAAAGACGGTAACTTTTGTCATTCCTCAAAGACGCGGGGACTTCAAAGTGGCCACTGTCTTAAAAGAACAAGGCTTAATAAAACACGAGTGGGCTTTCGGTCTCCTCTGGGGATATTGGCTAATCATCCCTGAGGGCTTAAGAAAAGAACAAATCGGAGAGGTTTTGACCAAAATACTTGGCTGGGACGATGGTAAAACCGAGCAATGGAATAATTATTATCAAACAACGACAGCGGAGTACCAAGAAGGTGTCTATTTTCCCGACACCTACCTGTTGCCAAAAGACGAATCAGGTGAACAGATCGCCAAGCGATTCATTGCCCGATTTAATGAAAAGTTTGCTCCTCTTTCAGAACAGTTTCTGGCAAAGGATATTCGCTGGACAACAGGGCTTAAAATTGCCTCTCTTATTCAAAGAGAAGCGGCCGGCTCACAAGATATGAATTTGATCTCGGGGATTATTTGGAATCGATTAGAAAACAATATGAAACTGGATATTGATGCGACACTTCAATATATTAAAGGAAAATCAGGAGGCTATTGGTGGGCACCGATTTCAGTAGCTGATAAAAAACTTCAGTCCCCCTTCAATACTTACATCTTTCGGGGACTACCACCTACGCCGATCACCAATCCTGGGTTAGCTGCAATTGAAGCGGCTCTAAATCCGCAAGAGACCAACTGCCTTTTTTATCTTCATGACCGCAGCAGAGAAATTCATTGCAGCGAAACTTACGAGGGGCATATGGAAAATATAAAGAAGTACCTGTTGTAGATCTTATTAGGGCGGGAGGCGGCTCTTGGGTTGGGTATAGCTACATATCGGCTTTTTTTGATATGATTTAATTGCGGTATGTTTGAGAAGTTTTTTAGGGAGGTTCTTTTTAGAAGTTTCCTCAAGATTGATTTAAATGCGAATGAGCAAGCGACAGCAGCAGAGTCTTTGTCGACGAAATACGGCCGAGGCACAAAAGAGAGTCTAATCTACGGCCTGTTGATTATCCCGACTTTGCTCTTCGTTGATACAAGTATTTTAAGCAGTGTTCTTATTCCGATCACGATGGTTTCAGGCACAGCTTGGTTTGCCGTCTCGCTTGTAAATATTAAGAAAAAGTTTGAGGCTTTTGGCAACGAATTAACTATTGATTTATATCGGTCTTTTGTAACTTCGCTGATCTTCCTATCGCTTATGGCACTGATCTCACTCAATGCGCCCTTTTTTGCTCCTATCTCAAGTTGGGGAAAGCAATATCTAACTTTAGTAGTGCTGTCAGGTGGAATGGGGACGATACTGGTTATAAAGATGATTTATGACGTTTTTTCAGGTGCCACGAAGTATGACATGAATGATTCAATGTTAACCGGCCAGAGCGAAGCGGCAGAGAAATATTTTAAGAGATCACTTTCTCTTCTTAACTCATGTGCCAGCCATTTAAAGACGAAAATTTCGGCTGACGTGGCAGGGTATTTTATCGGGCTGGCCTTTTATGAGGTTTTCAATTACATGCTGCTGGCAAAGGGTGAACATAAAGAGGTCCGTGACCTTATCAGCCAGACAGCTCAGCTTAAATCAAAACCACCGAAATCGAAAAAGGAAATTTCCGAAAAATGTGTTATTTTGGTCAGACGATTTTTGGCCAGCGTTACAAGTTTAGCGGATTCGCGAACGCAGAAGAGCCATAAAAATATTCAACTTGAGCTTAAATCTATCCAGGAGAATGTCGGTGAAAGCCAGGAAGTATTTAATCTTCGCTTGGCCACAATTCTTGAGGAGATGGAAGATATGCTGGCCAGTCAAGGAGAGATGTTGTTTAAGAAAAGATTGGAAATAGAGAGGAAGTTCCTGGTCAAAAGTCCACCTTCACTAAATAGCTATCCCAAAACAGAAATTCTTCAGGGGTATTTAGTTTCCCCAAAAGGCGAAGAGCTGAGAATAAGAAAAGCGGGAGAAGCGTTTTTCAAAACAACCAAAAAGGATACTTCCCTAGGATCTAGAGAAGAAATCGAGGAATATATCTCCAAAGAGGAATTTGAAAGACTGTGGGATCAGACAGAGGGTCGGAGGATAGAAAAGACAAGATATCGGATACCGACGGAAGGACTCGAGGTGGAATTGGATATTTTTGGCGGAAAAAAGAAAGGTTTAGTTTTGGCCGAAGTGGAATTTGAATCGAAAGAAAAGGCAAACGAGTTTTGTTGTCCTTCTTGGTTTGCAGAGGAAGTAACAGGGGACTCAAAGTATAAGAATGCTAATTTAGCGGAGTAACACGTACTCTTATAATGAGTGCGAGGATGAATACTTTGGCCAAGGAGTGAATAGTAGAGGAAGGTAAAAGAAACTTTGACAAGGTCGATACAATGAAGATGTAGAATTTATTGTTATGGTTGCAAGCTTAGGTCATGAAGCGGAACAGGGTCCCGGCTTCCTGGGTATCTCAGTGGAGAAAGAGGGAAAGTTAAAAGAATTAGCCAGTAGGCGGGAGAGAGGCAAAGTTAGCAAAAATGACTATGAACTCAATTATTTAGCTTATCTTATAGAAATGGGCGAGTCGCTGCGACGGAGTGATCTTCAACCTAGAGAAGAACCAGGAGAAGCAGTGGTGCTAGAGTCTTGGCAGTTTGCAGAATTGGGGACGTTAATGATTACTTTAAAAACAGGCCAGAGAATAATTATTGATTCTGATGATTTTCCTCCTGATAATGTACTTATTATTTACCCCGATGATTTAGGGACACAGGAAGATGAGAGGCGATGGGATGAGGAACATAAGACGCCAGGGTCATAACCGTCATTTTTGTATGACCAAAAATGTATACATACCATAAGCGAATGATTTTCTTTCTACTATTTCTAAATCACAGCTGGAAATTACTTTATCGATTTGCCGAGGTAAATAATAGGTTGTGCGGGCGGAAAAGCCATTAGGACTTATCAATCTTTCTAAAGCAAGAGACATAGTTCTCGGCAATCCTTCAACAATGACCGATTTAAGAAGGTCGACAGGAAGAGTATGTGAGGTGGGGAGGTTACAAATAATTAAACCATTGGGCCTAGTGACCCTTTTCAACTCCAGTAAAGACTGTTTTAGGTCATCAGCATGAACAAGCGTATCAAGGCAAATTGTGGCAAGAAAGGTGTCGGCCGGGACGGGGATAGTGTTCATTGATCCGACCAAAAGATCCGCTGTTATCCCCTCCTCCTTAAGTTTTTGTTTTGTTTCTACCAACCGAGGGAGGTTTATGTCCAGCCCCACGACCCTTGGGAGAACTTTACCTAAATGAACGAGCTGATCATTTACAAAGATCAAGTCACGGCCAAAGCCGATGCCGACGATGCAAACAGAGTCAGTCGCGTGAAAACCGTATTCGGACAGGTACACTCCGGCCAGGCCCGCTTGTAACGCCATTTGGTTCCAGTGATACGGGCTATATCTTTTGGACCCGGTCCTAAACCAATCCATGGGGTCTTGTTGAAATAGCCTTTCCCTTGTCATACCCGTGAGTATAAGCCCAAGAGGAGAATTGTCCAATACTTCGCCCCAAAATACCATTAGAAACTAAAACATACCCTCGGCAGTGTATACTCTAATCCATGTTAGTTGACGAAACTAAGTTCACATTAGTCGCCGGGCACGGTGGGGCCGGAAGTGTTTCTTTTGGAAAAATGTCGGTGGTCGGTGCTGACGGGGGCAATGGTGGAGTGGGCGGGGATGTTTATATAAGGGTTACTTCGGACTTAAAGGCACTTGGTCGTTATCCTCAAGACAACACTTTAACGGCGGCAGACGGCGAAAAAGGAAGCAGCAAAAGAATGTCCGGGAAAAACGGCAAAGATTTGGAAATTATTGTACCGATCGGGACAACTATCACGAATATATTGACCGGCGAAGAGGTGGAGTTTAATGAACTTGATCAACGGGTGGTCATATGTAAGGGCGGAAAGGGTGGCTGGGGGAATTATATGTTTAAGTCCTCCGTTAATACGTCGCCGACAAAAGCCGAAGCGGGACTGGCGGGCGAGTCGAAAACTTTCAAAGTAGTTCTAAAGCTTATCGCCCAGTACGGACTTATTGGATTACCCAACGCCGGGAAAAGCAGTATTTTAAACCAGCTGACCAATGCCGATGCCGGAGTGGGGGATTATCCGTTTACGACGCTGGAAGCAAATTTAGGCGTTCATGATGGAAAGATTATTGCCGACATTCCGGGACTCATAGAAGGAGCATCGACAGGAAAAGGTTTAGGGATTAAGTTTTTAAAACATATTGAGAAGGTAGGTATGTTACTTCACTGTATTGCAGCCAACTCCACTACTATAATGGCAGATTACCAAACGGTAAATTCGGAGTTGGAGAAGTTTGACCCAAAACTTTTGAAGAAGAGGAGGATCATTCTTTTAACGAAGACAGACCTAGTAACGGCGGAGGTTTTAAAAAAACAGATAAAAGAACTTACTGGCCTTGGGTTTCCGATCTGTCCGATTTCGATTTATGATTGGGATAGTTTTGTAAAATTGGAGAAGGCGCTATAAAGTAAGCAACCCTCTCGTTCGCTAGTTGACAAAATTCGGAGGGCAGATAAAGGGTAGAATAATGGTTTTAAAAGATCAATTACTTGTAGTAAATCCCGTAGATAAGCCTGACAACTGGCATCAACGCCATAGCTGGAAAATAAGAGGCGGAACGTTTCCAAATGAAGGCTGGCGAGAAAACGGCCAAATGAGAGCGACCATCGTAAGTCCAAAGGTTGAAGTTGTTGTACCAGGGAACGGAAATATCCCCCTAGTTAGATGTAGCACCTTCGTTTTTGTAGATACTACGCCCGAGGTAGAGGATGGGGCAGTGGTAACAGTTTCGGCGGGTGGTATAACTCCACCACAATGCGTTGAATCAGAGACTATCTTTCACGAAATTCCCCTACGTGGCAAGCTCATATTTTTATGCGTTAGTCCTACCGGCCATTTCTCTTGTTATTATTTTGAAGTGGCGGAGCAGGAAAATTCACCTCTCTTAGCTGAGGTGCGCCAGGGTTGGGTGATGAGATGGTATGCCTGTAAGGGCCAACGACAAATGATTGGATTTCTGGGTGAAAACCTTGGAGCAGAAGATGCCTTATTTCTTGAAACTGAAAAGCCCGGTTTTTCTTTGGCCAAACTCACGACAATTCTCGAGGGTGCACAAAGCTGGGGGGAAACACAAATACCACTCGAGTTCTGGGAAACATGCAGACTACTGCAAACCGGTAATGAACAACAAGTCTTAAACAAAGCGGTAAAAGTCTCTAACCTTGCATCCCCCAAGTAATAAAACTAAAAATACCAAAGAGGGAATTCTAAAGAGAACAAGAAAGTTTCGGGGCACAATGTCTACCTCGTTGAGTTCGTTTTTAGTTTAATAAGGTTTAGTCCACCCGCCAGGAAGGATTAAGATGGGATTCCAAAGAAAGAAAAATAATTTGTTTGGTAGAATAAGTTAATATCGCTCAGGATTTCGCAATCGCAATAATAAGGGTTTTTTCAGTGCTCAACACTTCCGGGGCGGCAAAGCAAGTTAAATGTTTAATACTTGGGGAAATATATCCAACAAAGAGGATATAAAACTAAAAGTACTAATTCCCTGTACACGTTTGTTGCTTGGTTCGTCAATACTTAGCTACGAAACAAATTTAGCTGGTTTTCAGTTTATATCTTTAACTTGTCCTTCTCTTAATTAGTCGGCGGCGTACAATGGAAATGAAATGTGGTTATACATCGCTCTAATCGCTTCAGTGTTTGGTGCGGTTTCGGTCGTTGTCGACAAGAAGCTCGTTCACGGTGTGAGCGCCACGGTGCTCACTTGGTGCACATTAGTTTTCGCGACACCGATTATCCTTCTTTACTCGCTTAAGGAGGGCGTGCCCTCTGTCGGTCCACTTTTTTTCATAGGAATCGGGGGTTCGGTGGCTCTGTATACAATTTCTAGGGTTATCGGATTTAAAGCAATGCGATTGACTGAACTTTCTGCGATTTACCCCCTTATTTCTCTCGGGCCATTGTTTACGCTCTTTGTAGCTATGTTGCCGCCACTTTCGGAGAAACCATCGCTTCTGGCAATGGTTGGAGTGCTCATAACCTTAGTCGGAACATATGTCTTAAATATCGGTTCCATTGGGGAAGGATTTCTTCAGCCTATTCGCGTTCTCGTCCGAAATCGGGCTTCCTATTTAATGATTATCTCGGTTGTACTTGAAAGTGTCGTAATCATTTTTGATAAGGTAGCGATAACTAACACGACTCCCCGGAGTACAACATTTACTCTCTTAACAGAAAACCTCATCGTAATTGCAGCCTTGTTGCCGATACTTATTGTCCGGAATAAGGGATTTCTTGAACAAATTTCAATAAATCGGAGGCTTTTTTTAATACTTGGTCTACTTAATGCAATCGCGACTATTCTAGCGTTTAGTGCTGTTGGCGGGGGTGACGTCGGTCTAGTAGCAACGGTACTTAAAATGCAACTTCTTATGGTTCTGCTTATTAGTTTCTTTGTTTTTAAAGACAAGCCGAAGCTGGAAACGGTAATTGGAAGCGTGGTGATGATAATGGGTGTAGTCTTAATTAAAATTGGTTCCTAAGGTGAGGACGGAAGACTTCGGGTTCTAGCCCAGCAGGTACTTACTAAAAAGATCCTGTCAGGCCTTTTATGCTTAAAGTAATAATGTCTTATTTTATTCCAAACACCGGCCCGCAATGGGAATTTACTTCAATTCTGGTAATTGCAACTCTAAGTTAGACCTAAATCCGCCCAAAGCGTTTTAAAGTCTGGAGGACATCAACGGTAATTTTTCCAGCGAGCTCCAGCTTAACTTTTTCCCAAGTGTCTTTATACGTCGGCCACTCCCAGTTCGGGTACCAGGCGCCGTCGATATTTTGTTGCTCAATCAAATAATCCAGCTCGTTTTGAACGCCGTCTTTAAGCATTTGATAGAAGGGAGAGTCAGGACTATCGACGAAGTTAAGCGGACGGGCCACATAGCCTCCCCATTTAGTCGGATCTTTTTCTACAGTGTCGCTTATTAGATTAATCAGTTTACCTTCAACTGAGGCTCTCTCTTCACCTGTCAACGAAATCATCAATCTTTGGTAGCAGTAAATTTCATGAAGTTCCATGGACTCGGCAGTAAAAAGTCTCATTAGCGCTTTCTTCCTAAGTTGAATTAACTTCTTAGAATCAAAATTATTGGGAAGAGTTTGGAGGTAGCCGAGAATTTCAACGGTTGGGTTACCCCAGGTGGAATCGTCACTTTGTTTACTCTCGTCATATTGCCACCAAATAGCGTGGGGTGAGTCGTTAACTTCCGGTGTTACAGCCAGCCACTTGCCATATTTTTCGGAGTAACTTTGACTAAAATAATCAAGAGCGTCTAAGCAATATTTTGGAGAAGCGCCTACTTTGCTTAAATACTGGAAAGCGTTGGTTCTTAAAGTAGTAATTATAGAGAGCTAAATCCAAAGGGCGGGCATGGATGGTAACAAATTCCCTAGCCTTGTTAAATTTTTCCGAGGAGAGATGTTTCATTTGCTTTTATTTTCAAAATCGACTGCTTGTTCATAAAAATCTTTGATGGTTGATTCGTCAATATCCTTTGGATCAGTGAATTTAAGATAACCTCGATAAATGCCAGATCCAAGCAAGAGATTTTTGGGGTCCTTCAAAGATTTACCGTTACTTAGTGTAACAGAGACGTGACTTCTACTGACATAAACGCCACCTATCTGACGATCGAAATAGAAGAATCCAATGCCCCCGTAGATAAATCTTTCTCCTATGTTGGGGTTAGTTTTGTGAACTAGGATACGGATCGTTTCTACTATCTCGGCTTTGTTTTTATCTACAAGCTGTAAGTCCTCGACAAACTTTTCAATTTTGTCCACGGTTTAGATTATTAGTCTGTTTAGCTTATATGTAAAGCTTCCCATATTGTTCCATCCGTCGGATGGAATAAGTGAAAGAATTCAAGAGTACGCGTAATAAACCCCTTGGGGAACATCAGGCAGGTTAACCGTAACCACCAAGATATTAAAGTCCGTCTGTTGCCCCAGAAACTTTTTGGGCGGCTCAATTACTCTAATATTGTGCGATTCTAAGAAAGCACGGTAACGCCTTATCGTTTCCAGCCCGCTTCCGACCAGCCCATCAGCTGCTGTGCGTACCAATGCGCTCTGTTGTTCCGTC
Organism: Microgenomates group bacterium GW2011_GWA2_44_7; assembly: GCA_000999595.1. Taxonomy (GTDB): domain Bacteria; phylum Patescibacteriota; class Microgenomatia; order GWA2-44-7; family GWA2-44-7; genus GWA2-44-7. The sequence goes on from LCJH01000040.1 coordinate 13,035, forward strand.
AACCTCTCCTCGTCGCTATGGAAACAACCCAAACCGATTTCTGCTAGTACTATTCCAGTCATACAAGGATTGGCCATCTGACTACAAACAATTTGATCTCTTTCGATAAGCATTGTTTCACCGACTGCTAACCGTTGAACGTCCATTCTACGTTTTTCTGCCGTTATAGCAATCTCCTCAATTGCCTTCGTGTTAGTGACAAACACCCTGAGTCCGCACGAAGATCCCACTTCACGATGGTATCCTCCAGATATTTCTAGATCGAGATCTCTTCCCATGACGTGATTATATCAATAGAAAACGACCGGTTGAGACATTTACGCCGGGTGTGCGAATTTATCGCCTGAGGTTAATAAGCAATCTCTCCTTTTGTCGCTTTATCGCTTCGAGAAAATCCGCTCCGATATTGTTGATGGCCAGATGACGGTGGTGAAAGTTTGCAGGCCAAAATGGTAGGCGGAAGGAAAGATGGCATTTCGAAATGAGCTGGCGATAGTCCAGTAAGCAAAGATTGCCTTTAAAATAACCTCTCTTAAAGAAAAGGCGTTCTTAAGCGAAGCTTCTATGAGATGGAGATAACAAGACCCCGAACTACCAAGGCGAGAAAATTAATATTTAACCTGAAAATGACTACGTCAAGTGGAGATATTACATCTGACACGGCGAACATTCAAAAGGTTTGAAAAACCTAGAGATTCTCAAACCAACCTTGGTCGGTTTCTACGACTTCTTCTGTTTTTACTTTAACACCTAAACCAAGTTCTTTCATTTTTTCAACAAGTTGCTGGCCGTTAACCAAATCGATTGGTGGTGACCCATCTCTAGCAGCCTCAGCTTTTGCATCCCTCGTGAAAGATCCGGTGGTAATAAGCAGGCCCTTATCTGCTCTCCCTGACATTGTACCCTTAAACTCTCTTACTTCTTGAGACGTAACACTTGCTTTATATCTTTTACATTGGAATATTACGCGGAAACTTAAAAATCCTCCCACACGGAGAATCCCTCTTCCGTCAATACCCCCATCGCCAGACCTACCAGTGACGACTACTTCGATGAATCCAGCCTCTCTCAAGATTCTTTGACAAAGTCGCTCAAAGTCTGCGGGTGGAAGCTTCCTTAGAATCTCTAACATCTCATCTTGCCAGACAATTTGCTTTAACGAGACCTTACCTTTGACGGTCACTTCATCGGCAACTTCCACGGTTAGATCAAGACTTTTTACTTTCTTGTTAACTTCTGCCTTATCAACAGACTTAGTTTCATTACCTAACGAAGTTAGCGACCAGACGCCCCTAGCAGAATTTTCTAATAATCCATATCTTTTTAGATAGTTCCGGGCCCAAGCGAGTCGATAGCTAAGTTTAGTCCTATTTCCGCCGTGGATTTCGTTTAGATCATCGTCTGAAAGGGTTAATATTTCGGCGACTTTATCTTCTGTTTCTGAAATGGAGGCAGATCCACCTAACTCATGTAGTGCCCGCAGGAGAGGGTTGAAAAGGTCGTCGTATTTTGGGATTGCCATGTGCTTTATTTTATCAAATAGAAGGATTTTAATTATATATACGACGACGAGGCGATGTTGGTAGGAACTTGCGGGGGTGGAGGAAGGAGAATTGGAACAAGGTTGGCTCGGTGGTAAGAATTGGTGGCGGGATCAGAGTAAGTGTCGGCGTAATAACTGGCGAAAGGGTTGGACTAATGGCGGGGACAAAGACTAGGGAGGAGAACTAGGCCGGGGAGTTGGAAGGCTAACTTGCAAGGATTGGTTCGCAGTTAAACTTTACTTCGGTCTTGTCCGGGAATACCAATTTTAAGCGGGGAAATTCCGGTCGGTTGAGGCTTTCTTGATCCCAAGGCAGGTGGGGATATTTTTCGGCAAGAGACTCCAATGGGAGGTTGACGGTAAACTTAGCATGTTCGAAATCGGTTATTGAGCTCTCCCCTATTCTGGGTTCCACAAGTTCCAGGGCGTTGATTGAATGATCTTTATAAAGCCAGGGGGTGTTAAGTTTAAAGACCCCGACTCTTCTTCCGGAGACAAGGGGTTCTTTTTGGAGAGTTGAGAATCTCAGAAATTCATTTTTGACAAGTTCATAATCTTCTTTTGAAGAAGCACTGTAGCCAAGATGGTCTAACTTGAAGGAGGAGTAATCAATGCCGACAGCATCTATGTGCGAAAACCATCTGTCTAGGAATGTTTTGTAATCAAGGTTGATCATGGTCGGGGAGACAGGAGTCGCCCTTGATCGATGTTTTCCCTAGGATAAGAACCTGTCTTTTCGAATACAAAAATACATTCTTTTGGGCAAATAAAGAAAGTTTTTATTCTCTTGTCTCATGGGCTTGAGTGTAGACATGAACACGACTAATTGCTGTTAGGCATTTTTGTTACTCCGGTTGCATCGGAACCATAAAACCAATTTTTGTCTTTAGCTACATAGGGTACTAAATTACATGCTTTCCCTTTACGGTCAATCATCTCGAAAGAATTCTTATCAATGAAGCTCAACGGTTTGTTACCGCCTTCGTAAAAAATATTGTAAATGTTGGATGCATCACGAAAAAAGTTGCAGCCTAACAATTCAAAAGTTGAGGTATCAAGGTGCCTAAATACTGAACCGGCGTAAACATTTTTCTTATCCTTTGCGTATCCATCCAAGACCTGAAGACTCTGCGGGTCGCTGTCAGGGATAATTTCATCGTAGATTATGACATAGTTTTTGTCTTTATAAATATCACTGGCTGAATTCCAGTCAGGTGGCTTTGAAATGCTTCCAACAAATACAAAACTGTCCGGATCGGCCCCCTTTACAAGGCGGTCACGCAAGAAAGGAAAAGGGTCCGGAGAATCGCACGTTGAGAATGGGAAGAACCAACTACTGCATTCTCTAAATCTTCTTATATATAACCCCCCAAGCAGTCCTTTGAAATATTCAGTTCTTAATTCAGTGGCGCTTGAGGTATTTTTACTCTTGAGGGGTATCTTCCAGATTAAATTAAGAAATTCAATTAAAACGAATAAGGCGATAGACAGGAAGACCAACTTAACGATCCTTTTCTTAGTCATAGTTCGATTGTGACGAGCTTCCTCTTGTTTGGTGAACTTTGGTCGGGGAGACAGGAGTCGCACCTGCCACTTCGCGCACCCCATGCGCGCGTTCTACTGCTGAACTACTCCCCGAAGATGTGTACAGCATAGCAAAAAGTTCTCTTAACGGCAATTGGGTGTATAAGTCAAGGACATTTGCGACATTCCTCCTTTCGCAACAAAGTATCCCAGCGGGCTTTGCAACTCCAGGGAGTGGTGTCTCCGTTTAGTGTTG
>LCJH01000041.1 GCA_000999595.1 Microgenomates group bacterium GW2011_GWA2_44_7
TCGTATTCGTGATCAACAAGAAGGCCGTCGGTATAAGTACAAAAATCATTTGCGACTGGGGCAGTTACGGTGATCTTTTCTTCGCTGGCGGGTGGATGAAAGCTTAGTCTGTAGCAGTGTAATAAAAAGCGGCTATGAGTAAAAGGCGAACCATACTGCCAGTCGGCGACGATTGGTAATCGAAGATGAGATAAATGAGCTCGTATTTGGTGGGTTCGGCCAGTTAAAAGTCGAACAGAAAGTAGAGTAAAGGCGTTCTCGCGTTCATCTAGGTATTGGGCAATCGGACTAAATCCGGTGGCGGAAATTTTACCTTCTTCTTTGTCGATTTGGCCTTTGATCATGGGCGCTACTACCCCCGCCACTTTTGCCCATCTTCCGCCTACTAACGCAAGATAATTTTTCTCAATCATTCGCTGTCTAAATTGATAAGCCATCCTGGCTAGACCTCTTTTTGTAAGTCCGAAAACAACTGCTCCGCTTGTCTCTCTATCTAAAAGATGAGCCGGGCTAAGATTACTATTATCTGTTGCCGATCTTAGGACTTCTGTTAGGCTAACATCATACCCCCAGCTGGGAGTCATAGGAATGCCAGAAGGTTTATTTACGCACAGTAGATCATCATCTAAATAGAGGATAAACGAGTCTAATGCCGCCTCAATTTCGGCTGCAATTTCCCGTGATCTTTGGTCTCTTTCACTCATATTAAAAGGACACGAAAAGAGAAAGATACCATATTTCTCAATAAATAAAATAGCGGAAAGTACTGCTTTTTAACGCGTTCAGCCATAGAAAATTATAATCTTGGCGAGAGTTTACCTCGATAAGCCAATAACTGCGAATTTGGACCCTTATTGTCTGACGCTTGGCTGACTTGTAAATACAAAGATCAAATAGTATTATCGCCATAAATGACGACTTCACAGCTTCCTGCCATTAGTGCTGCTTTAGCGAAAGAACGAGTCAGAGGCGAAATACGACTTGGAGACCCACTTCTGGAAATTGTTGAGGTAGCCTTTCCTCCCATTATTGGAAGATTGTGCCAGAGATTAGCCGAAGGGATGACTGATAAGGAACTAGTGGAATGGCAAACGGACAGGGGGAGGTTGAGGGAGTACGGTGATTTATTACGGCAATTAACAATGGACCAGTTAAAAAGAGATCCGGGTCTAATTACTGAAATCACAAGGCTTTGGGAGCTAGTCACAGAGTTTCTTGAAGATAAACTCCCCTCACCGCCAATCAAAAGAACAGAGTCCGACCTTGTCTTGGACATGGCCATTACAGAATTTTGGAACTATTTAGATGTCATTATGGCAAACCTTGCCCTGTTGGTACCGAGTGGGGAAGTGCCTGTGGAAGTTGATGGAACGTTCTAGCGCTGCCCACTAAGCTAACGCTCTTATCTTTAGATATCGCTCCAAGATCACCACTAGGGCGTTTGTCCAACCGAAGCCGGCCTGGTCTTTATAATGGAAACTACCTCCGGTATCACCGGTTAAGCCGTTAATTTTTTCCGGTAGTGTTTTGTATTTTTTGTAATACTTTGCCAGTGTAGAGAGTATATCTTTCATTACCTTCGAAGCCTGTTCGGCATTACCATTTTTTACTAGTCCTGCCAAGGCAAAATATTCCAAAGGTGCCCATATATTTGGATAATCCCATTGCTTTGGTTTAAAAAGATCATTTATCCTCGGGAGGACGATGGGCGGTAGGTTAGCTTTATCAAGCAAGGCCGCAATTTGGGCGGAAACTTTTTTGGGCGGGGCTGAATTTTTGGTTGCGGTTGTCAACCCAAACGGTGTTTTAAAACTCGGTAGGTAGTTATTAACCAGGGCGGCTTGTTCTTCTGAGGCGGCTCCCGTCCACAGCGGCATAAAACCGGTCAAACCAAAGTAGTCGGTATTTTTCCGTTTAAGGTCCAGATCATAATCAAAATAGTAACCACGCTTGTCATCCCATAAATATTTATTCATTTGAGCTTTCCTTGTCTTTGCCGCCGCTAACCAATAGTTTTCCTCTTTTTTGTTTTTGAACATACGCGCCACTTCGGCAAAATCAACTTCATATTTATACAGGCAACTGTTGAGCATTACGGACAAAAACCGTCCGGCCCGACTGCCATATTGGCGGGTGCAGTCCATGCCGGATTCGGCTTCGGCGGCATAGCCATCGTTGGCGACATCCCTGTCGCCAAAGTGGCAAAGGACAGTTCCATCCACTCGGTGATTTGCAAAACGAACAGCGCACCCGATAGCTTCCTGGGCCGTCCTTGTCCAAACACAGCGGTATTCTTCCTTAGCCAGTTTAATTTTTTGCAAAAGCCACTTTTTGTCTTTTGTTTCTTTGAAGACATCCAGAATCATTGTCGTTAAGAAAGGCGGCTGCGATCGGCTTAAGAAAGTAATATCCGCCTCGTTGGGTATAAAACTAAAGAGCTTGAATAGGTAGTCAAAATTATCAACTTGCGCCCGAGCCAGATTAATAAGTTTTTTATTACCAGACGACGTTAACGCTTTAATGATCAAGAGTGAATCCCAGTAAAACAATCGTTCAAGGTGAGCATTTTTGTTTGACTTCTTGGTGTTGGGAGCGACAAAAGGATAGGGGAGATATATCTGGCCAGAATCCTTGTCAAAAGTCAAAGAAGGTTTTTTGGGGTTAACTTTCTTTGTCGGGTAAACCGTTAACCTTTCCCAATCCGAAGCATAAGCCAGAAGGCTCTTAAGCGAGTCAGAAACCATTATAACTTATAATATAGACCAAATTTCCATGATTGGCAATCATTTGGGCCTTTCTAGTGATATAATCTGCCCAGTCTACCGCTGCCCATAGTAATGAGTGCGGCATATTCTAATACCCCTTTTCGGACCTTGAAAAAGGTCCATTTTTATTGTCAACACCTCTTGGTTATTGTCGGCAATTCGCGCCTGCAATAGCGTTTTTATCGTGCTTCTTTTTTGAAAAAGGCCGTCGCGGCCTTGTTGTTTATAAAGAAGCAGACGCACATTTAAAAAAACGTCCTACTAATAAAACTCCTTTGTTTCGCCCTATGGGCAGAAGAACCTATCAGGCAGACTCTTTCGGAGAGAGTCTCTTTAGGTTTTTCTCTCTGTAGGGTGAAACTCGGGGCCGGTCGATTGAGGATCGGTCCCGGAAAGGAGTCATATGATCACCCAAATCCGCCGGGCTAGCCGGCTGCTCACGGCCATGGCGGTCGTGAGCTTGTTGTTGGGGGTGGCCACTCCGGCCATGGCAGCCGGAACCACCCCCCCGAGGGCGGTCCACCCGCAGCTGGGGAGCTGCGGGTGGTGGGAATTCTGGTGCGTCGAAGAGACGCCCACTCCCACCTCGCCCCCGCCGGCCTCCCCACCGGCGGTCCCCGTCCCGCCGGCTCCTCCGCCGGCGGCGACAGCGAAAGCGTCACCGCCGGCGCCGACAAGCACGGCAGCACCGACGCTGGTGCTGCGCCCCCGTCCGGGGGCTCAGCGGCCGATGGTCGGCCGCATGACGACAGCGCAGCTGGTCGGGCTGCGCTGGGCGATGAAAAAATATGGATGGTCGGCCGTGCCCGGGGAGGCAGGGCCGATCAGTCTTGCGCAGGTGGAAACGGAGATCCGCCTGCGTCCGACCCCGACCCCCCGGGAGACGCCACCCCCGGAGGGGAAAAATTTCCAATTTGCCGTACCGGCCCGGTACGGTAAACCCCAAGACTTTTGCCCGACTGTCTATCGGGCATTGTGGCGGGGCGGCATCGAAGGTGACGGCGGTGACCCCGGCGCCGTCACCTTCTGGCGGGAAGTCTGGCATGAGTACATGCCAGACTTCTCTGGCGAGGGACTGAACTGGTCTCTCGACAAGGCGCTCGCGTTCTTGCGGGCGTACTGCCAAGACCAGTTCGACGTCGTCGAGGAGCCGGACCTCGACGCTCTTGAAGACGGGGTAACGGGCGGCGCCGTTACCGTCCGGCGAAAGTGGGTGGATCGGGACTACACCCACTTCGGTCCCGACGGGGTCCTGCTGCGCGCGGCGCAGCGGATCCTTTGGATCGGGACCGGGCTCGTCATCGTCGGGACAGCGGCGATGTCGGGCCAGCCCGAGTTCGCGCTAGTGGGGGTCTATGTCCTTTCCCACTAGCGCAGTAGGACGAAGGACGGGTTGAGAATTGGCGAATCTCAACCCGTCCTGCGATTTTTATAATCAAACCCTTTTAAAATATGCAAAAAAGCGATTATTTTGAATATTAACTGTAAGTCTAGTAAGATTCGCACCATGAAGGAGCAAGACTACCTTATTGAAGCTATCACTAATTTTCTAACGCGCGTTGAACAGACAGGGAAGAAAGAGAACTACAAGGCTCTTATCGAAGTAATTCGTTTTTTACTGCAAGAAGAAGGAAGAGAAATGCTACTTGATGTGGCAAACTCAGCTGATCGACTTCACCAAGCTCTTACCGAGGAGGGAATAGACCAGCTACGTTCTTATACCAGAGATTTAGCCACGCTAACTTTGAGGTCAAGACGAAAAATACCTCCGATAGACTCTCTTATTGACAAGGGAACAGCAACGGAAATTTTTTATAAAGTTTGTCGGACTCTCGCTGGTGACGATCAGCTGGACAGGAATAGCCCGTTTGTTCGCTATGAGTTTGAAAACGGGGGAGAGACAACCAGACAAAAGGCCACCGCCTTCTTGTTGATTTTTTACGGTTTAGCTATTTCCTCGAAAATTAGAGACCTTAAATTGTTCCGGCAAGAAGTTTCGTTGGCCATTTATGATTACCTTAGTCGTTCGGTGTGGACAGAGGCAAGACCGTGGCACACGGCCGTTACGGAGGATAGACAAAGAATTTGTGCGAGCAGGTCTTCGAGTCGATAGTATGGTTATGCTGCCAAGAAGTACTGTAAAGAGTAATAAAGTTATACAGAGAATCTAGCCAGAAAAAGTTTTCACGAAGACCGAAGGAAGAGCGAAAGAGGGACTAGAAAATTTCTGCAGAATCCTTAGTCAAATGCCTCTTCTATAAACAAACCCAGAGTGACGAAAATGTGCCGTCGATCATCCTCGGATAAGTTTTTAAAAGCTCCTTTGCCTTTTGCGATGCGCTCTCTGAGTCCCTTGTTTGTTAAAATATTAGCTACGATATCAAACTCATCGGCATTATTGGTCAGCAGTTGTCCCGTATCTCCGCGATCAGAATCTATCAGCCTGTCACGGCTGACCTGCGAACAGAGGAATTGTAGATAGTCAACCAGAAGAATATCTAAGAGGGACACAAACTTCGCCTGGTACTTGAGGGGTAAATCAAGAAGGATTCTAATGGCATCCGGTCTTTTTATATCGATATTTTCCAGAGCGTTGTCGACAATTTGGCGAAGCGAATCCTCGGAGTTTGCAAAATAAATAGTCGGTGGAGTGGAGTACTCTTGTAAACTTCCTAAGGCGGATAATTTAAGTAAATTAGTAAGTCTGCAAGAAACTTTTGATTGTAACCTTGCTCGCCTTAGGATTTCAGGTAAGATAGACAAAAATCGTGCAACCCTCATTTTGTCTCGCCCTATTGTTGCCACGGGTAGTCCATGCGCTTCGAGCGCTTGCCTTATTTCATAAATTTCTCGCAGGTCAACTCTTTCGATGGTCATATTTTGGTGTTTCGTTTGCTCATCTGCGGCTTGTTGCTTTTCTTTTAGAAAGATTTCGTTTTTTCCGAGCTATCTTCAGAGCATTTTTTTCTTTTTGTTTTTGCCTTACTGTTTCGGCCATGGCCGCTTCATCGGCCAATTTAAGTAGTCTCCTTTTTCTTGCACTTTGTGATTTATTCCTTTTTTGCCGTTTCCTTGGGGCTTGAGTATTTTCCTTATCTTGGTGATTATGGTCCGCTTTATCGTTTGGACTTTTGCCTGTCGTTTCGCAGACTCTTTTTCCTCGGGTTGCGCCAGAGCCGCTAAATTTGACGGTCAAATCCCTGCTTAGTGTAGTAGGACGAGTATCTCCTCGCGAAGAAGCCCAAACTATACCGTCGCTACTTCCGTTTACTCGTACCCAACAATCCACCCCGCCGGTTCTGATTAGATAGTCAGCTAGAGTCATTTCTAACCTATCAACCTTGTCTTTATATTCGTTCCAACTTGCGAGAACGGCGTTGATACTGGCTATAGCCTCTGAGGCTTCGGCAACTGATATTTTTGTTACCGCTTTATTGGGTGTGTTAAGCGGTGACATAAAATCTTGTTCGTGACCTTCTAATTCGAGCCATTCACTAACTTCACCGCTTCGGATAATGTAGTTGACAAGAGTTAATCCGTAACCCTTTGCCCGATCGCAAATCTCCTTCCACTCTTTAGCAATATTTTCCATTGCTTCAATGGCGGCGTTAGCCTCAACAAAAGTAATCCCAAAATACATCTCGAAAGGCGTTGGTTTATAACCATTACCCTGAGCACCTTGCTCCTGTTTTATTTCGGATTTTACTCTTTCTCGACCTGTCATATTTATTTAGATTTATAGAAACTAGGCTATTTTAGCGCTAAATTTTGAAAATGTTAGAGAACGGGTCCGGTTGGCAAAGCCGAACCCGTTCTCCCTACCTGCTAGGGCGCGGGAAAGGGCGGCGGTGCGCGAAGCGCCGCCCAGAGGAGCTCCGCGGCCGCCGGGGCGGCGGCGCGGAGAGCGGTCCACGTAATCGTGACCGCCACACCCTCGGGCATCAGGGCCACGATCCCTACGGTCGTGACCCCAATGATGGCAACCGCCCCCACGGCCGCCATTACCTGGGTTGCCCCGTCCCCAGGTCGGGTGATTTGAACGGCTCCGTCGTTAAAAACGAGGAGCCACTCGGGGCAAAATTGGCGGATATACGAAATCCAATCCGCCAATGTCCCAATGGCGTTCCCGGCCGCCCCAGCCGGGAGTAACCGGGGCCAGATATTCTCGTCGGTGAGCAGTCCCGACGAGAATCGGACCCGCCCGCCTTCGAGGCGGGCTTTGGTCATCCAGATAACCGCTGCGATGACCACGGGGCAGGGTACCTTGCCCTGTTCGCGGTTCGCCCACCAATTTGGGGCAGGTGGGGCGATCCCGGAAAATTTTTGGCTGGATAGCTGGTCCAGCCATTCCTGGGTGGTGTGGCATTCACCACCCTTGACGCAGAACCTGGCTTGCCCGGCCAGGGCTGCGTTGAGGACGATCACCAGCCTGCCCGTGGGGCTGGTGTTGGCCCAGTCCAACGGGGCGGTTGGAACTGGTGCCGGCGATGGGTTCGCCGACGGCGTGGCCGTCGGCCCCGGAAGTGTGCCCCTCGTCGGCGCCGGCGGGGGTGCCAACGGGGCGGGGGCAGCCGGTGGGGAAGCCGGCTG
>LCJH01000042.1 GCA_000999595.1 Microgenomates group bacterium GW2011_GWA2_44_7
AGTTAAGACTGATAACGTCTATCCAATAGGCTTTGTACCCCTTGAGGATATGCCCGCCCTTTATTCATCTGCAGAAGCTTTTGTATATCCGTCCTTATATGAGGGATTTGGTTTACCTGTACTTGAAGCTATGAGTTGTGAAACTCCGGTCGTTACGTCCAATCGATCAAGCCTACCTGAGGTTGCAGGCGAGGCGGCAGTTTTAGTTAACCCACTCAGTGCTGATGAGATCGCAGTCGGGATAAAAACTGCCATGAAAGATCGCGCCATTCTTACGAGAAAGGGTCTTGTTCAGGCACAAAAATTTTCTTGGGACAAAACGGCAAAAGAGACATTAGCAGTTTATAATCAAGCATTATTATTAAATAATGGAAAATAGACGTTCTTTATTAATAGGGGTCGATGGCAATGAGGCCAATATCCAACAAAGGGTTGGCGTAAACCAATTTGCCCTTGGACTCTTAAGAGGACTTTGGGCAAACAAAACTAAACATCGTTTCTTGATTTACCTGTCGACTCCTCCCGCTTCTGACCTCCCTAGAGAAAAGTATAATTGGCACTATCGCGTGATTGGTCCACCCAAATTGTGGACTCAGTGGAGTCTACCTTTAAATCTTTTTTTCCACCGACCACGTCCTGATGTTTTTTTTAGTCCAAGTCACTATGCTCCTCGCTTTGCGCCCATGCCCACGGTCATCGCTATTATGGATTTAGGTTTCTTAAGGAACAAGCAGGAATTTCGGTTTCGCGATTATTTTAAGCTTCGAAACTGGACCGCCTACTCTATTAAGAATGCAAAACATATAATCGCTATATCTCAATATACCAAGAAAGATTTGATAATAAATTATCAACTCCCCCCGGAAAAAATAACCGTTATTTATCCTGGTTTCGAAAATAACAAATTCTTCCCAAGAGACATTTCGGTCATAAGAAAAGTACTTACGAAATACGACATCGAACCTCCATATTTACTCTTTCTTAGCTCATTAAAACCCAGTAAAAATGTAGAACGCTTAATTCAAGCATATGCGAAATGTATCAGGGAAAAAGCCATTAATAATTCCATCAAACTAGTAATCGCAGGAAAAAAGGCGTGGTTGTACGAAGAAATTTTTAGGAAAGCAAAAAATATGGGACTTACCGGTAAAATTATATTTACTGGATTTTTTCCCGAAGAGGACTTACCATATCTTGTAAGCGGCTGCCAGGCGTTTATTATGCCCAGCCTCTTTGAGGGTTTTGGTATTCCAGTTCTCGAAGCTATGGCTTCAGGAGTACCCGTTGTCGTCTCAAATGTATCAAGTCTACCGGAAATTGTAGGGAAGGACGGGATATACGTGGATCCTTACAACACTGACGATATCGCAAGGTCACTGCGCTATGTCTCAAATCTATCAAACCTACAACGGTCCCAAAGAGTGAACAATGGACTTAAAAGAGTCCCTAATTTTAGTTGGGATAAAGCAACTAGAGAAACTCTTGCCGTATTAGAAAATGTTATACAGTGAGAACATTCATATAAGCCAGAAAGGGATTTTGTTCACCGACAAAGATGGACGGCCACTCGCTGGAGGCGTCGCTCTTAACAAAGCTTTAACTCGGCTTATCAGCTGGTGGGAAGATTTTTGGTTGATGTTGCTTAACTACGCCGCCGGTTGCCCTATATATATTATAAGGAAGTTTTTCTTTACGCTTAGTGGACTAAAAATTGGACAAGGAAGCAAGATTCATATCGGGGCCCGATTCTTTAAACCCTCGGGGATATCCATAGGTAAAGGCTCAATTATCGGTGACCATGTCTTTCTAGACGGACGAGCGCCCATAACAATTGGTGATAAAGTAGATATTGCATCTCAAGTCTTAATCTATAATTCCCAACACGACATTGATTCTGAAGATTTTCGAGCAAGAGAATTACCAGTCTCCATCGATGACTATACCTTTATCGGACCAAGAGCGATTATTTTACCGGGAGTAAAAATTGGCCGAGGGGCTGTCGTTGCTGCGGGGGCGGTAGTGACAAAGGATGTTAACGAATTTACGGTTGTAGGCGGTGTTCCGGCAAAAGTGTTAAGGAAAAGGAGACAATTTAGTCCTTCTTACAATCTTGGGCGAACAAGGCTATTTCAATGAAGATTTTATTCAAAGATTTTTGGTATAAGTTGCCAATAATCCTAACTTTTCTTGTTTTTGCTATTTACCTTTTGTTGCCATCTCCGCCATTTCCCCAGCCGATGCCGGGCAGTTTAAAGTCAAGCGAACCGGCCGATATGGAGGACCCCCTCAGACAAGGGTATTATACCGACTGGGATAGAGCCCAAATCATGGATTATTTTTTCAAAGAGTTCTCAAAACAAAGCTTTCTTGGATTGTCATTACCGATAAGGCAATTAAATTATCCGCCTGAAGAGGCTCAAACTATAATAAGAGACCAGACAAAGAGCCGTTATCTAGAAGAATTTGTGCACCCTTTTCGCGATTCGTTATTTGTCAGCGGTTTTTTTGCACAAAAAGATACTGAGGTAATGATTGTCGATGCGCACGAATACAAGACCAAAGTGACCGTGAAAATGGTGCCGTCAAATGGTCTCATTAGGACATCCATTGGCCTGACGTCTTTATTCTTGGTTTACGTTGCGATCAACAGGTTATTAGCCCAGGTTAAGGAGGCGAGACGTGGATAGGCCATTAGTATCAATCATTATTGTTAATTGGAACACTCCTTTGCTGCTTGCCAACTGTCTTAAGGCTGTCATTAAAAATACAAAAATATCAAAGGAAATAATTGTTGTCGACAATGGCTCGACCGATGGGAGTGTAAATTTTATAAAAAAACATTTTCCGAGTGTAATTCTAGTTCAAACAGGTAAAAATTTCGGTATGGGTACAGGGAATAACTGGGGATTAAAAATAGCGCGGGGTAGTTATCTCTTGGTCTTAAACACAGATACCATAGTTCCCAATAGGGCAATAGATAAATTAGTTTCCTGGCTGGACAACCATCAATACGCCGCAGTCGTCGGCCCCCAACTACGCTATCCCGATGGAAGGATTCAAACATCGGGTGGAAATTTTCCCACCATTTTGACCACGACGATCTTATTTCTGGGAATTGACGACTTACCTTTTCTCAGTCGATTCCTTCCGCTCTATCAACGCGGAGGCATGTATCTGTCAGGTAAGCAACAAGGGCAATTCAGCAAAGAACACAAAGTCGATTGGTTAATGGGCGCATGTTTATTAATACGAAGTGAGGTTTATCACAAGCTTGGGGGTTTTGACGAAAATATTTTTATGTACGGTGAAGAAGTTGAATGGGCATACCGCGTGCATAAATCTGGTTTTTCCATATGGTATACCCCCTCAGTTTGGATAACTCACCTCAAAGGAGGAAGCTCAACCACTGGGCTAAGGGGGGCAATTCTTGGTGAAATGCACGGCTTACTCTATTTCTTCACCAAACATAAACCATCCTGGCAACGTTCGATCCTAAAAGCAATCTTAAAGTTGGGCTCATTGGGTCGGATGGTACTTTATAGCTTATTAAAAAAACCAGAACTGGTATCAATTTACACCGAGGCCTTATCCATATGAAACTTACAAAATTTGCAAAGGTAGAAAACAGTTTTCTTAAGTATGCTACGGGACTGCTTTTATTAGTAATCCCGCTTTACCCAAAGTTTCCGCTTATTTTTGTGCCGGACACATTCGTTGCCATTCGTCTCGAAGACTTTCTAATTGCTGCTGTACTTTTGGGGTGGTTACTGATCATGCTTCATCGCCGGGTAAGATTATGGGCAGACCCCATGATGCAATTGGTGGGTATCTTTTTGTTCGCCACATTTCTTTCTTCACTGAGTGCAATTTTAGTTACCAAAACTGTGGTACCACATATTGCTCTTCTACACGCAGCCAGGCGTATTGAATATATGATGGTTTTATTTTTAGCCGCTTCGGCTGTTATCAATCGAGAAACTTTACGTTTTTTTGTCAAAGTCGTGATCGTCGCCGCATTTGTTTCGGCAGTATATGGAGTCGGTCAGAAATTCTTAGCTTTACCTGTTATTTCCACCATGAATAGCGAATTTGCACAAGGGATGGCCTTATCGCTTGGGCCTGAAGCCCGGGTAAATGCTACGTTTGCCGGACACTATGACCTGGCCGCTTATTTGGTCCCCGTCTTGGTGATAACTCTCGCCATGATATTTGTATATCGAAAATGGCGAGAAAAAGTCATAATCTTTTTAGTTTTTTTCATCTTAGTTTGGCTGATGCTTGCCTCAGCTTCTCGCATCTCGTTTGGGGCTTATTTGTTAGTAGCGGCGGGATTGTTGGCGCTTGTCAAGAAAAAGAAGTGGATAATCCCGGTAGTTTTTGTCAGTCTGGCCATGGCCGCTTTTAGTCAAAGTCTAACCTCTCGGTACGCTCGGTTAGTTAATGTTGCCATAATAAATACCTATAATCGATTATTAGCGATGAGGGTAATTACCCCCAAGGTTGATACACAGGTACAGATATTGCCTTCACCAATTCCGTTGGCCCAGACGGGAGAGGGGGCAGTAGTTCTTCGGCCGGGTGGTATAAAGACTTCTCCCCGTCCCCGTAAGCCTCGGCCAAGTCCGACATATATTGCTCCGCCGATAATAGAAGACCGGTCAATGGCCATCAGACTTAACGTGGAGTGGCCAAGAGCAATCAAGTCACTAGTAAAAAATCCTCTGGTTGGAACAGGACCGTCTTCTATAACCTTAGCAACCGACAATGATTATCTTAGAGCATTAGGTGAAACCGGGCTGGTGGGTTTTATAAGCTTATTAACTGTCTTTGTTGCCATATTTGTTCGAACAAAGAATCTACTAAGGTACTCGGTCGAAACTTTGGAAGGCGCGTTTGGTTGGGCTATGTTAGCAGGCTCTTTTGGTTTATTTATAAATGCGATATTCATAGACGTACTTGAAGCTTCAAAAGTCGCGGTTACATTATGGCTCTTAATGGGCATATGGCTAGGGGCGGCACGGTTGGATTTATCTGCAAGTAAAAAAAATGAATAAAAAAGTACTTTCGGTGATACTATTCTTTATCATCTCAATAGGAGTTGGGTTGAGATTATACAAATTAGACAACCCCATCGCGGACTGGCACGAATTTCGCCAAGCAGATACCGCCTCAGTATCTCGGAATTATATAAAGTACGGCATTGATTTACTAAAACCAACGTACGGTGATTTGTCTAATATCCAATCAGGCAAAGACAACCCAAAAGGTTATCGATTTGTTGAGTTTCCAATCTACAACGGCTTACATGCCTTGCTTGTTCAAGTCAGTGGCCTGACAATAGAAAAAGCCGGCCGATTGCTGTCGGTGATCCTATCAGTAGTTGGCTTGCTTGGTATGTGGTTCTTGGCGCGATTAATTTGGGATGACCTGACAGCAATTCTTATTATCGGATTTGCTTCTGTCAACGCCTATTGGGTTTATTACTCCAGGGTAATCCTGCCTGAGCCACTAATGATTACCTCTGCCACTTGGGCTTTATATTTTCTAGTAAGATATATTTTCTTTAACGAACGTATCCATGCGTTTGGTGATTTTGTGCCTATAATTACTGCGCATGGAATCAAGGTACTCATTAAAAGTCTTCCACCTGATCTTAAGTTCAGCCGTCGGCAGATTATGGAGTTCCATGTATCCGCGCTCTTTTAAAAGATCATAAAACTTTGTTTCCTCATCATCAAAATCGCGAAACAGGATAAAACTGATGCCGAGCGACTTTGCCAGGCCTTCTATTGCATCACAAAGAAGCGCCAAAACCTCGACGCGCTTTATCCCGCTCTTAAACGATATGGTGTTTCCTGCCGATATGGGCGGGCCGCATTCAAGAGACCGCAGGATAAAGAATCCCTTCCATTTCCCTCTGACTGTACCAATGATATTTTTTAAGGTTCCCTGAGCACATAAATCCATTTCTGTGCTCATAAGGTAGACTGATGTGTGCGCTATGATCTCATCACCGTCATAAACGACGGGATAGTAACACCTGCCGTCGCCGTAACCCGACTTTTCCAGGGTCTCCATAAACTTATGCGAACATACTATCCGATTTTCGCCCGCAACAGCATCCCACGCGCCTTCATTTACCTCAGTAATGCTTCTGTATATTTTAACCCTGAGGCCGGTTTTGCTTCTAAAATCAGTTTTATTGTCGATAATTACTGTTTCCATAAGTCCTTTCGGGAACGTCTTCTTTAACTTTTTTCGCTTTGCGAAAAATGGCGGGTAGTCGTGGACGGTAGGCGGACCCTACAACTACCTGAAATACAATTACTTATAAGAATCTACCGCAAAAGAGGCATGGGCTGGCAAATATCCTTAGACTGCCCCATTAACGATTGATCCTAAAATGACCCTCATTTTACTTCTTTTCATTTATTTTTACGGAACAAAAATTTCTACTTTTGAGAAATAACAAGCATCTCAAAATCTTCTGTCGTTAGTTTGTCGTTCCTTGAGTATGCCCCGAGCTTCGCGCCGAAAATATCGATCTTTTTATACCCCAGCGTCTTTAAAAGCCATGTGAGTTCACTCGGCACATAGTAACGCTCATTACATGTTAATTCTTTTTTATTCCCTGCATCATCCTCGAAGGCGACGGTGTTGTGGTCACGGAATGTCATTAGATCGAAGGAGCAATTTTTACAGGCGGAATTACCCTCTTGGGCCGCGGACTCATAAAATTCTTTGACTGAATGAAAAAGCGGAAACAACCCGTTCAATGTCGTAAATATAAACTTGCCGTTATCTTTCAACGCCTTTGTCGCGTTCTTTAATATTTCAAAATTCATCTCATCCGTTTCCATCAAAGAAAAACCACCCTCACAGAGCATGATCGCCAGATCGAATTCGCCATTAAACGGAAGGGCCCGCGCGTCATGCTTCTGAAAATCGAACGTCACCCCTGCCTCTTTAGCCTTTTCTCTTGCCCTCGCAAGCTGTGACTCGGATAGATCGATACCGGTAATCTGATAACCCCTTTTTGCCAACTCAATAGAATGACGACCGGTGCCACAGCCGATATCTATGATCTTTAGGTTTTTATCATAATTTATCTCTTGCTCGATAAAATCACATTCGCCGATAGTCCCATGAACATAACATTCTTCATCGTATTTGTGGGCGTAATTTTCGAATAATGACTCATACCATTGCTTCATCGCTTGCTCCTATTATCTTCAGGATTC
>LCJH01000043.1 GCA_000999595.1 Microgenomates group bacterium GW2011_GWA2_44_7
AAAGAGCGTATAAAGCTTGAATACACTCCTTAACATTTCCTTTCTGGTTGGTCGCTTGTTAATCATTCAATATAATGACGAGGTTGCCTCTAACGTCGGTGGGCATCGTTTATAATTTCAACCGTCCCCTTTGTACCATCTACTTTCACTATCTGGCCATCTCTGATCTTTTTTGTCGCATCTTTAAGAGCGACTACGGCTGGGATTCCATACTCCCGTGACACAATTGCAGCATGACATAAGGCGCCTCCGGTTTCGGTGACTACTCCTCCAGCGGCAGCTATCACCGGTGTCCACATAGGGCATGTAGCCACGGTCACCAGTATTTCGCCGGGCCCAAAGCTGGATATCTTATCCAACGAGGTAATGACCCGTGCCACAGCGGTAACCTCGCCACTACTGGCCGCCTTACCTGATAGCTTCATTTTTAACCTCCTGCCACGACATTTTGAACAATTGACTCTGAGAAATACCAGACAGATTCGCTAAACGCAGAAGCATCTGCCGGAGATAATAATCTCCTTCAAAAGCATAAAACCTTCGATCTTCTCTTAATCTAACCGCATCCTGAACTCGCTTAAGCAGTCTTTTAAAAATAAACGGAGGAATTCTAAGCTGTGCAGATATTTGTAGTTCACTCCTTTGGCGTATCTCTCTTGCTCTTAGCTGACGTATTTCGGGTGATTGTATCTTTTTATATAACTTTAAAAATTCCTGCACGACTGCCGGACGCTCCCTGAGTGTCGGATACATTAAATCTACGTCATCCACCCGACTACCATATTCATCTAAGTAACGTGTTAGGATTTTTCTTTGCTTTGCGAGGTCTTTGGTATGGGCCACTTCCCACAGTTTTTGATCAGCTTCGGTTGTTTTATTGGGAAATCCGATCAGCAGATGCTGATACGGAATCCGGCTTTTGGTTAACAACGGGTAGAGAATTCGAAAGATAATTTCCCAACCCCATGAAGAAACACCAATATAGCCAATATTAACCGTATCCCAGCTTGCTTTATCCACAGAAATTTCGATGTCTCTGATTAGAGTATTTCCAAGGTGCGATTTACTTTTGTTATATAGCTCTCGAATTATGTCAACATTTTTTAAATGCCTTGGCAGCACAACCTGGGTATGTCGCTTATTCAAAGTAAAAATTTCATAACCGAGGGCGAATAAGAAACCGGTAATAATTGACATTAAAAAATTTTTACTTATTAGCCAAATGGCTAATCCTGATAACAGCCACGGGATCATGGGTCGCTCGAAAAAGAGAAGACTACCGAACCAAATCATTCGTGGAAGACGAAGAGTGCTTTCCAGCCTGGACATTTTTTGTCTGAACCACTCTGAGTTAATGCTTGCCACGGGCTGATTATCCCACTTTTTTAGCCCGTGCTTAAGGAAATTGAGGAAGGAATAAACTTTATTGATTTATTGAAGGAAGTAAATCTCAAACCCGTAATAGGCGTGAAGCAGAACTACGGCAAGAAGGATTTTCCAAACTATATTGGTATGATAACTAAACGGTACCTTGATAATTCTTCTTCCTATTAGGATCTGTAAGATTAATAGTATTAGAGCTAGTAGTCCCAGCCAAATATTTAGAGGCTTACCGAAAAGAATCGGGTTGGGCAACATCTTACATTTATTTTAGCATTGTATTTGAGCAATATTGCAAGCATTTATATAATTGGGCCATGCGCGACCAGATCGTCCTTGTTGGCGAGAAAATCGCTTTTGTTAGAAACGGAAGTGAGGTTGCCTGTTTAAAGTACTCGACACCAAAAGACTCTGCTAAGGATAGAAATATCTCTATTGACATGGTTTATGTATCTCCTAGTTTTCGGCGCAAAGGTGTCGCTACAAAGTTAATTAACTATTTTCTACAACGTTTTCAAAGCCGAGTCTGGATTTCTCTTTGGACTTCAAAGGAAGCGGAGGGCGACAAATCCTGGAAACTTTATAAAAAACTTGGATTCACACAAATGGCTTATCAAAGAGATTACTACACGCAGGGAATTGGCACCAGACTCTTTGTCAAAAGGTTAAGACGGTCTGCGACCTTGCCATTTTGCCCGTGTTTTATCACTACCCCTCATTTGTTAAGTCTAAAACTACTTATCCGGCCTCTTGATAAACCGCACAAGTTCGTACCGGCCGGTAACTACCGTCTTTGTGAATAAAGTCACCCTTGAATCAAATGTATCCATCTCCGCAATCTGTTCCGGTTGCCATGGGCCATCTGACTCAAAATCTACCAGGCTAGTAAGATATAAACCGTGTTTTATCGGAATATCTTTCTTAGTTGGATCATCTATTACCTCGAAGACATCATTCCCCTTCATCGAAGAAATACGCGGCTTAAATTGAGCGATATAAACACTTCCGTCCTTTTTTACAACTCTACCTACTTCTCTCCAAAATGCATCCTCATTTCCTTCTCCGACATATCGATAACCTCCTACAATCACTACCTTATCAACTGACTCCGAAGCAATTGGAAGACTAAAAAAATTAGCAACAGACGCATCGGCATCGCCCCTTAGTCTACGTCTAAGTTCTTGCAACGCCGAGAGAGAAAGGTCAAAAAAGGCCAGTTTTGACTTCGTTAATTTAGCCTTTAACACCGAAGACACCAACCCCGTACCTGCGGCAAGTTCAACTATCATTTGATCCGGTTGGTCACCCACTAACTCAGCTACACGTTGTGCAAAGAATCTTCTTTGGGTTAAAAATTCTGCCGCTTGGTCATATACTGTCAGTCCATTCCCTTCATATTGGCCTCCACCGCGTTGGCGGTACCATTTAATGGCCGACCTTACAAGCTCCACCATCGGCGGTGAGCCTTGAGTCGTCTCCACAGCCACTGCGCCCACTGTCATATATCTATAATACAAGAATAGGGCAGTATATTTTAGTTTGACCTGTCACAAAGCTAAACCCCAACGAAACCAAGCCCGACTTGACGAAGTCGACGAACACTACTTCTTGCCATACCATGCATCGCTCCAGCGACATGGTAAATTCATCCAAGGTTGACATTAGAACCCGCAAACTCGGTCTCAAAAAATACCTTCCTTAATGCGCTTGCACTGAGGAATGGAATGACGAAGCGGGTTTTCACCCAAAAAGTCTCACAAGACTTTTTCAGTGTTTACACTCAAAAAACACATATGGTTTTTTTAGTGTGCGAAGAAATCAGAACCTATTTTAGATTTGGTAATTGTAGGTTGTGTTTATCAGGTGCAAGATTTTTTCTAAGGAAGTGGCTCACTTTCGATAAATACTACATCTTTAATTTCCGGCTCATTTTTTAACTGGCACTTTACTGTTGGGGCTTTTTCTTTACTAATTTTAAATATTACATTTGGTTGTTCATAAATTTGGATCACCTCTAACTTATAGTATCTCACAAGTTTTTTAATGACATCTGCCGATGGGGTAGCATAAAATTCGACTGAAAGTTCATCCCCTCGAATGTATTTATTACTTTCTAGATTATATGTTTCTTCTTTAATACAATCCTGCGATTTGTTGCCTGTTAAAGGTGTGGGTTTGGAAGTAGGAGGAATGATTTTTTTCTTCTCCTCTACGCTTATCTCTTGGACAAAATGTCCTCCATCGGGAGTATTACACAGGCCGGGATACGAACGAAGCGCTGGATAACCGGCCTTAACGCAATCATCATAACTTTTTATTGCCTGGAGGTTTTTGTTTTTTGAATAGAAGTAAACCCCACCCGCCAATACCAGAAAAAGAAATGTGGAAAAAATAATCAATAGGCCACTAGAACCTTTCGCTTTCACAAGTAGAGTATGCGATGTACCCAGAAGAAATGCAAAAACTTAGGTTGTGGAGATGCAAAGAAATCAGAATTTATCTATTAAGTTCCTGAACACTTAACACGTAGTGTATCCTTGAATTATGACTGAAGAAGACTACATGTCCTCGGCAATCAAAGAGGCCGAAAAAGCATTAAAAGAAGGACAAAAGCCTTTTGGCGTGTTGATAGTTGATCCAAAAGGGAAAATTGTTTGGAAAGATCACGATAGGGTCAACGAGCTATTCGATCCAACGGCCCATGGAGAGATAAATGCAATTCGGGGTTTGTGCTTAAAGCTGAAAAATGTTTCTCTTTCTGGGTATACCTTTTATACTTCATCTGAGCCTTGCCCCACCTGTTTTTCGGCCATGCTCAAAGCCAAGATTACTCGCCTGTTTTATGGGGCTAAAACCGAAAAAACTGCCTCCTTACCCATCCCCGTAGAGGAGTTAAACACCCGAGCTAAGCACCCCATGGAAATTACAGGCTATGTACTTGAGAAAGAGGCACTTCTTCAAAGAGAGTCGGCAGTTTCAAACTAACCTTAGTTGCGGGGATGCTATGAAATCAGAACCTATTATTTAGCCTCGAATTATTTCACGGAGTTTGGGAGTTTTGGTAGGTTCTAAAACGAAGTGCACCACTTTTAGGTAGAATCCGATATCTGCCTGAAAGGAGGTGTAACCAGTGAAGACTTACCACCATCTAAGTCTAGAGGAACGGGAAAGGGTCTATGCCCTTAAGGAGCAGGGGTTATCTTTTCGTGACATTGCCAAGGTATTAAGCCGTGACCATACCACCGTCTCTCGGGAGTATTCCCGTAATGCCAAATATGGAAGAGTTTACATTCCCTGTCGCGCCCAGAATCAGGCAGACAAACGAGCCGAGGATCAACGCTACCAAGCTCCCCTTAAAGAGCCGCTCATCTTCCTCTATGTCCGGGAACACCTGAGAAAACCCTACCGCTGGAGCCCGGAGACAATCGCAGGGAGATTGATACTGGACCATCTCGACAAAAGAATTACCAAAGAAACCATCTACCAGTACATCTACTCTAAGAAAGCCAGGGGATACCACCTCTGGGAAAATCTGGCCCTGTCCCGAAAGAAACGAAGGAAAGCCAGGGGAAGAGGAGTCCATCGGGAAAGCCGTATTCCCGAAGCTGTTTCGATTGACCTTCGTCCTGCCGCTGTTAACCTTCGAATTCGAGTCGGAGATTGGGAAAGTGACAATATGGAAGGGATCAGAGGTAATCGAAAAGCCGTCTCAGTCACGGTTGAACGGGTGACCAAGGCCACGCTTCTGGATCTACTGCCCACCAGGAAAGCCTTCTCCAAAACCATGGCCTTAACTCATAGACTGGGAAAGCTTCCCAAAGAGTTAAGACGGACTCTAACGATGGACAATGGATCTGAAAACACCAATCACAAAATCATCAGCCAGAGGCTGGGGTTAGATGTCTACTATTGCCATCCGTATCACGCCTGGGAGAGGGGAACTAACGAAAACACCATTAAATATCTCCGGAGGTTCTTTCCCAAACACACTAGCCTGGATGAAGTAACCGAAGAAGAGGTGGCCTACGTGGAAAATTGGATGAACAACCTGCCCCGAAAGGTCTTAGGATTTTTGACTCCTTATGAGAAAATGAGTCAACTACTTAATTCGAAGTGGTGCACTTCCGCGTAGACTGTACCTTTTCACAAAACGGAGTTTTTGAAGACTTATAGTAGTAATTTAGCTTCGGACAATAACTTATAAGATTTTCTGACTGTCGTGGGTACGAAGAAATTAGAACATATTTACTTTGCTTTCCGGACTTTACGATCTCCAGATCTTAGAAGAAAATATCCAACTCCGACAAATACTAGACTACTTATAAAATAAAACAGAAATTGGTCCTGAGGCGTTCCCTTATAAAAGTAGTTGCCCAGGGAATCTATAGCTCTCCATAAACCATCCCAGAAGAGCAAGAACCCAAGTCCGCTCCAGAAACTACTAAACGGCCACAGATCTTTTGGCATACCTTTACCCCAGTTAATCATTTTTATATATCTTGGTCAAGGGGCGTGGGAGTACGAACAGGCCAGGGTTGCGGGGCCGGGAGTCCCTAAAAACTTCGTTTTCAGGGTAAACTGCTCCTCCCGTCCAGATACAAAAACAGACTCCGAAATGGAGTCCGTTTTTCTATGTTGCGGGGCTTACCCATTAGAACCTATTATTTAGCCTCAGAATATTTCACGGAGTTTGGTGTTTTTTCACAAAATGGGATTTTAGAGGACCGATAATAGTGGTTTAGCCTCGGACGATGGCTTATAACAATTCCCAAATTAGTCTCGAAGTACCTTGCCGAACATATAGTTATCAAGGTTTTGCCAACTGTTTGGACGAACACCCTCAAGAGAGAACCCTAACTTTAGAAAGAACGGCAATAAATCGATTACCTGTGTCTCTAATTCAATTTTGTGAACCTGGTGTTCCTTGGCCCACTTTTCAACAGTTGTCACGATCTCTTTGGCTAGGCCTTTACGCCGACGGTCTTTGAGGACCCCGACCCAGCCTAAATATGCCACACCAAAATTAAGAGTTTCTATTGCAACATATCCGACCATCTTAGTACCTTCAAGGGCGACGAAAATAGGACACTTGCCATCTTGGACGAGATTTTTCCAGAAATCTGGTGAATAATCTTCCTTCAGCCACTTTTCTTTAGATTCCTTTGTCCACTCTTTGAAGTCAGACCAGACAATTTCTTCAAACAAGACGAAGAACTCGTTTACTTGATCAACTTTAAGTTGGAAGATTTGATAACCCACCACAAAGGTATTATATCTCAGTTGCGATCGTTTCTAGCCTTACACCGAAAATTTGAAGCTAAATCCTAGGTCGTGGTAGTAGTATTTTCGTCTAAGAAAAGCTTTAGGGCTTCCAAGTCCTTCTTTTCCGGATCGTAGCGATATGATGTTATGCCTAGTGATTGTGCGCTCTTTACTGCTTCGGGGTTGTGCTCGAAATACACGACATCATCTGACCGAAGATTAAAATTCTTCAACATCTGATAAAAGTACTTCGGATCCACTTTGTCTGGATTGTGCCTGAGGGTATAAAGCTCGTAAGGCAAATTGGTGAGGCTAAAGGGTACCATCTGTTCATCGTTTGCATTCGTTAAGATGATCTTTTTATTCGGGTATTTCTCCAGA
Source organism: Microgenomates group bacterium GW2011_GWA2_44_7 (assembly GCA_000999595.1). GTDB lineage: Bacteria > Patescibacteriota > Microgenomatia > GWA2-44-7 > GWA2-44-7 > GWA2-44-7. Next base: position 7,024 of record LCJH01000043.1, read on the forward strand.
AGATCGAACATCGGCTTATAAACACCTTGCCCTTCGATAACAAAAGTATCTACCGCATCGACCAAAATTGTTTTCATTTACTCAATAATAGCAAAAAGGATTGTAAAACTCAGCTGTATGTATAAGTCAAGGACATTTGCGACATTCCTCCTTTCGCAACAAAGTATCCCAGCGGGCTTTGCAACTCCAGGGAGTGGTGTCTCCGTTTAGTGTTG
>LCJH01000044.1 GCA_000999595.1 Microgenomates group bacterium GW2011_GWA2_44_7
GGTATAAATTCATTAGGAATCGCTCCTCCCTTGATTTCAGAGATAAATTCATTTCCCTCGCCACGGCCTTTCGGCTCAACCCTGACAAAACAGTGACCATATTGTCCTCGTCCACCGGTCTGTCTGATATATTTGCCTTCGCCTTTCCCATCTTTCTTAATAGTTTCCTTATAAGCAACCTGGGGAGCGCCTGTAATGGCGTCTACACTGAACTCCCTTTTCATTCGGTCAACAATAATTTCAAGATGCAGCTCGCCCATTCCGGAAACAATTGTCTGTCCTGTCTCCGGATTGGATTTAATTCTAAAGGTGGGGTCCTCGTCCGCTAATTTTGAAAGCGCAAAACCCATTTTTTCTTGATCTGCTTTTGTCTTCGGTTCTATGGCCAAAGAGATGACAGGTTCCGGGAATTTGATTGACTCCAAAATTACCGGCTCAGCCTGACTACAAAGAGTATCGCCGGTGGTTGTTTCTTTTAGTCCGACGACGGCCACAATCTCCCCCGCAAAAGCTTGATCGACCTCTTCTCTTTTGTTCGCATGCATCAAAAGCAACCTCCCAACCCGCTCGGTTTTTGCCCGAGTACTGTTATATAACTCTACCCCTGGCTTTAACACCCCTGAATAGATCCTAGTATAGGTTAATCTCCCCACATGGGGGTCTGTCTGAATCTTGAATGCTAAAGCGGCAAAGGGCGCTTCGTTTTTAGGTTCTCTGGTTATCGTCTGGTTAGTCTTTGGATCAATTCCCTCAACCGGTGGCAGATCGACTGGCGATGGCAGGAAGTTAATCACCGCATCTAAAACCGGTTGCACTCCTTTATTTCGCAGTGAAGACCCGGCGTAGATTGGTACCAGTTTGTAAGAGATTACCGCTCTACGGATGGCTTTTTTGAGCTCATTGATGGCCGGCTCTTCACCTCCTAAAAATTTTTCTAATAGGCCATCATCCGTCTCACAAATTTGTTCGACCAACTTGGCACGATACTCTTCTACTTTTTCTTTAAGGTCTTCAGGTATCTGACTTTCCTCGAATGTCTCGCCCTTTTGGTCGCCTCCCCAAACTAAAGCTTTTTTTTCAAGTAAAAGGACTATCCCTTTAAATGTCTGCTCTGACCCAATTGGATATGCCATAATGGCCGGATGCGCTCCTAATCTTTCTTTTATGGCTTCAATTGTTCCTTCAAAATCCGCACCTAACTTGTCCATTTTATTGACGAAGATAATCCGCGGCACTTTGTATTTATCTGCTTGACGCCAGACTGTTTCTGTTTGTGACTGAACTTTTTCTTCGGCATCAAGCACGGTAATACCACCGTCTAAAACTCTTAGCGATCGTTCTACCTCGGCGGTAAAATCGACATGTCCCGGAGTATCGATGATATTTACTCGATATGAATCGTTTGAGACGGCTCCATTGGGGTCATTTAAAGTCCAAAAGGTGGTGGTTGCCGCCGATACAATCGTTATGCCTCGCTCTCTTTCCTGTGCCATCCAGTCCATCTGGGTAGTACCTTCATCAATATCTCCGATTTTGTAACTCTTGCCTGTGTAATACAAAATCCGCTCTGTTGTTGTTGTCTTTCCCGCATCAATATGGGCGATAATGCCTATATTTCGGACCTTATCTAGCGGGACGTTTCGGTTTTTAGTAACAATGTCTGATTGAGCCATAAAGTAGGAATTACAAGGGCGGACGAGGCGGATAAAAATCTCGGCTTCAAAAATAATTTTACCAGTTTGCCCCTGAGCCCGCAATCGACGTAAATCTGTTGCTGAGGGATACTTACCACTTGAAGTGGGCGAAGGCCTTGTTCGCCTCGGCCATCCGATGCATATCTGTCTTTTTCTTCATGGCGGCACCTTGACTGTTAAACGCGTCAATCAATTCTGCCGCAAATTTTTCTGCAAATGAATGATATTCCTTGTTCGATCTTGACCGAGCAGCTAAAATCAACCATCTTATCGCTAAGGACTCTTTTCGATCGCCTCTTACCGGCTGTGGTACTTGATAAGCCGCTCCTCCAATTCGCCGCGGTCTTACCTCCATTGTTGGCTTTACGTTTTCCACCGCTTTATTTAGGACATCTAGGGGATCTTGGCCCAATTTTTGGCTAATTATCCCCAGTGCTCCATAAACCTGCTTCGTGGCAACCATTTTTTCTCCGTCTCGCATCACTCGATTGACAATTTTGGAAATTAAACTTGAATCATACTGCACGTCGGGCCTGACTGCTTTTTTTCTTATATTTCCTGCTCTGGACATAAATTTATTATATATTTAGTAACTTAATAATGAATAATAATTAACTTGTTGATGAACTGGTTGCTCTCCCGATTTGTCCAGAGAGCTTGGTCCCGTATCGCGATCTTCCCTGCTTACGCCCATCAACTCCGGTTAAATCAAACTTTCCCCTCACTAGGTGATATTTCACCCCGGGCAAATCCTTGACTCGGCCACCTCTGACAAGAACGATGCCGTGCTCGGCCAAGGTATGACCTATGCCTTGGATATAGGCAGTAACTTCAGTTTTATTAGAAAGCCGCACTCTAGCTACTTTTCTTAAGGCAGAATTAGGCTTCCTCGGGGTCATCGTCTTAACGAGGGTGACTACACCCCGTTTAAATGGGGCGGGGATCTCATTCATTTTTCGATCTTTGGCATTAAAGTACCGCCGAAGAGCGGTCACTTTTACCTTTTTAACTATCTTTTTCCGCCCCTTGCGGACAAGTTGTGAGATTGTCGGCATATATTTTTAAATCTTAGGTCTTAAATTCTGAATCATGATTTTAATGAAGCCTTTTCATCAGTCAGCAATGTGGTACTGGCACCCGTGGGCTCGATAAGCCCATAACGTACCCGATCCGGAGTTACTGGAATAAGCCTTCCTATAATTACGTTTTCTTTAAGTCCCACCAACCTGTCCTCATCACCATTAAGAGATGCTTCTGTCAGCACGTTAGTTGTCTGCTCGAAAGAAGCGGCTGACAACCAAGAGGTAGTATAAAGCGATGCTCTGGTAATTCCCAAAATAACCTGTTGAGCGGTTGCGGGCTCACCACCTTGGGATAATACTCGGCCGTTTTCCTCCTCGAACCTCAGTTTGGCCACAAATTCACCCGGCAAAAGTTCTGTGTCTCCTTGGGAGCTAACTCGTACTTTGTCAGCCATTTTTCTTATTATTACCTCGAAATGCTTATCGTGGATGGGAATACCCTGCGATTCATACACGGCTTGTATTTCTTCGCATAAATATTCTTGGGCTGCCCTCAAGCCTCTTATGGCGAGAACTTCCTTTATGTCCAAAGCACCGCTGGTCATTTGTGCACCGGCAAACACATGGTCGCCGTCCTTTACTAAAAGCTGGCTGGTTAGGGGTATTATGTACTCTCTTTCTTCTGGAGGTTTTACTCCTACTGACTTGATATTTACTTTATAGCCTTCGTCTGTTTCAGTTACCTCTGCTTTCCCTGAAACTTCAGCTAAGGGTGAAAGCGTTTTGGGAGTTCTTGCTTCAAAAAGCTCTTCCACTCTTGGCAAGCCTTGGGTGACATCCAAGCCGATAATAAAGGCTGTTCTCTTGGCATTAATAGTTAACTGTGTTCCAGGCTCGCCGATAGATTGTGCAGCAATTACTCCCACGGGAGTGCCGATTTCCACCTGCTTTTTGGTACTCAGGTCAGTTCCGTAGCAAACTGAACACACTCCATAGCGTGATCGGCAGGATAACGGCGAGCGGACTGTCACTTCTGTGATCTGTTTATCGTCTAAGATTGACATGTTATCTTCACTCAACACCGTCCCTTTTGCTAGCAATGTCTTTTTACTTTTTGGATCGATAATATCTGCCGCTAGATATCGTCCGAACACTCTTAGACTGAACACTTTCGCCCGTTTGCCTTCTTGACTGATAACAATACCTTCATCGGTACCGCAATCAGTATCACGAACAATCATGTCATGAGCAACATCAACCAGCCTTCGGGTTAGATAGCCCGCGTCGGCTGTTTTCATCGCCGTATCGGTCAATCCTTTTCGGCCCCCCCTCGCAGAGGTGACATATTCAAAGATCGACAGTCCCTGTTTAAAGTTTGATTTTGTCGGCAGATCAACAATTTTTCCGGTCGGATCGACAAAAAGTCCTCTCATCGCCGAGAGCTGTTTAATCGTATCTCGCGAAACACGGCCAATTTTTGCATCAATAATGAGTCGGACCACATTTGACTGTGAATAAAGCTGCCAGGTTTTATCAGCTAAATCTTCGGTCACCCCAATCCATAACTCTTGGACTAAACGCTTGCGCTCTGAGGCGGTGATAAGCCCCTGTCGATAATTTTGCTCAATTTCGGCAACACGATCGTTCGACTCTTTAATCAGAGCATTTTTATCAGGTAGGACCTCGAGGTCAGTAAAAGTAAATGAGATGCCTGAGACCGTGCCCATCTCAAAACCCAGGTTCTTTACCTTGTCGATCATTTCGACTACTTCAGCTGCGGTGCATATTCTGAATGCTTTCGCAAATAGTCCCTTAAGGACAGAGGATGAAACGGTATCGTTGTAGAACTTCAAGGCCTCCGGTAAAGTCTCGTTGAATAAAATTCTGCCCACCGTCGTCTCCAAGATTTTTCTATCTCTAAACATTTTTATTTTCTGCCGCAACCCAATTTTCTTTGATTGATAAGCTAATATTGCTTCATCATGACCACCAAAGATGGTGGTTGGCGTGGTTAATTCTTGATCTTGTGAAGTTAGATAATATACTCCTAAAGCCATTTCCTTGGAGGCGGGAATAGCGACGGGTGAGCCGTCTGCCGGTCGGAGTAAATTCTTTTCGGGCAACATTAACCTTGCGGCTTCATCTTGGGCTTTTTGGGAAAGGGGGACATGGACCGCCATTTGGTCTCCATCAAAGTCAGCATTAAACCCGGTACAAACACACGGATGAATTCGAATGGCGTTTCCTTCTATCAGAATTGGATAAAAAGCCTGAATACTTAGTTTATGAAGCGTCGGTGCCCGATTAAGAAGTACCGGGTGATCATGGGTTATATCTTCCAGAATATCAAATACTTCTGGGGGTCGACGGTCAAGAAGGTTCTTGGCCGATTTGACGTTAGGGGCAAGACCCCGAACAATCATCTCTCTTAGGACAAAAGGCTTAAACATCTCCAGGGCCATTTCTTTCGGAATACCACACTGGTTCAGGTTCAGATCGGGTCCCACAACGATGACTGATCGACCTGAATAGTCCACGCGTTTACCTAAAAGATTTTGCCTAAATCTGCCTTGCTTACCCCTGAGCATGTCCGAAAGCGAACGCAAGGGTTGAATATTTGCTCGCCGACGAGTGGTTGATGTTCTAGCTGAAGCATCGATCAGGCTGTCAACGGCTTCCTGCAACATCCGCTTTTCATTACGTAAAATAATTCCCGGAGCGCCTAACTCCATTAGGTGCTTCAGGCGGTTGTTCCGGTTAATTACCCTACGATATAGATCGTTAAGGTCAGAAGTAGCAAACCGACCACCAGATAATTGGACCATCGGTCGGAGATCCGGGGGGATAACCGGTAACACCTTCAGGACCATCCATTCCGGTTTAACGCCCGCACGTCTCATCCCATCTACAACTCGTAAACGTTTTGTCGCTTTGATTCTATGTTGCCCGGTAGAATCGGCAACTTCCTTCCTTAATTGATCTGCCAGCTTGTCGATATTGATCTGTTTTAAAAGGCCGACAATTGCTTCGGCTCCCATGTCAACTTCAAAAAAGTCTCCTGCCTCGTAGTCTGCTAATCGGTTAAATTCCTCTTCGCTCAACAGAGATTGGATTTTGAGGTTTTTGACGATCTCAATTAGCCTCTTAAAAATCTCTTCTGTCTGGTCAAGACTACTGACTAAATCATCCCTTATTGCTTGCTCGCGCTGTCTTTGTTTGAGGGCAACTTCTTGCACGGCCAAGGAGACTGCGTCTTTATTACCAATTCGCCCCTTAACGTCTTTCTTTTGGTCTTCGGCTTCGACTTTGTTTGCGCTAATTTTTTCCCCTGCTTCCTCGCGCAAAGCCTTCGTTCGTTCATCTTTCGCCTTCTCAATTTTGGCAAGCGCCTTCGCTTTTTCACCCTCATTTACCTCTGTCACGACATATTGAGCAAAATAAATCACCTGCTCTAGCGCTCTTGGAGTCATATCTAATAACAAGGCCATTTTGGATGGCGGAGCGCCTTTGAAAAACCAAATATGTGCTACCGGTGCCGCTAAGATAATGTGCCCCATCCTTTCTCTTCTCACCCTGGACTGAGTTACCTCAACTCCACACTTGTCACAGATAATTCCCTTATATCTTATTCTGCGGTATTTACCACAGTAACATTCGTAATCTTTCGTCGGTCCGAATATTCTTTCATCAAAAAGTCCGTCTTTTTCCGGCCGGAGGGTACGATAATTTATGGTCTCCGGCTTGGTAACTTCACCATGAGACCAAGAACGAATTTCCTCGGGTGAGGCTAGTTTTATTTGAAGGCTTTGAAAATCAAGAATTGTTTTTAATTCACCGGCCATTTTATTCCTCCAATTGGTTACTATCATCAGTAGTCGACGGCGAGGTAGTACCCCCGAGGCTGGAATCGTCGCTTGAATTATTAGGAATTACGGTAGTTGTTCCGGCAACCCCAGCGGGAACATTGGTCATTTGTGCTCCAGAGGCGGCGGCCAATTCTTTAGCAGCATCGCTAATTGCCTTTTCTGACGACGTCGACAACTGCTCATCGTTTGCTTCAACAACCCCCTTGGGGAGGACATTGACTCCTAAAGATTTAAGTTCACTCACTAAAACTTTAAATGACTCGGGGATAGCTGGTTGTGGTATTGGCGTTCCTTTTACCATGGCCTCAAATGCTTTTGCCCGGCCATAGACATCGTCTGATTTTATCGTCAACATCTCTTGAAGTACAGTTGCTGCTCGATGGGCTTCCAAAGCCCAAACCTCCATTTCGCCTAAACGCTGACCTCCCATTTGAGCTTTCCCGCCCAACGGCTGTTGGGTGACTAGGGAATAGGGACCGGTTGACCGAGCGTGAGTTTTATCCTCAACCATGTGGATGAGCTTCATAATGTATGAAACTCCGACCATCGTCGGTTTATCAAATGGCTCTCCCGTTTTTCCGTCTATTAAATTGACTTTGCCCGATACCGGAAGATTGGCCGCCTCGAGTTGCTCTAAGATCCTACTTTCAGGGATTCGTTCAAATGAAGGGATGGCTACTTTATATCCTAGTTTCTGAGCTGCCCAGCCTAAATGAGCTTCAAATAACTGACCTAGGTTCATCCTCGCCAATACTGAAAGGGGGGAGATAATAATATCAATGGGTTGGCCATCGGGAAGATAAGGCATATCTGCCGCTGGCACGATTTTGCTTATAACTCCTTTGTTTCCATGTCGACCGGCTAATTTGTCACCAACTGAAATCTTTCTAATTTGGGCTACCTTGACGATCACTTTCATCATTTCTCCCGGAGCTAGCTCATCCCCTTTCTCCCTATCTAATATCTGGACATCAATGACTGTTCCCCTTTCTCCGTGGGGCACGCGCAGGGAAGTATCCCTAACTTCACGAGCTTTTTCCCCGAAGATAGCTCTTAAAAGCCTCTCTTCTGCTGTTAGCTCTGTTTCACCTTTCGGTGCTATCTTGCCGACCAGGATATCGTTGGGACTAACCTCTGAGCCGATGGTGACGATCCCATCCTCCCCCAGGTGGGCAAGTTCCGCTTCTCCGACATTGGGAATATCGCGGGTTAGTTCTTCCGGCCCAAGTTTTGTTTCGACGACGACCGCTTCGTATTCCTCAATGTGAATAGAGGTTAAGATATCAGACTTTACCAACCTATCAGAAATTACGATAGCATCTTCAAATCCCAGTCCCCCCCAAGACATATAAGCGATTAAAAGATTTTGACCTAACGCCAGTTCTCCTTTTTCGCAGGACGGTCCGTCTACGATGATATCTTCTTTTTGTACTTTATCACCGAGAGCTACGGCCGGCTTTTGGCTATAACAGGTCGAACTACTTGTTCTTTTAAATTTCGTAATAAAGTATGTTTCTTTGTCGCCTTCAAGTTTAATAAACTCATCGTTTGACTCCTCGTCTTTTGGTTTGTCATCCAGTTTTACGATAACTTTTTTGCCATCGACGTAAATTACCTTGCCTGCGTGTTTTGCTTTTACGACTCCACCTACGGCCATGGGAACTATAGTTTCCATCCCTGTGCCCACTATTGGTGATGCGGGTTTAATCAGGGGGACTGCTTGGCATAACATGTTTGCTCCCATCAGCGCTCTGTTAATGTCGTCGTGATCAATAAAAGGAATAAGGGACGAAGATGTGCCCAGTACCTGTCGTGAAATTACATCGATATACTCAACAAGTTCTGACGGCCCTTCGGTAAACTCCCCGTTGTACCGAAATGGTACCCACTCTGAAGTAATATAACCCTTTTTGTTATCGATGACTTGCGCATCAGTAATATGATAGTTTTCTTCATCATCTGCAGTCATATAAACAATTTCATTGGTGGGTTGAATAACCACTTTACCATCACGCTTAATTTTCTCGGTCTTTCGATAGGGTGCTTCCATGAAGCCATAATCGTTAACCCGAGCATACATCGCCAGGTAGGTGACCAGCCCAATGTTGGGGCCTTCCGGTGATCGAATCGGATAAGGATTTGTTTGATCCAAAATTGACGATAATTGGCTCTGACGGAAGAAATCATTAATTGACGAGATTACCGGGCGCACATTAATAAGCATCTGGGGCGTCACAAGTTCTTCTGTTGAGACCAAGCTCATTTTTTCTTTGATCATTCTCTCGAGCCTTAACAATCCCACTCGTAGAGCCGTATGTTGCACTAATTCCCCAACACGTCTTAAGCGCCTATTAGCAAGATGGTCTATGTCGTCTACTTTTCCTTTTCCTTTCTGAAGACTAATTAAATATTTAACAGTGGCGATTACATCTTGTCGGGTAAGCACCCGCGTGGAAGGTATATTGGGGATGTCAAGCGCTAGTCTTTTGTTTATTTTGTATCTTCCAACCGAACCCAGCTCATATCTTCGCTGGTCGAAAAACATCTGATGCAAAAACGTTTGCGCTGTTTCCAGGACTACCGGATCACCGGGGCGCATTTTCCTAAAAATTTCGATCAAGGCTTCGGGGGCAGCTTTAGTTAGGTCTTTTTCAATTGTGGCTACCATAAATGAGCTGTTTTTCTCATCTACATCAGCAAACTCATTTAGTATCTCCTCGTCACTCGTTAGCCCTATTGCTCTTAAGAAAACGGTTACCGGGAACTTTCTTCTTCTATCCACCCGCACATAGACTATGTTGTCCCTCGATATTTCAAACTCCAGCCAAGCACCATGAATTGGCCTCAGTTCTGCTCGGTATAGCATTCTGCCCGTTGCCTGATCAACATCGCCGGCGAAATATACCCCAGGTGATCTTATGATCTGATTTACGACCGCACGCTCGATGCCATTAATAATGAATGTTCCGCGACTAGTCATATGGGGAATCTCGCCTAAGAAAACTTCCTGCTCGGTTACTTTGCCTGTTCTTTTATTCAAAAGTTTGGTGGCTACTCGAAGTGGTATGGTAAAAGAAACACCTTTATACTGAGCGTGGGTTGGCGTAATTGAAGGTTTTCCAAAATTATGATTTCCCAACTCAAGTGACCAGTTTCTACCGGTAAAGTCTTCTATCGGATTTATTTCAAGAAGTGATTCCTTTATTCCTTCACGCAAAAACCACTCCCACGATTCTTTTTGCACGGCAATTAAATCAAGAGGTGGCAAAGGGGAACCGGTTACCCCCCAATACTGGCGTGTGGAATTCTGACTCATCAGGCGTGGGTGTAATTAAATGACGCGGGTATTCCCGCGCCAAAATTTGCGTGGCCTATGCCCGCTTCAAAAATTTGAGTCAAGATTACACTGTGAACCCTCTTATGTCAAGCAGTTGTATAAGTCAAGGACATTTGCGACATTCCTCCTTTCGCAACAAAGTATCCCAGCGGGCTTTGCAACTCCAGGGAGTGGTGTCTCCGTTTAGTGTTG
>LCJH01000045.1 GCA_000999595.1 Microgenomates group bacterium GW2011_GWA2_44_7
CCCGACCTGATCCGGGCTTAATTTAGGGGCAGATTTCACTCCCTCCCAGTTTATCTCAACCCACCAGCTGTAGTCCAATCTTGGGATGTGATGTGTTTACGTCGTTAGGTTCACAACCCAACAAGGTATCAAGTACAAATCCTGCCCTGACCACAATTTCATCAATTATTTCTACATTCTTCTTGATTACAGTCAGCTCATTACCCACCTTTCTTATGGTCTTCCGAGGATTTTGCTGAAGTTTTAACTCACTTGGCTTTATTTTTCGCGGTTTATACATTTGATAATCTAGCCATTTTTAGCCGGGGTAGTACTTCTTTCCCTTTAATTTTTCGGGTAATAAACTCTCCTTCGTGTATGGCTGATAGTCCTTGCCATAACCCAGCTGTTTCATCAGTTTAGTCGGTGCGTTGCGGATATGAAGAGGGATGGGTAAATTCCCGTATCTTTTAACGTCTTCCAGTGCCTCCATGTACGCTTCATAGGCAGAGCGATCCTTGGGGGCTTTGGCTAAGTACACAGCGCCATGAGCTAGGTTTTCCCGACATTCGGGGTATCCTATGGTCTCACAAGCCCTGAAAACGGCGTTGGCGACTTGTAAGGCTTGAGGATCGGCCATTCCGATATCTTCACTGGCAAAAACAACCATCCTGCGAGCGATAAAGAGAGGATCCTCTCCTGCCTCAACCATCCGCGCCAAATAATAGAGGGCAGCATCAACATTAGACGCCCTCATGCTCTTAATAAACGAGCTAATTGTGTTGTAATGTTCTTCACCGGCTCGATCATAAATAAGTGACTCTCTCTGCAGCGCTTGTTTAATAATAGGAAGAGTCAGGGATTTCTTGTGTACCACCAGTTGATCAGCAAGCTCAAGGGTGTTCAGTAGCGTCCTAGCATCACCATTAGCAGAAGTAATTAAGAAATCGGCCGCGTCATCGTTTATTGACCGATGAAGTTCCTCAAGGCCCCTTTCTAAAATCTTCTTTAAGTCGCCTGGCTCAAGTAGATTTAGAACTATCACTCGGCTGCGCGATAGGAGTGGTCCGATAACTTCAAATGATGGATTCTCTGTGGTTGCCCCGATAAGAATAATCGTTCCATCTTCTACAAATGGCAGAAAGGAATCTTGTTGCGCCTTGTTAAACCGGTGAATCTCATCAATAAATACGATTGTCTTCTGCCCTTGCTGTTCCCCAACTCTTTGTCCCAAACCCAACTGTTCGCCCTCGGTTAGCCTTGTTCGTGACTGCCCGATGACTTTCTCGACATCTTTAATTGAAGTGTTTACGGCTGAAAATTCAAAAAAACGTGCCGAGAGCGTGTTAGCAATAATTCTCGCCAGGGTTGTTTTTCCGCTTCCCGGCGGACCCCAGAAAATAAAAGAGCTAATGTTTCCGGACTCAAGGAGTTTACGGATTATTCCCTGCTTCCCGGCAATCTTTTCTTGTCCGACAAATTCATCAAGGTTGGTAGGTCTTAATTTGTCGGCAAGTGGTCGGGTATCCATACAGATATAATCATAAACCGAAGAAAAGACGAATACAAGTTTCTTGCAACTTTATTTGAGCAATGATACTTTGATACTAGAAGGTATCCATGGAAAATTCATATATCCCTCGCTTTATTTTGATACTTATTTTATTCATTTTTGGGGCGAACATTGTTATTGTTGATTTTTTTCTGATCCAAAACAAATCTTTGGTTTTAAATTCAAAAGTCCAACCAGAACCCGGAGCAGCACAGATAAATCTACCTAATATTGTCAATCCGACGATGGTGGTTTCCCCGCCTCTACTTGTTGTTTCTAGTCCTACCGCTGCGCCACTGCCCTCACCGTCTGTTACACCAGCGCCAATTACCGGTAATATTTGTCCTGTCGCCTGTGTTAACCTTATTAATAAAAGTAAGTCTGCGGTTGCTCCTTCGCAAAAAGAATCGTCAATCTCCATTCAGACTAGTGGATCAACACAGGTTTACAATGATTGGTACACCATTCCCGGGTCTGAATTTACATTCAACAAAGGTAACTACCCCGGAGCAAAATCCTACTATTTTCAAACAAATCTTAGCACTGATTCGACTGATAGGATCGCGTACGCGCGCCTCTACGATGCTACACACGGCATCGGGGTCACCGGAAGTGATATAACCACACCATCTACCTCCCTTTCACAAGTTCAGTCCGGCCAACTCAATCCTTTTAGCGGTAATCTGACCATCAGGGTGCAAATAAGAGGTCTTAACGGCAATCTGGTCACTATTGGTAATTCACGCATTGTAGTTGTCTACTGAGAAAGCAGTTCTTTGTTTGTGCCGAAGAGAGGACTCGAACCTCCACAAGTTTTTAAGGCTTACAGGGTCCTAAGCCCTGCGCGTCTGCCAGTTCCGCCACTTCGGCTGATTCAGCTCCATCAATTTCCTTGATTATCTCACGGCCAGTTCCGGATTTTAAGTATTTTACTTACAAACCACTAAAAAATCCCGAAGCTCACCGGCTTTCGGCCAATAAGCTGCAGGATCTGGTGAGATAATATCACGTGTTATAGGATTTGTCAAACTGTGGATAAGATAGCTGTTTTCTGACGACTTTAGGTCTTTTTTGCAAGAAAATAAATACTCGGTCCGAACCAGAACTTACCCAGGAAATACTGCAGCCGCTTTTCAATTTCTATGACAATATGTAGGGGTATGGCATCTAAAAAGGGCAAACCTCGTAGGTTTGAGGCGGAGAGAGTTCTCTCAACTAATAAGTGGTTGTCCTTCAGAATTTTGGTGATATGCTCAGGGTGGTGATTAACAAAGGTGATAGAGCCTTTATTCTTGTTTAGATTGCTCCTTCGGTCACAAATTGAATCGTCGAGAATCTTGTGAACATTTCCGGTCAAAAGCGCGGTGATGATGGCTTTCGCATGTCTTTTATTGGCAATTTCGAGGATTAGGTGCCCACCGGGTTTTAATACACGATAATATTCTCTTATAACTTGTTCCGGGTGGAGTAAATGATGAAAAACTCGAATGCACAATACGGTATCAAATGATGAATTATCAAAGGGGAGTTTTTCAGCAAAGCCGCGAACATAATGAAGATTGGAATGTTTCTTGTTTTCAACTTTAGCTTGACTGAGTAGCTTATCAGAAGGGTCAAGCAGAACAGCATTTTTCCATTTCTGTACATAAGAGGGTACATTCCTCCCAAAGCCGCAGCCGACGTCTATCAATCTGTCTTTTGAATTGTTTATCAGTCCTATTAGACTCTCCAGGGCAGTTTTGTCAGATTGCCATTCATAGTCTCTCCCTTCCCAAAAGGCACGATAGTCATATCGGTCATAATACGCAGGCTTCATATTATAAAGAATATCAGGAGGAAAATTCTTCTAAGTCATTCAGATAGCGAGCCACGCCAACTGCCCAAGCTCCGTTTGGAGAAATAGGATTGTATTTAGCCATGATTTCTTCCGGTGTTAATAGACCTTTTTTGATATAGTTTTGTGAAAATTCACTGATAAATTTTTTTATTCCATCCTCCCAGGAATCGAAACAGCGGGTATACTTCTTTGTTTGTGCCCATCCCCAAGCGTTAAAGCAATCTTTATACCCAGCTCTTCCTAAGCCGGACTCTTTTTGGGCAATGGCGACTACCAGGTGGGGATCGACTCCATGCTTGTCAGACTCCTCAACAATTAGATTGGCGAATGGGACGAGGGGAGATTTCCACAACCCTAGGTACTTTCTGATATAAATTGGTCTGGCGTCAGCTTCGACTGGTTTACCATAAATACTCTTTACACCCCCAGAATTGGATAAGATTGGAACATTGACTACGGTTGATTTTGTCTCAGGATAAGTAGGAACATCGATTTGGCTTCTTAACGAAATATCTCCGGAAATAAAGAAGTAAACAGTAAAAGCGGTGAATAAAATTAACCACTTACTTTTCCTCGGTAAGCTAGCGACAAGTCGTCTCTTCCACATGCGTATGAGCTATATTGTCATAACGACAAGATATAAGTCAAATTACGGAGAATTAGGAGTTAGACAACCAAACGCAACAATTTTGAGTGAGTCGCCAGGGAATCGAACCCTGAACCTACTCCTTAAGAGGGAGTTGCTCTGCCAATTGAGCTAGCGACCCTGAAAAATTTGATAGTAATTTATTCAGACTTTACTTTGACAGCGTTTACGCTGATAAAATTGCGATCAATTTTATCAGCGCGCCCGGAGGGAATCGAACCCCCAACCCTCTGTTCCGAAGACAGATGCTCTAATCCGTTGAGCTACGAGCGCAGAATGAACTTATTCGTAATTTTATCATTAACCTGCCTACTTACCCATCAATCGAGGCAACCTTACACAATTTCTTCTTTTTTTGATCTTATATAGGAGGACCACTCGTCGGTGAGGTCGAAAATAACCTTGAAGGGCATTTCGATGGCAATATCAATAATAAAGAGGATGAGGTTGACTCTGGCAAGTCCGTTGGAAAGAATTCTTCCGACTCGTAAAATAGGAACCATGAAGAAATCGGTTACCGGGGAAAATATACCCTCTCGCTCTTCGAATAGGTACTGATGAGCAACTCTTCGTATTCGATAAGAAAAAAAAGTTACAACCGAGATGAAAAATATAAAAACAGCCTTGCTGACAATGTTAAAGCCGAGCAAACTCAGCAAATAATAGATCAAGCCAAATGAAACCAGGAAAGCTAAACCATATAAAATGCTAAACACCACTGTCAGCAGGGGTCTGCGTGAACTGTGCCCGGTGCTGACTAGTATTCTCGGTAGAGACTCAGGGGGATCAATAGCTATTTTTTTAAGCAGGGTAAGGATTTTTTCGGTATTCGATTTGTCTGGTATTTGAACTGACTTTGATAAAACAAACATTAAGCTTGGAGGCAAAATCGAGTTTATAAATAATGGTATGTACGAAATTCCTCCATAAAACCATCGGTCCACCGGTATTTCTAAGATAAGAACAAATACCATTTTTGTTAGGAACACATAAATAATAGATCGAATAATGGCTGTTCGTACACGCTGGTGAATCATCATGTATTTTTTTTCGCAAATATTGTTTACGCTCTCCTCCAGGCCATGGGAATCTGAGAGCACTTTTTCAATTTCGTCTTGGTTTTCCTCAAACAAATCACGCAGTACCAAAAACGGTGGTAGATTTTTTTCAACAAATCTTTGTAGTTTCTCGGAAACTTGGTTAGATAAATCTCTTTCTATTTCGCTACGTAAATCTTCGCCTGTATTTTCTAAATTAGTTACTGTGGGAAGATTTTCATCCTCGACCACCTCAAGCTGTCGACTAAAGAAAAAATATGCATAATTTGCCAGAGCTTCCTGCCTCAACCAAAACGACTCCGCCAGTATCCTCTCCAGCTCTGAGGCGAGAATTGAAATAAGCCAATTTTTATGCGTTGCGTCCTCGGTTTTAGTAATAACTGGTATGTAAAGAGAAAGTACATGCAAAGCTTTAGCTCGAGTCGCATCATCAATATTTTCTGTTGTTAAATACCGTGCCCATATGAGTTCTTTGAGTAAGCTTTCAAATAACTCTTGGGTAGCGTGGGAACCTATTAATTTTCTAGCTAATATTCTCTGAATCGCACTTCTTCTCAGTAAATATTCCTCCCGATATTCCATCGCTGTTCTGAGTTTCTCATACCAAAAAGCTACCGCCGAGACAGCTCTACTTATGCGGTAACCATTTCCGTTGCCTTTTTTTTTGGAGTCAGACTCCTTAGCTTGTTTAAAAGCAGAAATTAATGCTTTAGTTGGTATATTTAATTGCTCCATAATTTCTTAAGGGATTATAGCGCATGAGGGACTTATTTATGGTTTAAAGTCCGTATGAGGACAATGGAGCGTTTCCGATGTGATTTCTGTGTAAAGTGTAAATAGCTGTATCACATTGATTAAATCCGTGAGAAGTAGTGAGGCCGGCAATAAATCCGTTAGATTGAAGGATATCTAGAACGACGTCGCTTTTTGATCCGTAAGGATAGGCGAAGATATTTACATCTCTTCCGAGCTTGGAGGTCAGTTGTTGTTTGGCTAATAGTATTTCTGCTTCAGCCCTTTTCCTGGAAAGTGATCCCAGCGAAGCATGAGACCATGTATGGTTATAGGCGAAAACCAATCCCGAATTGACCATCTCTTGAAGTTGATGCCACGATAAAAAACCTTCTCTCCCAATCAGGCCAGTAGGGATCATCAAATTGAGAATAACATTATATTTTTTAGCAATGGGGTATGCATAGGTATAAATGTCACGATAGCCGTCGTCAATGGTGATTATGGCGGTTTTGGAAGGAAGTTTTTGGCGTTTAATAAGGGCCTGTGCAAGCTGCTCAACTGGAATGGTTTTGTAGCCCGAGGAGACTAGGTAGGCAACCTGGCTTTCGAAGTTCTTTACGTCCACGGTTAGGGTCGTCTCGTTTTTCTCCTGAGCTGCTTTCATTGGCTGGATATGATGATACAAAATTATCGGAACCCTGAGACAAAAACTGATTTGGGGTTGCTCGGTTGTTGGCGTTTTTTTATCTTGCGTAATAAGCCTAAAGTTTTGGCCGGGATTAATCTCTTTTAATTTTGAGAAAACTTTTACTTCCGTGCTATTGTCGGCGCTTTGATTCTCTCTGAAGATCACAACTATTACCGCGCTGATGAGAACTAACAAAAGTGTTGTCATCGGCAGCTTTTCTCTGGATAATTTATGCCAAGAAACTGTGTATCTAGCCATGTGTTTAACCCCTTAACGAATTCTGGCCGTTTCTTCTGGCCGACCATACGCACTCTGTAAACTGCTGGTTATCGGATCGATTTAGTCATTCTTTGTGATTGTCTCAATTTTACCGTATGGTTGATCCGCTACTTTTTAGCAACTCTTCGATTATTAGTTGCATACTTTGGGGTGGTGTACGGGAGTCGAACCCGCTTAAACCGCCTCCACAGGGCGGCGCCTAGCCGTTCGGCACACACCACCATTTAAATTTTACATTGTGGAGCGCCCCCGGCGTGAGTCGAACACGCAACCTACTCCTTAGAGGGGAGTTGCTCTATCCATTGAGCTACGAGGGCAAACTGGACGGGCTTACTTTTGAGTTACTATAGTATTTTACACTCTGTAATACTGAAACTCGAACAAACACACAAGCCAGACGGGAGACTATCGCATGATACTATATGTATGTAAAGTGAATAGGATTGTCTCCCTTGCGTTTATTTTATTAATTATCTTTCTTTCTTTCTCGGCGGTTTTTTTAATCAAGCCGGTTTCGCTACAAGAAGCAAAGATGGGTTATTCCGCCTATTCCCTATTGGCAACCGGAAAAGATACAAACAGTACTTATTTTCCTTTACTCTTTCCGACAGACAACGATTATTTATCAACTTTACTAATATATTTAAAAACAATACCTATCGCTATATGGGGATTGGAGACTTTTTCCTCGAGGCTTCCCCTCTCTTTTCTTTTCATTATTCTTGTTATTGTCTTTAAGAAACTTACAAGTGTCTTACTAAGAAATCGCAAATTAACTCTTCTTTGTCTTTTATTTTTTTTGCTGACGCCGATTTCATATTGGTCGATTATCTCGGCCCAAGGCGCCCTTTTATCCTTACCGTTAACTATCACAAGTTTTTACTTATTTTCAAAAAAATTTATTAAACTTTCTTTTTTAATGGGTGTGTTTTCGCTTCTGGCTGATTTTCATTCGTTCCCAATAGTGCTGGTTCTCTTCTACCTGAACTTTATAGATGTTAAAAATAGAACGTATTTGAAAATTGCTTTCTTCTCAATCGGCACCTTGGTTTTTCTAATATTACCCTTAACAAATCCACGCTTTACTTCTTATCTGTTCAAACAATCTCTGCTAAATTATGTTTTGCCAAAATCATATGATTATCTTCTCCAGGAAAGAATGTCTTATGGTCAGGTGAGAAAAACTCCTCTTATAATCCAAGGGGTTAATTTTAGTCGGTTGGCTTTTAACAAGCCTCACTATACTTTGGATAACACTATTAAGTTTCTTCTAACGACTTTGGATTTGGATAAACTTTCGTCTGGGCTTATGGCACAATCGACTGTTTCAAGAGACAATAATCTATCGGATCTGTTTCCAAAGATATTCCTTTGGCAGTATCCGTTAATTATTTTCGGACTGTTGCTAGCTATAAGCAAGATCAAAAACCCCTATCGAACATTCTTTTTTGCGTTATTTTTACCTCCACTTTTTTTTGGGGATCGCTATTTGATTTTTACGCTCCCGACGATAGCACTCTCTTGCGCATTGGCTATTTATACCTTCATTAAAGTCCAAAATCACAAGCTTATGAAACTAACCATTAGCACAGTCTTCTTTTTTTTAATGATTGCAAGCACGCTATCTTCCTTAGACATCTTTCTTTTTCACTGGGATACTTGGATCCCTGAGCAGGATTTACGTCAGTTCCAAATCTGGAAGACTCTTTCAGATAAGGAGATAACAACCCAAAAAATTACAGTAACTGATCGGTTTGGTGAGCCTGCTTTTTATTACCTTTACTACCTTAAAGTCAATCCGTCTGACTTTCTTGAGACAAGCAAGGATATCAAGGAAATTTCTCCTGGAGTCCAAAGAATTAACTCGATTGCTAACTTATATTTCAGGTCTTTTAAATACTATGAATCGGATAGGAAACCTGACCAAATATGGATAGGACTAGCGGGGGAATTTTCAAGGGAAGCCGGTTCTTATGGGCAAGTCTCGACAGTTGTGGACGGTGAAATTTATAAGAAGATTGGTTCAGTCAAGAGTGGCGATAAGCGCTTAGGAGATGAACTCTGGTTTGTAAGGACCGTGTTTAACAAACTATGAAAAACAACATAAGCGTTTTGCTGTTAGTGATCGCCGTGTTAGGTGGGACGGCACTGCGGTTAATTGGTCTTTCAGATTCACCCCCTTCACTTAATTGGGACGAGGCGGCGCTGGGCTATAACGCTTACTCTATCTCCGAGACAGGAAGAGATGAATATGGAGAATTCTTTCCGATTTTTACCCGTTCATTTGATGATTACAAGTCAGCAATTCCTATCTATTTCATGATTCCTTCCATTCGGATTTTTGGTTTAAACGAGTTTGGTGTCAGGTTCCCTTCGGTTATTCTAGGAATTATTAATATAGCTATTATCTTCCTTTTGGTATTTAAGATTACCGAAAGTGGGCTGGCAGGTTTAAGCAGCTCTTTTGCACTTTCCATCGAACCGTGGGCCGTACATTACTCAAGAACATTTCATGAAGCGACAACGGCTCTTTTTTTCTTTATTGTTGGTTGGCTTATGTTCATCTACTCAAAGAAAAAGAATTATCTCTTACCAATTTCCATGTTTAGTTTCTTACTTTCACTATATACATACCACTCGAACAAACTCATTGTTCCGTTGTTCTTAGGTATTCTCTTTCTCTTCAACCGCCGTTTAATTCTTACCTATCCCAAGAAGATTCTTGCTTCGACGATTCTGGTGTTGGTTGGTTTAGTCATCCCCTTTATTTTTTTTGCTTTTTCCGGGCAGGCTTTCGCCCGAGCTGGATCAACCAATATCTTTATTATGTGGCAAGCTGAGACAAAAGGTCTAAGGAATAATCACCTCCTTCCGCCGATAATATCCCATCTTATTCACAATGACACTTACTATTTTCTTCAAGCCTTTTTTGGACGCTACCTTTCATATTTCTCTCCGACAAATCTATTTTTAAAAGAACCTCCGGAAAATGCGCTGGCGGGAAACTCACTGTTTAACTCTTTTGAATTTGTCGGTTGGTTGACCGGATTACTAATCCCTCACTCTTCTACTGGTATTTTCCATCGCCATTGGAATCGGGCTGGAAAAGATTATTCGTACAGTCCTTTATCTCTGTCAGGAAAGCCGTTACTTAAAAATACTACTAAGCGGTGGGTTAATTTCTTTACTTGCCTTCATCTACATTTCCTGGGCGGTTTATATTCTTGATTCAACTCTCGTTTACTTACCCCTGAGAGACTCCGGGCAATGGCAGCCAGGTTTTCGTGAAACGGTACCTATCATTTACCAATTTTCTCAAAAATATGACCAAGTAATTATTGAAACACCCCATGCGCAGCCATATATCTTTTATCTGTTATATAGCCAGTACCCACCAAATGAATATCTAAAGCAGCTGGATCTAAAGAAAATCGGGAATCCTAGGAAGCACTATGATTTTGGTAAATTCAAATTCAGAAAGATATATTGGCCAGAGGATCGTAACCTGCAAAAGACCCTTTTTGTCGGCAACGACTTTAATTTACCAACGAGCGATATTGATTCACAGCCAGGAGCAAAAGTAGTTACACAGATTATGGGACTTGATGGATATATTGCCGCGAAAGTAGTATCCAAAGAATAGATCTATTCTTTATTTCAGCAATTATTTGAGTAGACCTGCTTAATTTTCTTAATTTCTGAGCGGGATACCGTAATTGGCTCGGGCCTGTTTGATCATGACGACGAAATCATACAGTAACTTCAAAATCCTCATGCCGTATAAGGTTGGTCTTCGATATTACGTTATAGTTGATCTAATTTTTCAGCTAAATGTTCTCAAAAACTATCTTGAGAAAATAAAGTAACTGTTCAGAGTTATTGGCCTTCTTGTTTGTTGTTTTCTGGAATCAAAGGCTTTAAAATTTCTAATCTGTTTTCTGGGAAATTCCTAAATCTTTCGAAGATTTCTTCTGAAACAAAGTAATCTTTAACTCCAGCTTTGACCATAGCTTCGAAGGCTGAAGGTATTTCCTCTTTTCCTATCGGTATAACCGAATTTGGATTTACCCAAACATTTGCCCCAACTTCGGGTGCTGGATCAAAACCATTTGGAGGAAGTAAATAGATTGAGCCCCCTGTATCCTTTTCTTTAAACTTCTCTTCATCAGCACATATATAGTAATGAGTATCTCCAAGAGTACCAATCTTAACTTTTAGACCCTCAATAGGCACCACGAATTTAATAGCGGTAGTTCTATCTGGACTAGCGGAGACAACTAATCTTCCTCCAACTTCCTCCTTTGGAGTAAATCGATCTACATCTCTTCGCGGTGTACCTCGGTACAAAAATTCAGGTATTGCCATAAAAGTTAATTAGTTCTGAGAAATGGTTGTTATTGTACTTTTATGCAATTTTCTATCCATTTCTGTTACTTCTGGAGTTGTTCAAAATATTCTTTTAGCTTTCTTCTTCCTGCCCCACTTTTCCACCAAATCTCTCGCTTCTTGGCTTCCGCACTATTTTGAAATTCCTCCTTAAACAATAATTTGAATGGTGACCGATTCTTTGTTGATTTAGACCTTCCTGAATTGTGTTGTTCAAATCGTCTCTCAAAATTATCAGTACTACCTACATAAGTTTTAAAATCTTTTAAACTCTGTAAAACATAAACAGTAAACATTTTTATTAGGAGCGGGCCGCCCTTCGGGCGAGCCTCGCTCAAAATTGTCAAAACAATTTTGAGCGGGATACGGGAGTCGAACCCGTCTCTACACCTTGGAAGGGTGTCGTTGAGCCGCTCAACTAATCCCGCGGCAATGAGTTATTTTAAAGTTTTTAGTTTAAGACTTCAAACTTGTCTCCTATGTGAATATTCGCTGAATTTATAAATCCCCCGTTTACTTCAATAACCTTATCTATTGGCATCGCAGGTGTAACTGTAGTTATATTTTTTCCAGTTTCCGGGAAAGGTACGTCTTGGGTGATTTCAACCACCTTGTCACCATCAATCCAAATAAAATCGAGGGGGAACATCATGTCCTTCATCCAAAACGAGTATTGACCTCTGTCCGTAAATACAAAAAACATGCCATTTTCTGGGGGTAATTTCATTCTTTTTGATAAGCCTCTCTCATGTTCCTGCTGTGTCCTTGCAACTTCCACTTCAATCACTTTCTGGCCAACCCTAACGACAGAGGTCTCCCTTCCCACTTTTGAGCACCCCGTTAGTATCAAAAACAAGACCGATAAAATAAAAAGCTTTATGCCTCTTCTTCTCATTCGGGTTTGTTAAATATGTCGGAGACCAGGGAATTGAACCCTGCACCTCTCGGTCACTTAAAAATTTGTGTCCAAATTTTTCAGTGCAAGCCTTTACACTCAAAAATCTGTCGGGGAAACAGGAGTCGCACCTGCCACCTCTCGGTCCCAAACCGAGCGTTCTACTGCTGAACTATTCCCCGCAAGATTTTTAGAGTGCAAACCGAGCGTTCTACCGATGAACTAGTCTCCGGGTTTTTAAGTGCAAACCGCGCGCACTACCAAGTGCGCTAATCCCCGAAAATGTGTTTACACTAAAAATTATCGAAATAGTTTTTCAGTGGGCCAGGGGGGACTCGAACCCCCACCCTGTTGTCAGGACGACATTTTAAGTGTCGCGCGTATGCCGATTTCACCACTGGCCCTTTTTTGCTTTGTTGCGACTCCTGTGTTGACTGCAAGCTACAGCAATTCGCACAGAGAACCATTATAAAAAAGGCTATTATTGTGTCTATTGCCGCCAACGTGGTCCAGTTCTAATAGTATTCTACATTCTGGAGACGTTTCCGACCAGCCACAGACTTCGCACGTCAGCCTTATTCGGACTCTCAGTAGGGTGTCTGCGCTTAAGCTTGAAACTTTGGTATTCATTCTCCTCACTAAGTGAGCAATTTGGGCTTACAAGAAAATTTTCTGCTTCCCCCTTTTAAATCGAGCCGTTTGATTACCTGTCGACTGCCCAACGATTGTCTTCAAATCAACCTTTTGCCACTTCACCTTCACAAGTAAATCTTAAACAACGGCTGACGCAAAGTTAATTAGGTTCCCTCGTCTCTACCTATAGAATAATATCATCATTTCGACTCCGGCAACAAAATAATATAATAAAGGCATGGATGCCTACCAAAACCTTCGCCAGGAAACTTGGAAAGAAAGATTCAGCCGGAAGGTTATTAAAACAATTCCCGTTATCTGGGGATGGTTAGTCATCCGGCTCCTATCTTTCATCCAGCGCACGGTTCGCTTCATCTTAAGCCTCATTCCGGAAGCCTTTGGTCGATCCTGACAGCATAAACGAACCCATCAGGCCAGCTATCATTATTTTGTATGAAAGAGTTAATTCTTTACTTTTAAGATGCGCAAAGTGGGGCCAAAGTTATTGCTTTTACTGATTTCCCTGTTATTTACTTACATTCTTTTTATTAGGTTTTACAGAGCTGTAGACTTTTTTAGTTTTAACTTCGATGAAGAATATCAGGCTTGGTTAGCCTGGATGCAAGTTGTTGATTTCCATTTTATATGGATCGGAGTCGGTGCTTCAGGTCTGAAATATTACCTTGGTCCTGGGTTTGTCTACCTCAATGCTTTACTTTTTAAACTCTCGGGTGGTGATCCGGTTATTTTAGCTTATTTCTCTCCACTCGTCGGCGTAGCAACACTGGTTAGCATTTTCTTCGTTGTCAAAACATTCCTCGGCAAAAGAGCCGGAGTTTTTGCAGCGATAATGTACGGTGGCTCAGCTTATATTAACTACTTTGACCGGCGATTTTGGAACCCCTTGCCAATTCCAATTCTAACCGTGTGGTTAGTATTTAGCTTGCTCAAAGCAAAAACAAACCCAAAGTGGATGATTCTGGCCATTGGGCTAATGGCTCTTTCCTACCATGTACATTTATCTCTCTGGATATTTTGGCCAATTCTGGCTTGGCAACTTTTGTCTATCCGCAAAAATCTTAAACCCGTGACGATAGTTGCTATGGTAATGGTCTTTTTGGGTATCACGTCACCCCTTCTTGTCTTTGATTTCGTTCACAACTTCGACAATATTTTGGCTCCATTTAAATTCATTTTAAACATAGGTGGACTGAGTCACACCCCTCTCTACATGTTGTTTTGGCAGCATTTACAATCACTGTGGAACGTTCTTGGCAAAGTGTGGGTTCTAAATTGGTACAGCAATCTGCAAGAAGAACAATATCTGGGGGCTCATGTAAATTTGGCAACGATAGCCTCACCCATTTTGAATTTATTATCACTTTTGATTCTGCTTTCGGTCTTTTACAAATATTTAAATAAGCCGTTAGTCAGACTGATTGCCCTCGCTATGGGTATATATTTTGTTGCCTATGTTTTCTACCCTGGTGAGGTATTGGAACATTTTCTTTTAGGCTTTATCGGTCTTGAGGCGGTAGTTATTGGTATCTTTGTAAGTCGACTTCCAACAGGACTTGGGGTGTTAATTACCTTCCTCTTTTTGTTTGTTAACACCGGAACCGTACTGACGTCTAACCAGGCGAAATACGGCCTGACGGCACGAAGAAACTTGATAAATAAAACGATGCAGGCACTCGATAACAGTAATTTCGACCTAAAAATTGTCGGAAATGATCCGCGAATTTACAGTCCTTATGGCGGTTGGCGTTATTTATTCCAATCCTATGGGAAACTACCGACAACCAGTGAGGCTGACGAGAGTTTTGGCTGGATTTATGGTATAAAACCAGCTCCCAGTAAGCCGACGTATGGGGTTGTAATTGCAGAAGACAGAAGGCTTTCTACAAAGTTTACACCGAAAGTCCAATTCCAAGATGGAGCATTTTCTGCCTACATTTTCCCTTCTGGCTCGTTATAGGATGAGGCTGGAAGGCGTACCTGGCCGAGTTTATCAAAGCGTATCATTTTGACTTGTGCTTCTCGTTAGAGGTTCTTAAAACTTATTTAGACCTTACGTTTAGAAAAGTATTCTTTCATTGCTGAAGAAAATGGTTCTCTTTCTTTGGGATTGGCAACTCTAACGTTAGACCGGTTTTCTCCGAAATGATCCTCCTCAAATCTTGGGAAGATATGCATATGATAGTGGAAGGCGTGTTGCCCGCTTGCAGGCTCATTATTTTGTTGTATCATCACTCCATCGCTTTTTCTTACTTCCTTCATCGCAATTGCGACTTCTTTGGCGACTTTCATTATTTGATTTGCTTCTTTTTCAGGAAGTTCATATAAGTTCTCATAATGTTTTAATGGTACAACTATTGCATGCCCTGGATTGTTTCCAACAAATTTAGAATTGATAACTGCCATTACTAAATCATCACGGTAGAAGATATCATCTTGTTTCATCATCGTGTCTTCGCTCTCAATTCCTTCAATAGCAAGGCAAATTGGACATTTATATTCTTGAGGTGCGTGGTTATACATTATTGTTATTAAATATCATTTTCTGTAGATAAGTCTTGATTGGAGCTGGTGACCGTATTTCGCTCGAACCTATACGATTCAATCACTCCTGAATTAACCTTGCAACTCAAAATACTAAAAAATCATCTACAAATAAAAAGTTTCTTTATACTCTTTTAATTTGTGCAGTATCGTTGAATAGCTGATAAATCAACTCCGTATCCAGATTTAGCAAAAGTTAAAGTTCCCAAATTAGCAGGAATCCTACATTTATTTTGAAGCTTACCATCCCAGTTCGGATTCTCCACCTCTCCACCATAATTTAATTTACAATTGACCCCTTCTTTCCCTTGTATTTCTATTGTCGTTGAACCAAAGGCAACGTCGATTCTTCTAACGTCTGATGTACACTGACTGAAGTTGACAGATACGTTCTGCCCAACTTCCTGTATAGTGCGACCTGGAGAATAATCTGGTTGAACTGAGACCTTAACTCCTTTCGTGAGATATCTGTCTTTGATGAACAAAAGCCCAAAGATCGTTACCAATAGTAGTGTAATAATGAGAAGAAGTTTAAATAATTTTTTCTCCATAGTTAAAATATACAGAAAATTGGTTCAAATTTCATCTCTAGTCACGCTTACACTAATTTCTCAACTTTGTTTGGCTCGAACCCAGAATTTGATTGGTTTAACGGTCTAAGGCCTCTATCCTTAATTTCAGTCCGATGCGGAGCTGGTGACCGTACTTCGCTCGAACTCGCCTCGATTCGCGGTCGAAGCGGGATCGCCTCGATTCGACAATCGAGTCGAAGCGGACCTATCAAACGATATCACTCCAGAGTTAATCTTACATCTAGATCTTCTTAAAGATCGCTTAAGTGTAAAGAGTTTCTTAACCTATTACTAAAGAACGTGGATATCGTCAATTAATCCGATAAAGCCTCGTTCTTCTGCAACCACTGTTAATTGTGCAGTTAAATCGCTTAGCTTGCCATTCGTCCAAAGGTCTAAATCAACCGCCCAAGCTTTAGGGTTTGAATTTTCAATTTCGATCGTATAAATATTGTTGTATGTTGATTCTGGAGACAAACTCAATTTTCCTCCATATTTATCAATTGCGTTTTTTATTTCTTCACCGGTTAGTCGACTCTTGCGAGCACTAGAATCCACAGATATATAATCTCCATTAACAAGCGCTATTTCAACCTCTCGGGTCGCCTTTTTTATTTGTTCGAATGTTTGATTGTCCATAATTTTAACTTTCTGGTGACTTCTGTCACTTTTGGAATTCAGACAACGTCCTTTGTAAGGCCTTTTTCATATTATCTCTTCCAAAACCACTTTTTAGAAAAACTTCCCGAGCTTTTGCATCTTCTTCGTTAATGAAATATTCATAGTGGATTAATTTTAGTGGTCTTCTGTTGAAAGTAGATCTAACTTCACCTCTAGCGTGCCGAGATAGTCTGTCTTTAAGATTTTTTGTAAAGCCAATATATAGACCTTTGTCTCTTAGACTAAAAAGTATCTATATACCTCACATCCCTAAATCGGACTAAAACCCAGGAGGGTATATCTGAATTTAGTGCCATTTAAGTAAGTGGCAAAATCTTTGGCTGTTTGGT
>LCJH01000046.1 GCA_000999595.1 Microgenomates group bacterium GW2011_GWA2_44_7
AGATAATTTCGATAGGCGATTATATTCTCACTGGGGGGGAGTTACCGACAATGGTGATTGTCGATAGTGTGGTCCGGTTAATGCCAGGAGTGTTAAATAAGGAGGAATCGACCCGAGAAGAATCATTTAATAATAATTTATTAGAATATCCACAGTATACCCGCCCCGAAACCTATAAAAATATGAGGGTCCCTAAAGTGCTAGTCTCCGGTCACCATGGTGAAATAGAAAAATGGCGAAAAAAACAGTCAATGGTTAAAACCAAAAAAAATCGTCCCGACTTGTTATGATCAACGCTGTAATTTTTGATTTTGATGGAGTAATCGCTGATAGCCTTGGAGTAGCTTTGCAAACGGTAAACCAATTTCTTCGGTATTGGCGAAAAAAACCATTAACCAAAGACTTTATAAGGGCTCACGATCTTGAGGTTGTTTTTCATAACTATGGTACTAACCGGATACAGGAACTGATCCTCTTTCTACAGATTCGATCATCAATCAGAAAAAACCTCGCAAGAATCAGTATCCATGAGCACATTTACCCAATAATGACCTCGATGGCAAGAACTAATGCTTTGTCGATATTAACGTGGAACTCTCCTAACAATGTTCTTGATTTCCTTAGGATTCATCATTTGCACAATTACTTCGTTGCAGTTCACGGCAATTTCCTGATGTTTAACAAGGAGAAAGGCATAAATGATCTCGTAAATAAAGAAAATTTACGGAAAGAATGTGTTGTCTATATCGGTGATGAACCACGAGACGTTCGCGCGGCTAAAAAGGCCGGGGTAAAATCGATAGCCGTTGACTGGGGCTATTCTGATAGGCAACTGCTTGAAAAAGCTTTCCCGGATGCAATTGCGTCCAATTCCGAGCAGCTCTTAGATCTGATCGCCAAAATATAGGTTCACCGATTTTTTTTACTTCTAGCTTTGCTTATCTTTGAAGTAGTAAGGCCGAGACAGGAAGAATGCCAATGGCGGCAATTAAGAAATACTCAAGAAGCACTTTAAGGTGAAGGTCGTTGTGAAGCAGGTGGTGTATCGTTCCCCAGATAAAATAACCTATGCCCATAAACCAGATAATCACCAGTTGCGCTTCTTTCTGTCCCGAAAACCAAAATGACCCATATACCCCGGCTACTAAAATAATAAATAGGGCTAGATAATGAATAATTAAAGTGATTTTTGATTCAGCAAACATAATTTGTAATTATAGAATATCTCCTACCCGCGCAATTAGCAGGACAATAAACATCGCTAATAAAAAAGTTAGATGGGCCCAAGACCGACCGGATAATCGAATAATTCTTCTCTTCCAAACAAGAATGACGTCTAGTGATAAAGCGACTATTAATATCGTTAGAATGGTGGAAGTGAGAGATCGGGAAACGGCAAACGAATTAAATAATGGTTTTGGTCCTGACACCTGGCTTGGTTCTTCGGGAGATTTTTTGCTCACCTGGACATTGGCGACAAGCAGCGTTGGCGAGAACGACGGAGAAGGTGACGGAGAGGCAATTACGATGGGGATAGATTGCTGCTCGGTTTTTGAGGCTGTTTGGGTAGTCTGAGGGCGAGCGCCGGTTCTGCGCCCAAACATTTGGACTACGAGTGTGGTCTGAACCCCACCCAATGTTCCATCAACAACCGCAACGCCAATATCTTCATAATCAGGGTTTAGAAGGTTATCTTTGTGGCTGGGAGAATTCATCCAAGCATCGACAACGGCTAAAGGATCGGTAAAATCTCTTGCTAAATTCTCACCCGCACGAATATATTGATAACCACTACTTTTAATAAATGCCCACGGTTGTGTGCCATCGGGTGCATTATGGGCCCAGTAGTCCTTGGCGAACATATTGCCTGCCTTTGCCAATGCTGCCTGATTTAAGGAATTACTATTATTTAAAGGACTGAGTCCATGGTGAAGACGTTCTTTGTTGGTCAATTCAATTACTTTTTCCGGTGGGATGCTGGCAGCAAATCCAAGTATTTGCGGGATAACTCGAGGTGTTATATTTAAGAAACCTTCTATGACAATTAAACCGACGATGATTACAACTAAAGAATTTGTGTGTAGCAGTTTCGGTTTATGAGCGTTTGAGTGATGTGGGGTAAACCAGTGTAAGAAGACTTCCAGTGGCGACATTATTTTCATTATACGACACCCGAATTGGCAAAAGAAGGGTGTTTGGGTGGTCCCTGTAAGCCCGAGATCACCAACTATTGGTACTTCGGCTCAATTGGAGGACTATTTAATAATTTCTTTCCATTTACCTTTATCCCTAAAACAAAGCCGAGCGTGTTAGCAATCGCTACACCGACCCTTAAACCGGTAAAAGATCCTGGTCCTACATTGACTCTTACCTCTGATAATTTGCTTAAGTTCTTGGGAGTATGTCCTAACAGTTTGTTTATACTCTGGATAACTACTTGGGAATGACTTTCCTTAGTATCAATTTCCAAGGTTTTTCTTCCTAATGACACGGTTGTACTTAAATTGCTGGAGGTATCGATATAAAGTCGCATTATTCGTTTAAGTTATCTAATTTTATCCTTCGTAGAAATTCATCAGCTTTGGGCCGATGTCTTTTGCTCTGGATAGAGCGGTGAGAAAAAGATATCCAGATGGTATCAGGTGGAAGATTGTCTCGTATTTTGTCTGCCCATTCAATAATTAAAATTGCACTTTTATCAGTAAGTAGGTTTTTGATGCCTAACGAATTAATATCATTCGCTTTGATCCTATACAAATCTACATGGTATAAGTATTTAAATTGATCACTCTTGGAGATAGTATAATTTCTCATCAAAATAAAAGTCGGACTTACTATTTGGTCTTTAATTTCTAAACCTCTGGCAAAACCTTGAACAAAAACTGTCTTTCCGCTTCCCAGCTGTCCTGTAAGTCCCACTGTAACTGCCCCCTGTTTATGCTTGAGCGAAAGTAACCGCTTCGCGGTCTTACGCCCAAGTTGATAAGTTTCAGCAGCCGAAGCACTGAGCACTTCTTCTTTCATTGAATATCTTAACTTTGTTTAAGTTTGGCCCGCTTTTTCCACCAGATCGGACTTAAGCCAAAGAATAATAGCATTACCCCAATTACAGATAAAGCCAGCGGTAGTTTAACGTCTGTTTTCCTTTCCGGCGAAAACGGTGGAGGTGTGAATTTGGGGTTTGTCGCGACAGTTCCGAGAACTGATGGTTCGGCGGAGGGCGAATTAAGGCTAACTGATTGAGAAGCGATACCAATTATAGCTGTCGGAGTTGTGGTTTTTTGGCTTGAATTATTGGGTGTGGATAAGCTTGGGCTGGTGGGCGTGGGTGTTTTACTGCGAGACTGATTACTGTTGACGACAGGTATGGGTGTTAGGCTCGTCACGCCTGACGACGATGACGGCCGAGGCGAGGGAGAAACGGTTGGGGTAATTGAAGGGGTTGGCGCGGTAGTCGGAGTTGGGGTGGCCAGCATGATAGACACCTCGACCGGGGTTTGTTCATTTTTTGAGGCATAACTTCCTGACTTTGTAAATCTTTGTATGCGCAATTTATATTTCCCGTCACCGGTATATTCTGAAGACGAAGGATCACCAATTCTTGCCCGAACTTCCGCCTGCGCCTTGTGATCGTCGCCTATTATTATTTGATAATACTGTTCTGGATCTTGTTTTGTGTCTTTCGATCTTCCATACCATGCGGTTCCGTTGAATGTATCCCCAAAATAATTATTCGTGCCTTCTTTAAACAAATCAACACGTAAATAATTAAGTCCCTTTTCTGCGCCTTCAACCAAAACTTTAACAATAAACGAATCAGCCGAGATAACTTCAGGAGCTTCCAAAATAGTTAGATTCACGGCCAATGCCTTGACGATACTGACCAAGACAAAATCGAGAATAAAAATAACAATAACAAGTAACCTAACATACCGCTTAACCGCCAACATATATCGAACTTGTCGGTATTAGTAATTTACATGAAAATAGTATGTTTCTATATTGGCCTCTGCGTGCTTTACCTTAACATAACGTAATTGACAACCGCTACGTACAGTAAACGCTCCGCGATATAACACACCTGTTTTTACCGCTTTTACTTCTGAGGAACTATTACTCATGATATCAATGCCGTCGTGAAAAGAATAAAGACTTTTGATGATTGGGTCGTTTCTTGTTGCCCAAGTACTGCCATAGCCTTGAGTAAACTTGATTGGGGCATCAATCGGCCATAACCAATTCCCGCCTGGGGCGAAAGCATCACCATCACTTGAGCCACAGCTTGACCCTGAACAGTTAATATAGTTAATACCACCACGAAGATAGCCGAATGGGTTGTGAGTGTTATTGCTTTGCGAATCCTTCACTGTAAAATGCAAATGTGCTCCGTCAGAATTGCATGATTCTTTTGAAATAATTGAGGCGATTCGCTGACCTTCTTTTATTTCTCCCACGATTGACTCCTTACCTTTTCCAGAGAAAACTGCTTGTATCGCCTCGTATTCAGCGAGTGCCCTTGAGAGCATATCTTGATATCTTTTCTCTTCATTGCCGGTAACCTGTAACAAATACTCCTTTTCTTTTTTTGACTGATCAAGACTTTGCTTCTGCGTTTCGAGTCTTCGAGCCAACAGCTGAGCAAGGGTTCTTTGGCCGTCGTAATTGGATCGAGTTTCCTCTACTTGCAACATTAATTTGCGATCGTTTAGTCTGATGGTTCTCAGATATTCCAGTTGTGTCATAAAATTCGAAAGATTGTCTGAAGCTAACAGCAAAGTCAAAGGCTCCATTTCCACGGTTAGGCGATATCCTTCTACAGTTCGGCGCCTAAATAACTCAGAAAGACGAGTTAGACGGCTCTCAAGGTCGGTAATTTGTTTTGATAATGAGGCGATCTGAATTTCTGTTTGTTGGATCTGTAGGGTCGTTAATTGTATCTGGCTATTGTAGTAAGATATTTTGTTACTTAAAGTATTCTTTTCAGTTCGCAGTTGATCCAATTTTACTTGAAGCTTATTTATCGTTTGGTTACAAACATCGAGATTATCCTTCGGACAAAGGGGCTCTTGGGCATAGACATAGCCCGTTACAAAAAATAACAGAAAGAGGGCAATAGCTAACAGACGCATGAGGGATGGTCTCATCTGGCCAGATATCGTCTTATGGCCACCCAGGTCGCTACTGTGCAAATCCCGAGTCCTATAAAAACCTGGGCTGTAAATAACCCGACATAGAAGAACCAAGGGATAGGCAAAATGGGTATACCAGATAAGAACCATACCAAAAATGGTGTGGCATATAGAAGGACGAGAACGTCGGCGAGCCAGCCTATAATTGCCCCAATGAAGCCATAAAAGACGGCTTCTTGGAAAAATGGCTTATATATATACCACCTTCCTCCTCCGATAAGGTTGATTATCTCTACCTCATCTTTCTTAAACACCAACTTAAAACTAACAACAACAAAAATCATGACAAAAGCAATCAGTCCGCACACAGCAATTACACCTATGCCGACCTGTCTGATAGCATCGGTCCAACGGGTTAAGGCGTTTACAATATCTTTCTGAAAATCCACTAAATAAATCCCCTGTTCGCTTTTTAATAATTCACTCACATCAGCTAAATACCGAGGGTCGACAGCGGAAACTTTAATAGTAGCCGGTAACATTTTCGCCGTAGCAAGTTCCAATAAAATCTGATCATCTTTAAAAGGAGCCTTATATATATCCAGAGCTTGTTCCTTGGAAATATATTGGATATTTAAAACTTTGCCTGTTTGCATTAATCGTGACTTTAGGCCATCAATCTGGGCGGTTGTCGGGACAATTTCAGGTTTGTAAAAACCAACTACTTGCGGCCGGGTCTCAAAAAAATTTAATACGATAACTGAGCCAAGGCTAAAGGCTCCGATAGCTCCGATTACAAATAATGTCAAAGCAACCGTTAAGGTGGCCACGAAACTTTGATAAGGAGTTCTTCTTACCCTTTCCAGCAGCCCTATGGTTGATGACCCTGTTTGTTTTTCTTCAGACTTAGAATTCATATTTTCCATGTTTTTGATCACGAATAAGTTTACCCCCTTTTAGTAAGATTACTCTTTCGGAAAAAGAATTCACGATGTCGACATTGTGCGTCACCATCAGTACTGTCGTTCCCGATTTATGAATCTTTCTGATAAGTTTGACGATCTGCCATGAGGTGGTCACATCCAGGTTTCCGGTCGGTTCATCAGCGATAAGTATATCGGGCTTACCAACGATCGCTCTGGCGAGGCAAACACGCTGGAGCTCGCCACCGGCTAATTGAGCCGGGAATAAATCGCTCCGCGACGATAAACCAACTAGTTCAATGACCTCCCTAATCCTTTTCAGCCCTTCCGTGTCAACCTTGCCATGAACAGCCAATCCCAAGGCGACATTTTCAAATACTGTTCGATCTGAAAGAAGTTTAAAATCCTGGAAAACTACTCCAATTTTGCGACGCAAAAGAGGAACCTCATTTGACTTAAGTGAATTTAAATTCCAGTCTGCGATTTTAATGGTCCCCGATGTCGGTAGAATCTCCCGAAGTAGTAGCTTGACTACGGTTGTTTTACCCGATCCTGACGGTCCGGTTAAAAAAACAAATTCGCCTTTATCGAGAGTGAAAGACACTCGATCGAGGGCGACTACCATCCCATATGTTTTCGTGACCTCATTTATGGAAACGAGCATTGGAAATAGTTTAATCCCTAGCCTCACCCGAGATCAAGGTTCGTATTCAGTTTTGGTTTTGATAGGGGCTTGGATAAAAGTAATATTATTCGATGGTGGCTATATAGCCTACGTCCATTAGCCATGGAGCCTTTTTTGAAGCGATTGACTTACCACACAGTTCAACCATTTTCCCTGAAAATGCTTCTAAATCAACCACGGAAGAGATCAAATACGCGGTCTGATTTGGGCCGCCTCCGCGGACTAAATGATGGGTTCCTTCATCTTTAAGTCCACCTTTTTCAAGTTGACCCTGAGCGCAGTCAGGAAAAGCCGTTTTGTCATTTATTCCTGCCGACTTGACGCTCGTAGCTTCCCCGGCGGCACCAGATGAGTAATTCGAGTTAC
>LCJH01000047.1 GCA_000999595.1 Microgenomates group bacterium GW2011_GWA2_44_7
TTAAAAGCTTGGGCTTGATAAAAAGATATCGGCCGGCTTTGATTCTGACGGATATCATGCACATAAAACTCCACCTTATTATTTCTTAAATTGCATTCATAAGCAGATCCTTCATTGGAAGTGATCAGTTTTCCGTTTACGACCGAGTATAGATTTTGTGAACAAGTTGAATCGTAAACCGGATTATCAACTAAATAGAGAAAATTAGTTTTAGGTTTAAAAAAGAGCGAAGGCAAGTAAATACTAATAATCACTGCAACAATCAGAAAGACGGGAATGGAAATTGCTGCTACCAAGGAGAAGTTTTTCCTCAAACGCTCCATATAATACTAACAATATGCTTATCTTGCCCTGATTTCTACAGCTATTATAGTAAAAACTAGATTCGTTACACTTCATGTAACTCAAATCTTAAGTTACGAAGCATCCCTGCTTTATCATGTAATTGACGACAGGCTGCTTGTTATTTAATATAAATCTCAATGCCCAAAAAACAAACGCGTCATCCCTACCACTTTTCCAAAGAGAAAAACCTTGTCGACAGAATCGTCGAGTTTGGCATTCCCCTCGTCCTCTTTTGGCTCTTCTTTCAGTTTTATAACTTCGGTCAAATTACTCCAAGCGAAATGATTAAGACCACCGGCCTCTGGGCCATCAGCCTCCTGTCTTTAACTTTAATGGTCGGTCCCCTGTCGGGTATCTTGCCTCCCGTCGAAAAGCTAAAGGTCTACCGAAAGGCCTGGGGAATTTTAAGTTTTGCGGCGGCGTTGGTGCATGTCGGCCTGGTTTTCGTTTTTTACTATAAATTCAACCCGGCAAGATTTGTGGATTTTGCCAATCCTAAATACGGCGGTGTTTTAAGCGGACTTTTAGCCATCGGGATTTTACTTCTGGTAACGCTGACTTCAAATAAAAAGGCGTTGGCTGCCCTAAACCCTAAGACTTGGAAGATTGTTCAGACAACCAGTTATCTTGCTTTGGGCTTGGCAATTTTGCACTTTTTTATCGTCGAGCAGGTAAATGGAGTGTTGGTGATTAAAAGACAATTGGGATGGGTAGTTTGGTGGTTAGCCATCGCGGCGATAGTTTTAAGAGTAGCCGTCCTGTTTTGGCCGCCGAGGAAGAAGAGAACTTAGAAACCCCAGCTGGGCCCGATTCAACTACTAAAGGTTAATTTCTCGATCCCGTCAAAATCTTTTTTGTTTAAAGTGGCCAGTTGGCAGCCGTTGAGGACGGCGGTCGCGGCGATGGCGGCATCGGCAAGTTCGATTGGCCAGTTTAAATCCCGAGCAATTCCACCGGCCAGCTGAGCAACTTCGAAAGTATAGGGCAAAATCTTAAGCGGGCTGATTGTTGCTAAAAGAAACTGTTCTTTTTGAGAATCTTTCGTGCTTTTTCCTTCGTACAATTCTTGGACGGTGATCATTGATATCGCCAGGCTCTCCTTCGGATTTTTCTTAACGATGGCTATTAGTTGAGAGTCTTCATTTCCCTCTCTTAAGCGGAGATGATCAACGATAATGTTGGTATCCAAAATTACCATGATTTTTTTCTTTTTCTAGAGGCTGCAAGCTCAGTTTTCGACTTTGTTTTTAATATGCTTTCCCAGTCTTCTTTCGCCCAGGTGCCTTTAGTCTTTTGCAAAAGACTCAAGTAAGAACTATTTATCTCTGATTGAGTTATTACTGCTCTTATGGGATAGAGGTATATCCCCTCTCCTGCCAAAACCATATTCAAATTAACGTCAGGGTTAATGCCCAACTGGTCTCTCATTTCTTTAGGGATAACTATTTGGCCCTTATCGTTTGGTTTGGTGATGACTCCTATTTTCATACCGGTAATATTTTATTATATCTTCGGACATTGTCAAGGTGAGGATCCCCGGCCCGGAAGGCCGCCGCTCCCTTCCTTGACAAGGTTAACTTTAGCCTTATAGAATGCGGGCGTGGACCCAAATATGCCTACGGAAAGTAAAAAACCCACCCGAACGCGAAAGACGCTTCTGAAAACCTCAACGGCCGTCGCCGCCGACGAGCAAGTTTCTTTTAAAGAAACCGTTGCATTGTCAAATTCTTTTACTGACTTAATCGCTAAAGTATCGGCCACTCAGCAAGAATTCGAAAGGTTACAAAAAGAGATCGAAGGAATGAAACAAGTCTGGGTAAAAGAACAACAGGACCACCAAAAGGAAGTGACTTCGAGAAATGAATCGACAGAGATAGCCCGAAAGCGAGATCAGGAAGCGTACGACTATGATTTATCCAGGAGAAGAAAGGTAGCGGAAGATCAATTTGATGACGAGAAGTTTGCTTGGGAGAAACAACTTCGAGAAAATCACGATCAGATTGAAAAAGATAGACAAGAGTTAGGACAGTTAAGAAAACTGACCGAAACGTTCGAAGCGGAGAAGGAAAAATTAATTAAGTTGACCGAAGACGAAACCAAAAGGCGGCTCGAGGCACAATTTGGGATAGATAAAAAAATTAGGGAGCAAGAATTTAAGGCGGAGAAGGAATTATTAACTCTAAGAATAGACAACTTGTCCTCGGAAAATTCCAAGTATATTAAGGAAATTGATGGTTTAAGAAGGGCCCTGGACGAAGCGACCAGGCAGGTTAAGGACATTGCCGTTAAAGTGATTGAATCGGGAGGAAACAACTCGGCCAAAACGGCCAATCAGGCGGAAAATTAAGAAGCTTCGAATTCCTTAATGTGTTTGCACAGACAACTGTAGTAGATTACAAATGCTCCTTCCCTATTCGTGCGACCGAGTCCGACGTCTCCCGTCAGACGAGGAAGTACTTAAAAACTTCCTTTTCGAGTTTGATAGGTACATGGTAAAATTCAAAATACGGGCGCGTGGTTCAGCGGTAGAACGCTTTCCTGATAAGAAAGAGGTGGATGGTTCGACTCCATCCGCGCCCACCGTTGTTGTTTCCTTCCCGACGCAAGCAATCTGGTC
This sequence comes from Microgenomates group bacterium GW2011_GWA2_44_7, assembly GCA_000999595.1. Lineage (GTDB taxonomy): Bacteria > Patescibacteriota > Microgenomatia > GWA2-44-7 > GWA2-44-7 > GWA2-44-7. The sequence goes on from LCJH01000047.1 coordinate 2,963, forward strand.
ATTCTGGATTTGACAACTCCATAAATATATGTAAAATGGAGTTATGTACTCCAGATTGATACAAGCGCCGAAGAACAAAAGTTTCTTTCTTTTTGGGCCGAGAGGAACCGGAAAAACTACTTGGGTAAGATCCGCTTTTCCCAAAGCACTCTATTTGGACCTTCTGTCAGCGGAGATTTTTAACGATTTATTGGCAAATCCGCAAAGACTTGAAAATTATATTCCTTCCGGATTTAACGACTTCATCACAATAGATGAGGTCCAAAAAATCCCCGAACTCTTAAACGAAATCCATCGTCTGATCGAAAACTACAAATTTAAATTTGTTTTAACCGGCTCAAGCGCCAGAAAACTAAGAAAGGGGGGGCACAATTTATTGGGGGGGCGCGCTCTTACGTATTTTATGCATCCCCTAACCGCGGTTGAACTGGGTACCGATTTTAATCTTGACCTCAGCTTAAAATTCGGTCAGCTTCCTTCTGTCTTTCAGGAAGAAAACCCGCAAAAATACTTAGAGAGTTATATCCAAACATATCTAAAGGAGGAGATCTCCCAGGAAGGATTGACGAGAAATCTATCCGCCTTTGCCCGATTCTTGGAAACGGCCAGTTTTTCCCAAGGATCAGTTTTAAATACGTCAAATATTGCCCGGGAGGCGGCTATCGAAAGAAAAGTGGTGGAGAACTATTTTAATATTTTAGAGGATCTTTTAGTCGGCTATAAGATTCCGGTTTTCACCAAAAAATCCAAAAGACGCCTAGTTGCGCACCCAAAATTCTATTTTTTTGATACCGGCGTTTACCGCACTCTCCGACCGATGGGTCCCCTGGATATGCCTGAACAGACAGAAGGGGTAGCTTTAGAAACATTGTTTTTTCAAAATCTTTTAGCCGTAAACGACAGTCTTCACCTGGGATATCAACTTTATTACTATCGAACGCTTACCGGCATCGAGGTAGATTTTATCGCCTATGGAAACCGCGGAATTCGCGCTTTTGAAGTAAAAAAAACAGGAAAAAATTCACAGGCCCTGCTTAAAGGACTGAAATATTTTCAAGACCAGTACAAAGAAGCCAAATGTTTTTTTCTGTACCAAGGCAAAAGAAAAATGCGGGAAGGTAACATAGAGATAATTCCTATCGAAACTGCCCTTAAAAATCTTCCCCAACTGCTTTCTTAATTTTGTAATGCCACTGACACTTCACCAAAAATATTACGATTTGTTAAGCGAGGCTTCTGTTTCTAGTCTCCTGCTTCGAATATCTTGATCTAGCCTCTAGCCTCCAACATCCAATTTCTGCGCAATGGTGTTGTTCAGTAAATATCTCCGCGGTCTTCTATAATCCAAATTTTTATTTCTTTCCTTATCTGGTCAACCGTAAACAGAACTCTTCTTGACCCAATTCTTAATCTCATCATGCCTGTAAATTTTCCTTTTAAATGTTTAATATCTAAATTTTTTAGGTCGCCAAAATATGCTAGTTTGTTTATGGCGTTAGAAATAATTCGGTAACTTTTGGCATCTAATTTAGAGAGGAACTTTACCGCCTTTCTTTCGATGAGAAGTTTATACATTCAGCCGATCTTTAGCTTTTTACGTTGTTTTTTATCGATCAAATTAAAATCGGTGAACTTCCCCCCTTCCTCGATGGCTTTTTCCAGTTTTTCTGTCTCTTTTTCCTCTTCTAGCTCTTCAAAAAAGTTAATAATTTGCTGATATTGAGTAGGCGAAAGCATCACCGCGACCGTGTCATTATCTCTGGTAACTAGTACCGGCTGACTCTGTTCAAGGAGTTTGATGATTTCTGCAGTTTGATACCTTAAGTCAGTTACCGATTTGATAATAGGAATTATCGGTAATTTCATACATCACAATTATGACTCATTTAAGAGACATCGTCAAGGTGCGTGTTTACTCTTGATTAATAAGCTGATTTTCTTTTGAAATCTTGATATCTTGAAAGCCGAGAACTCAAACCTGCCTTGCCGGCCCGCTTCGCCTGCTCAGCCAGGCGAGCAGGCGGGCTTCTAACTTCCAACTCCAAAAGATATAAGCCTCAACTACCCCCAACGGGTAAATCTTAATTCCGGCAATTCTCTCAAAGTGCCTCCTACTGGCCCTTTTTCTTAGGGTTTTCTTTTAAGGACCTCTTTCCAGAGATTGTCATTATCAAGTTCCGTTTTCTTCCACGCGCCGGCCGCCTTCTTCATCAACTTTCTTTTCTCCGTCGGAACCGCTTTCAAAATAGCGGATTTTTTACCGTCTTAGTCATTAAACGATCGAGCCCCCCCAAGCGTAATCGTCAAATTTGGGTGATTGATTTCTCCCGATAATCCTGTTTTTTGATAGGCCTGCCCTTGCCGCCATCCGCAACAAGGACGCTAGATCACCCTCGGTTGGCGTCTCTTTGGCTTCAAGGGCAAGTTCACCATTTAAAATAAAGTCAATTTCGTTTCCGGATTTTAAGGCGTAGTATTGCAAAGACCCTATCCGTGAGAGTTGGTTAAAGAGCGTATTTTCAAATTGAGCCCCACCTGATAAATCGCCTAGGCTATTCGCCAGACCAGTGTCACAGAAGAAGAGTTTTCTTGCTTTAACAATCTCTCGGGTTGGGCTCTTAGTCAAAACGGGAATGGTGCTGACAAGATAAGTCTTTTCGAAAAAAGTGACATAGTTGTTGACCGTTTGCCGTGACAGGCCGGTTAGTCGAGATAAAGTGGTGTATTCCACTCGGCTCCCTATCCTCCCCACCAGAAGCTTGGCGAGCTTATATAGATTCCGTTCGTCTGAAAAATCAGCAAGTGACCTTATGTCAATATTGACGTAGGAGGACATGATATCCAAAAGTAAATCCCGCTTTTCTTCATCAGACGCAGCTAAAACAACTTGGGGAAAGCCCCCGAAACGAATGTACTCTTCGTAATAAGTTTTCAGACGGTCATATTCTAATTTGTCAAAAGGTTTATTCTGCCAATCCTTAAAAGAGAACTTTATTTCTTTAAATGTCAGAAATTCTCCAAAATCCAATGGGTAGAGTTCAAAAATCTTTTTCCTGCCTGAGAGCGATTCCGTAAAGAGGTTCTTCAAGTAATACGAGCTGGAGCCGGTCACTATAAACTTGACCTGATGGTGATCGTACAGATACTTAATTGCACTTGGGGCATGGGGAGCCAGTTGTGTCTCATCGAGAGCGACGACCATCGATTCGGCGGCTGATAACCCCCTGGCCATAAAGGTCTCATAGATCGCCTCGTAATTCTTCTGCTCGAAGATTTCCCGATTATCTGGCCGCTGTAGGTCAAGGTAGAGTGAGTTTTTATTGGGAATATCAATCAATAGCTTTTTAATCAACGTTGTTTTGCCTGTCCGCCTCATACCCGTCAGCACGGTTACTAGCGGTGTCTGAGCATGAGCCAAGAGCGAAGGGTAAATCCTTCGAGGAAATACCATATGTAACTACCATCCTACAAATAGTTTAACCATCTGTCAAGTCGGTATTACTTTTAGTCATTAATAAAAGCGGCCTCAAAGGATTAAAATCTAGTCCACCAACTGACAGACCTATCTTCCCATAAATCTAATTAGTCTAATTGGACCAACTGCTCTTATTTTTATTTAGGTTTGCCGCTTCTAGTCAGCCTTCTGACTAAAACCGACAAACCTCGGATAGGCTGAGGCCCCGCAACGCTGCGGGGCTCATCTCCAGGTTTGCTCCACCGCCGCCTCTCGGCGTGAGTGGGTGGTTCCTCAGCTAGCGCCCACACCAGCTGAATTGAACCAACCGGACCAGTCTGTAAACAGACTGCTCCTTGTCGGTTGCGCGGTCGAACCACTGACCGCGCAGGTCCATATCGACCGGTCCGGCACCCCCGCAGGCGTCGGAAATGGTCATGGACCTTTTTTTGCCCTCGTCCCCCTCGCTCAGGGTGGCCTGAGCGCGGGAGGCTATCCAGATGAACTGGAAGTCCTCCCCGGGAGCGACGGGGATCACTTCGCTCCCGCAAACGGTCCTGTAAACCACATGATTGTGGTCTAAGAACCTCCCGATCGGCTCCACGCAGGGCGTGGCCGTCGGGGTCGCCGTCCGCGTGGGGGTCGCGGTCGGCGTGCTTGTGGACGTCGCGGTCCACGTCGGCGCGTCGGCGTCATCGTGGACGTCGACGTCGAGGTTGCCGTCTGCGTGGGGGTCGCAGTCGGCGTGTTCGTCGGCCTGGGCGTAGCCGACGGGGCCGTCGTGGCCGTAGGCGCCGTCGTTGGCGCTGGGGGCCGTGCCCCTCCCCCGGCCGGCACTCCGGGGATCGGTGCCGTCGTCGGCACCACCGCAGCCTTCGTGGCCGCGGGCACCGACGTCTTCGTCGGCGTGGGCGTGGCGGACGCCCGAGTCGCCACGGCCGTCAGGGCCGCGGCTATTGTCACCGGACCCGCCGTGGGTCCAGCCGGGAGTGACGGCGGCGTGCGCGTCGGCACGACCGTCGTCGTCGCGGGCACCATCGCCCGCGGTGTTGCGATCTGGGTGCCCACCCAGAGCGCAACACATGCCATCGCCACCGCGGCGATGGCCAAGACCGCCACCCGGGTTTGCCAAGCCCGGTTAATGGCCGCTGGCGCGGCCCCGGCCGGCAGTGGCCGGAAGAACGCCCGCAGACCCCGGACCAAACCGTAGCCCGCCAGAGCTACGGCGACCAGGACGGCGATCACGAGCCCGCCCAGGCTCGCGATGCCGCCTGGTCCCCAAAGGGCCAGTCCTAGCCCGGCGGCCAACGCCGCGAGGACTAGCAACCCCCACCAGGGGATCTGGCGGGGGGCGGGGGCCGCAGCGGGAGCTGCGGGCGGGGCTGCCGGCGGGGCCGCCGGGACGGGCGCGGCAGGGGCGCGACGTCGCCAGCGCCGGGCCCACCAGACCCCCTCGACCAGCGCCCGATGGTCTGCCAGACCGCCCGGCGGACCGGCGGCGGCTGGCCTAAAAGCCAGGCTGGCAGCCTGGCCAAAAGCGTAAACATTCTCGCCTCCCCGGGGACCCCTCGTGGGGTCCCCTTCCGGAAAAGATTTTGCTCAATGAGAGCGCCGGAAACCGATATGCTAAGACTGAAGAATTGAAGTGTTTTACCACCACGGAAAATCCAGGCTGATTTTTCCTTATTTTTAATCTTTAATTCTTAGCTTTCTCGGTCCCCGAAGCTCCCCTTGAGCGTCTTCCCCTGGAGGCTATCCGCCTCGCATGCGCGAGTTGAGATAAACATGGGAGAAATGAAGCAAACCTATACTAATCTTACTCTGATTTACAGCTCGTAGAGCGAAAAATCAGATTAGATTCGTTATACTCAAAAACTCAAATTTGAGTTTTTGAAGTATGATTGGAGATATTCTTCGACTAGTGTCACCTGAGCACAGCCGAAGATAGCCTATCCGAGTTGTTAAAGAACACTTGGATAAGACTTTTTTCTCCGGTCTCTCAGGAACAAATCCCGCCTCTCCCGACCAATGTCGGGATCAGTTCAGGATAAAAGCGCGAACGGCTCTGCCTGGTAGGCCGGTCAAGCCTTTCCGTCCGATTTCGCCTACAAACCTAAAGGGACATCTCAAACGATTGTTCAAAAAGCCTTTGGCCTGGGTAAAATCGGGCTTAAAAGCTCGCTTATTTCGTCGAATACTAACACTATAGGCTCTTCGTGTCAAGGACTATAGGCCTGTTCTCTTATAAACTACGGAGTATCGGCTTAATTTTTAATGTGCTAAAGGTGTGGATAACCTCCGGCCTGTTGCTGAATTTGACAAATGGCCTTAAGATAGCGGTCAATGAAACAATCCTTCCTTATATACGACTCCAAGTGGTCCGTTCCTCCCCCTCCTCCGTCGTCAACTGCGCCGGCCTTATCAACCGTCATCGATTCTCATCCGCTTGATCGTTCTCAACTTTCCACCCCGCCCGCCCTCCCTCCACTCGTTTTCTCCCCCACCGGTATCACCTTAAGCCAAAAAATAACTTATGGTTTCGTCCGTGGTATAGGCGCCGGCTTGATCGGTTTTTCGGTTATGGCGGTCATGTTTACTCTCTGGCCGACCATCGAAAAGGAATTTCTCTATCTCACCGGCAAATCCAAAGTCAGCGTTCAAAACTCCGGCTTCAGACCGCTTATCGAGACTTCCGAAGCCAAGCGAATCAGCCGAATTCAAGAAGAGGCCAAGACCTATGGACTGGATTCCTATTTTTCCATTGTTATCCCTAAAATCGGCGCCA
>LCJH01000048.1 GCA_000999595.1 Microgenomates group bacterium GW2011_GWA2_44_7
TTTTGAGACAATAACACGACCGGGAACTTTATTTTTGTCCTGGTCGAAAAGGCTGAATTTGTCGGTGACTGATCCGGGGTTAATATTCTGATTAAAAGTAGCTGATACTGAGGCGGTCGGAGAGGCATAGTTTCCTTTGGGACTTATATCATCAATGCGCGGACGTTCACTGGAAAATTCCCAACGGTATTCATCTTGAAGAATACCATCATCTTGAGAGTGCAACCCGGATGGAACGACCACTTTATATGTTGTTGCTTTTCTAAAGCGTATGGATGGTCTAAATTGATAGGCTGTCGTCCCCAGCCATCTTCCCTCTCCCTCTATTTCGGGAGTTACAGTAAAGGCTGGTTGTTTGATGACATTGTTGGTCGCCGTGGTAAGAGCAACCATCGGACGGTCAAAGACGACGGTAATAGGAGTTAGATCCTCGAGAGCCTCATTTTGGGGAGCGGCGAGTATGACTTTGGGGTTGCCGATTGTTTCAAAAGCAATTGTTTTATCGCCGACAAGCGGGATTAGAAATCTCGATAGAACAATTCCATCGAAAGCAACTTGATAGCCACTCGCTCGATTGAGTTTTTCTTGTGGCGTAAAGATAAGCTTTTGGTCGCTTTCCCAGGTAAAACTTCCCTGGACGCCCGGAGTGATGCTGAAGCTTTTCTCAGCCGTTGATTTAATAACGCCTTTGTCGAAAATAATCTCAATTTTTGAATCCAGGAGTGCGTCAGCGCTTTGATCGCCCGGAAAACTGGTAGCGACCTTGGGAGGCGAGAAGAGATATCCGAATTTAAGGATTGAGAACAGTGTGACCAGAATAAACAATGGCTTGTTTACCATTGTCCAGCGTTCTTTATTTGAGGCAAGCTTAAACCTCCCTGTCCAGTCAGCTATGCATTGACTTACTTTGTCATAAACTTGCCTGGTGTGATTCTGTAAAATTGGCGACTTGCTCTGTATGAATAAAACAATTCTTTTAAGCCAATTGGGTCGCAGAAGATAAACTACAATCCAAGCGAATAATAATGCTAATGGGCCTATTATTAGCTTTAGAGCATCAAAAGAAAAGGACGATTTCGAAGTAATTTGCCTTAAAAGGAAGACAAGGATTAAGCCAAAAACAAAGAAGAGTAACGTTCTTTTTTTGCCGTATTTTTGAAACAAGTTTGGGATAATGGGCAGTTTATTGTATGGCTCTGGGTTGATTTGTGTGTTTTCTGGTGTTGCAGTATGGAGGGATGAGCCTGAATCTTTGGGAAATTTTAATCGTTTTAATCCAGTGAAGAGAGCTTTGAAAAAGTTGCTCATTTTAACAATGATTTCAACTTTTAGTATTACACCTCGAGACTAATAAATCAAAACATCCGAGATCTTAGTCAACATCGCCTTCCTTGAAGCCGACAACAGAAAAGTTTATATCCGAACTTTTAATTTTTTCATTAGTTTTATTTATTCCATAGGCGGTTATGGTATGTTTCCCCAGCTGAGGTTTCCATGAGGCACTGAAAGGAAAACTTGTTGCTTCCTTAAGAAGCTTCTTATCAAGGTACCAAAGCACTTTATCGATATCGGCCGAAACATTTATCTCAAAAACCACACTTTCGTTGTTTACAACAAGCGGAGCTGTCTCGAAAACGGTCTTTTCTTTGGGGTATGTTACCTCTAGATAAGAATCATTTGAAAATTGCTGATTGTCATTACAAAGCGGCGATGATTGTCGGGGAATGACTTCAAGGTTTTCTTGTATTGCCCAGGTATAAACTTCCGGTGGATAGTCAATGAAGATCTTTTCGATAACATTGTTTTTTGCACAAGAACTATCCGCTAATAAACCGTTTCTTTTATCGATTAATACTTTTTTGTGCATTTTTGATTTTTCTTTGGGCTCTGTGCCTTCGATAAAAAACTCATTCGTTTTCTCGGGACAAATTCCGTCTAGAAGATTTCCGGAGATGGTACATACTTCCACTTCTTTGATTCGCTCAGGACGGACAAACTTTTCTATTGGTTTGCCTTTTAGAAACTCCTCAAAAAACTGATTCCAAATTGGTGCTGCTCCGACAACACCTGTTATTTCTCTCATAGGATGATTGTCGTTGTTTCCGACCCAAACCCCTACGGTGTAGCTTGGGGTGTAACCAACGGTCCAGTTATCATGCCAATCGGTTGTTGTCCCCGTTTTAACCGCAGCCGGACGTGAGAGAACCAAGGGATTTTTTTCGCTAAACCCCGGGATACGAGCCTTGGGATCAGACAAGATGTCAGAAACAAGATAGGCTATTTGTTGACCATTTTGACCTAATACTGGCACTCCCTGCTTATCTCGGTGGGAATATAAGATCTTGCCATTGTCAGTAACTATTTTTTGAATTGTGTAAGGTTTTTTATATTCTCCATATCTTGCAAGACCGGCAAACACATTGGTTAGCTCAAGAAGTTTTACTTCCCCTCCTCCCAGAGTAAGAGATAAATCATACCTCTCTTCTTGGGTAAAAGTAGTAATGCCCAGGTCTCTGGAGACTTTTAAAAAACTATTGAGTCCTATTCGGTCGAGCATCTCGACGGCGGGTAAATTAAGAGACGAGGCGAGGGCTTCTCGAGCCAGGACTAAACCGTGATACCTCCCGTCGTAGTTATTGGGAGTAAAGCCTTCGCCCTGTCTGGTTCTATATACTTTTTTGACATCATAAATTAAAGTCGCGGGGGTGTAACCCTGCATAAAGGCGGCGGCATAAGTGACCGGTTTTAATGTCGAACCCGGTTGTCTTGATGCAGTTGCCATATTAACCTGTCCCGCATGAGTGGCATCGAAATAATCAATTCCTCCGAGCATGTTAATAATTTCTCTTGAGTCATTCCGGATCAGAACAAGGGCGGCATTACTTAGAGCATGTTGATCTTTCAGCCGATTTACCCATATTTTCGCTATATCCTCGCTTAAACTGAAGACGGGGTAATCAAGTGTTGTGTATATGTTTAGACCTGGGGTATCTTTGAGGCCGAGATCGTTTAATTCTTGTAAGACATACTGGACAAAGTGAGGAGCTTTAATATTAGTTTGCCTCTCGGTAATGGCTATTTCTTCTTGCTTTGCCTCTTGGGCCCTTTCTTTTGAAATAAATCCATGTTTAGTCATTAGATCTAATACTTGGGCTTGTCCTTTTTTTGCTTCATTGGGGCTGGTAAATGGATTGCGTTTGTCCGGAGAGGAAAGCAGACCCACTAACAAAGCGCTTTGGGCGAGTGATAATTGATTGACATTCTTATCAAAGTAGGTTGACGAAGCTGCTTGTATCCCATACGCCAGATTACCAAAATACATTTGGTTAAAATACATCGTCAGAATATCCTTTTTGGGATAAGAGGCGGCTATCCTCAAGGCAATTAAAACCTCTCTTATCTTTCTAACAATACTTCTGGAAGGGATCTTTTGGGGCGAGATGATAGAAGCTCTGGCGAGCTGCTGTGTAATTGTGCTTGCTCCGCTGACGATTTTTCTTTCCTTTAGATTGATAAAGGCTGCTCTTGCTATGGCTCTAAAATCCACTCCCGGGTTAGTCCAAAATGTAATATCCTCAGAAGCGATCGTGGCTTTTATCAAATATTCCGGCAGATCGTCATAGGTGATTGTTATTTTTTTGCCCACTGCGCCGGCAGATTCGTAGAGAAGGGCATTGTTTCTGTCCCATATTTTGATAGTCCCGGATTGATCAAAATTTGGCTGTGTCCACCAAGCGGCCAAAAAGAGGAAAATCAATGCCAACGAAGCCGGAATTAGCCCTTTTCTTCTGAAGAGGGTACACTTGCGTAGCTTTTTGAATCCAGGATACATATCTTTAATATAGCAAGATATTATGATCGAAACTCACCCTTTTGGCAGCTTTGTGCCTAAAAAAACTAGCTATTTATTATTGGGGAGTTTCACAGCCAGACAGGCGGTAGCCGGTCCTGAAAGAAATTCATATGATTGGTTCTATACCACTAAAAGAAATCAGTTCTGGCCGATTCTCGAGAAGGTTTATGGGGCCTCATTAGGAAATAAATCGGATAAGCTTAAGTTATTTGAAAATCTAGGGATTGCCATTACCGATATTATTTTGCAGTGTGAACGTAAGGCCGATAGCAACCTTGATACCAACCTGACAAATATAGTCTTTAACATTCAAGTGATATCGAACATCATTCAAAAGAATAATGTCAAAACTATCTTTTTTACTAGCCGCTTTGTTGAACATTTATTCAGAAGTCGGTTTAAGCACATAATAGATCTCTATCCAAAGACACGGCTGGTTACTCTCCCTTCACCATCTCCCCGATTCGCGAGGATGAGTAAGGGACAGAAGATCGCTCGATACAGGAAACTACTCCCGAAACTAAATAAGTGAAGACACGATAAAACCACGTTTGGGTATGTTTTAGCTAGTTTAAGATTACTGCTTCTTAAGCACGACAAAATACTCTTGATTCCCTCCCTCGCCTTTTACAGGTGAGGCAAAAAGTTCGCTGGTTAATAACCCCATCTCCTGAAGCTTTCCTCGTACTTTTGAAGCGACAATGTAGGCGTAATCTTCGGTTAAGACCCCTTTACTTTCCACATTGCCGCCGCCCTTTTGACTAACGCCAAATTCGTATTGCGGCTTGATCAATGCCACAATTGACCCCCCGGGTTTTAGATACTCTAGGATCTTTGGTATGGCCAAATGAAGCTTTGTCCAGCCTAAATCAACCGCTACCAGATCGACTTTTTCGCCGGTTTCATCCAGTGGTTTAACGCCATAAAGTAAGTTCGTCCTCTCCAAGACGGTTACCCGCTTGTCATTTCTAAGCTTCCAGGCGAGCTCGCCGTAGGCGGTATCTACCGCATACACCTTGGAAACATTTCGTTGCAAAAGGCAATCGGTAAACCCACCGGTGGACGCCCCGGCGTCTAAGCAAATCATGCCTTCAACATTTATCTTGAAATGATCGAGTGCACCTTCAAGCTTTTCCCCTCCCCGGCTTACGAATCTTCCTATGGCCATTAGTCTTATCTTAAACCAATTGGGCGGCTAAATCCAAAACCTTTTTTTCACCGGCATAGCTGAGCCGCTGTCTTGCCTCTTTGTATGAGCGCCAGGCAACCTCGGCTGTTTCCTCCCCGGAAAAGGGATTGTCGGGTTCAGAAATACCCCTCATCAAGAAATATGAAACAACTTTAAATAATTTTTCACTTTCGCCTCTTGGTTTAAAAACCAGCCTCTGGTCAACAATCTTTTTTACAACTTCTGCTTTAACTCCGGTCTCTTCCTGGACCTCCCGAACCGCGGCACTTTCTGTACTTTCTCCCTGATCGATCACCCCCTTTGGCAGTCGCCAAATTTCCTCGGGGTATAGCTCGCTTGGTTTGGCACGATATATTAACCATAGCGTCTCTCCACGGTCTATCTTAAAGACAGCGCCGCCAGCACTGAAAACTCTGCGCATAAAACTGATTGAATTAGTTTAACATCTCTGCCTCTTTGCACGACTTGGGGCGGGGATGGCGTCCTCGGAGGGAATTGAACCCTCATCACCAGTTCCGGAAACTGGTACTCTATCCGTTGAGCTACAAGGACAAACCTTACACCAGCATTATATAAGAAGTTTATTCCCACCTAAACGGCAAGCACGATCGTCGACTAATAGCCAGACCTATCCCAATCGATAGAGCCGCGCCGAAGGCTAAAAAGGATAAGATAAAACAGCAATAAGAGTTCAAAAGAGATAAGCAACCCAAAGAAAAAAAGACCAAGAGGATGACTCCAAATACTAATTCCTTTAATTACAATCGTCATATGTAAAATGACCGTAGCAACAAATCCCAATATAGATTGGTAAGGCACCGTACCGTTATAGATTTGTGCGACCGCGTATACCACACCCACAAATAGACCACTTGCAAATAACATATTCGGCTGGCGGAGAAGGACTCCGCCACCACTAGCTATATCTAAAACAGCTAAGGTAAGAAAAATATATAACCATCCACAATAAATTAAGATGTGGCTTATTGGCCCGTGAAACAAGTGAGTGGCTATAAATTGAGTTTTGTAAGACATTGCTTTACGTAAATCCGGAAGCGTGTAGTCTTCCAAAACGATCGAAGTTATATATATGCCATTCCCATAATATGTAATACCAACAATTAACATGAATAGGATGGATAGAGAAAACTCGACTGTTCCAATCGGACCTGTAAGACTTGCAATTATCAAGAGAAAGATAATAAAGAAATAAACTGTAGCCGCGGTATTGAGTAATAAATTTATCGCCGTCAACTTAAAAACCCTCTTTCTTGAACGATCTTGTCTATCCCCCTTTTTCTTGCTCATTCTCTCACGGTAATAAATATATAAAGGTACTCCGACCGTGACAGCTACCGGTAGAACAAACAGGATACTTTCAATCATTTGTTAAAAAATCTACAACTTTTTTTACTACTTCACTTCTGGGATGCATTATGAAATCACCATGCTCTCCAGGAAAAAACGCCGATTCTTTATGGACAAACTTCCTACGTAACATTTCGGCTTCCAATTCCGATTTTCAATTTTGGCGGAGGGTACAGGACTCGAACCTGTAAGTCCTTACGGACGCTGGTTTTCGAAACCAGTGCATTACCATTCTGCCAACCCTCCAAGAGATGTGTTTGCCCTCCTGGCGAGCAAATCTCTTTTGGAAGAAATATACTTCAAAAACTCTAATTTGAGTTTTTGAGTATAACGAATCTAATCTGATTTTTCGCTCTACGAGCTGTAAATCAGAGTAAGATTAGTATAGTTACCCGCTCGCGCGGTCGACTCCCGAATCTCCTTCGGGTCGAAGCGTCCCCGGGCAGAATCGAACTGCCATCACCAGTTCCGCAAACTGGCACTCTGTCCGTTGAGCTACGAGGACATTGGCTACAAACCTAATTTTACTCAAAACAAAACCTAAAATCGAACTCGTAAACGACAGCGACACCAAAGACCATAGCCAGCTATAAATGAGGATAAGTTGACTTTCACCTTTACTCGGTCTCCATCGGTAGTTTCTTGCCTACC
>LCJH01000049.1 GCA_000999595.1 Microgenomates group bacterium GW2011_GWA2_44_7
CTTTATATTTTCTAGTAAGATATATTTTCTTTAACGAAAAGAAAAGTGTGCTTGCTGGAGGAGTACTTCTCTCCATCGCCCTCTTGGTAAAACCTTTTATTATCGTTTGGTTTATAGGCCTTCCCTTATTTATTATTAGCAAAAGAAAATGGAAGCAACTAATTATCCTAACTTTTATTTTCGTTACTGCTTTACTACCGTTTTTGCTTTGGCGGTGGTGGATACAGCAGTTTCCCGAAGGCATACCGGCCAGCCGCTGGCTTTTTAACGGCGATGGGATTCGCTTCCGTCCGGCTTTCTTTCGATGGCTATTTTATGAACGAATCTCCAAACTCATTCTAGGTGGCTGGGGAGTGGCTGCCTTAATAATTGGCTTAGCAAAAAAAATAAGCGATAAGGGCACAGTAATTTATGGCATGCTGATAGGATCAATTGTGTATCTCTTTGTGATTGCAACCGGAAATGTTCGTCATGACTACTATCAAATATTATTGTTTCCCGCACTTGCCTTTTTTGTTGGTAGGGGACTGAAGGAACTTATCACGGGTACTTGGGTAAACAAAAAAACAGCCTGGCTAATAGCCTGTGGCGTATTTTTCGGGTCTAATGTCTTTGGCTGGTATGAAATAAAGGGCTACTATCAAATAAATCACCCCGAAATCATCGAAGCCGGCCAACATGCTGATAAAATATTACCGAAAAGCGCGAAGGTAATTGCACCATATTTTGGCGATACTGCTTTCTTATATCAAACTAATCGTCCTGGATGGCCTCTTGGCTACGGGATTGAAGACAAAATAAACAAAGGTGCAACCGCCTATGTAAGTGTTAACTTTGATCAGGAGACTCAAGAATTAATGCAAAAATATAAGGTGTTAATTAAAACACCTAAGTACGTTATTATTAACCTTAAAGAAATTCCGACAACTCCATCCTATTAATTAACTTTTATTTATGAAGATATTAATGTTGACGCCGTATCTTCCCTATCCTGCAACAGACGGGGGCCAAATACGATCGTTCAATTTAATAAAGCATCTGTCCAAAAAGCATGAAATAACCCTCTACAGCTATATCCGGTTTCGAGATAAGAATCAAGAAAAAGATATTCAAGTATTAAAGAAATATTGTCGAAAAGTAGAGGTGGTAAACCGCGGTAAAACATGGACCTTGAGTAATATATTAAGAACCGGTTTTAGTCTGTACCCCTTTTTAATTTCCATTTATAGAAGTCCTTTACTTCGCGAAAAAATTCGCAAAGAGTTGGCGAGTGAACAATATGACCTAATCCACGCTGAAACATTTTATGTAATGCCCTATATTCCAAAAACTTCTGTACCGGTAATCCTGGTGGAGCAAACTATTAATTATAAAGTGTTCGAACACTATGTCATGACCAATAAATGGTTAATCCTAAAACCACTTCTTTGGATCGATGTTCAGAAATTAAAATTTTGGGAAACCTATTACTGGAAAAAAGCGGTAAGAGTTACTGCGGTGTCTGATGCCGACGCGGCCGTGATGAAAGCACACGTGCCCGGTCTGAAAGTACAAATTATTGCCAATGCCATCGGTCAGGACTTTGAAAATTTACCCACCACCACTCATTACAATCACGACATTCTGTTCATGGGAAATTATAAATGGATGCAAAATTGGGAAGCTGCCGAAGTGCTGATCAAAGACGTCTTTCCCCTCATTAAAAAAGCCATACCGGATAGTCGTTTGATAATTGCAGGTCAATTTATCAGAAAAGAGTTCAAGGGCTACGAGAGTAAAGATCTAGTTATTAATGATCTTAAGCCTGACGACGGCCCGGGTGTAGCTAGGGCGATGAGAACCGGCGGGGTATTGGTTGCGCCTATCTATGGACCAGGAGGAACCCGACTAAAGATTCTCGGTGCGGCTGCTGCAATGTTGCCTGTCGTGACCACGCCTACGGCGGCTAGCGGACTATCGTTTCGAAACGGCGAATCTATTTTGATTGGTAAAACTCCGGCCGATTTAGCCAGGCTGACGACCGAGCTGTTAAGAAGTAAAGATGCGTATCGCAAGATTGTAATGCGCGCTAAAAAAATCGTCGAACAGAAATATTCATGGGAATCTGTAGCAAAGAAGCTTGAGACAGTTTATAAAGATGTATTGAGAATACAAAAGGGGTAGCTATGGCAAGAATAGTAATTGACTGTCGACTGTGGGGTATTAAACACACGGGTTTAGGTAGGTATACAGAAAATCTTGTTACGCAAATTTTAAAAAAAGACCACGTAAACGAGTACATATTGCTAACACGTACTCAAGACACGGCGCTGATCTCGAAAACTTTCCCCAATGTCAAAGTCATTGAAGCCGAAGCCCGACATTACACCATAAAAGAGCAGCTTTTATTACCCGTAATACTTTTTAGATTGAAGCCGGATTTAGTACATATTCCCCACTTTAATATTCCGGTAGCTTGGCCAGGAAAGATAGTAGTTACCATCCATGACCTGATTACCCATAAATTTCATGGCATAAATCAAACGACTCTTCAACCATATGTTTATTGGCCGAAATACGCAGTCCACAGACTTGTTTTTTGGCTATCGATATGGCGTGCAAGCAAAATTATTGTTCCGACCAATTGGGCTAAACGCGAATTAGTTAACGCCTACGGTGTTACTCCAGGTAAAGTTTTAGTTACCCCGGAAGCGGTCAGCCCGATTTATTTTGCTAATGCGAAAGGAGAAAATATTCCCAGGAAGTTCGGCCTTCAAGAACAGTACCTTGTTTATACGGGTAATATTTATGAACATAAAAACCTCAAGCGATTGGTGATGGCTGTCGTTTCCACAGATACAAAACTGTTAATAGTTTGTTCACGCTCGGTGTTCTTGGAGCGTTTCGAAAACGAAATAAAAAAACTTGGTGCGTCGCACCTGGTTACCTTCTTAGGCAATGTAACAGATGCCCATTTACGTGACCTTTATCGAGGTTCTTTGGCTCTGGTTACCCCATCCTTGTCAGAAGGTTTCGGTTTGACCGGACTTGAAGCAATGGGGGCGGGAACAATTGTATTATCTTCAAGTGCTTCTTGTTTGCCGGAGGTTTATAAAAACTTTGCCATCTATTTTGATCCACTTGATATTAAAGATATCGCCCAAAAAATTAGGATTGCGATGACTATGCCGGAAAAGACACGCCGAACAATGATTTCGCAAGGAGTTAAGTACGCTGGCGGTTTTTCATGGGAAGAGACGGCTAAACGAACCCTTAAAATATATGAAAAAGCGCTCAGGAGTTAGCCCGGTTAAATTGGCAATCGTCTATGATTGGGTTGACAAATTTGGTGGGGCCGAGCAATTGTTGCTATCGCTACATAGACTGTTTCCGAAAGCCCCTTTGTTCACCACCATCTATAATCGTAAGAATTCACCGTGGGCAAATTGTTTCAAGGTAATTCCAAGCTGGCTTGACAAGCTTCCGTGGCCCAAAAAACATGAACTATTAACACCTATTCTGCCCCTGGCTGTCGAATCTTTGGATTTTAGCGATTTTAATGTTGTCATCTCTGTTTCCAGCTCATTTGCCAAAGGCATAATAACCCAACCGAACACGCTCCATATCTGCTACTGTTTGTCGCCGACAAGATTTTTATGGCAAGACAGGTTGTTATATGAAGGACGGTTACCAATGGTTGTTAAGGAGTTGGCAAAACCCATTTTCTTCTATCTTCGAGAGTGGGACAAAATTGCCGCCCATCGTCCGGATTACTTCGTGGCTATTTCAAAGTATGTGGCACAGGGCATCAGCCAAACTTACCATAGGAACGTAATAGAAGTCATCTATCCGCCAATAGCCAACGCGAACAATGATTCATTAATAAAAACATCAAACAAAAAGAAAAATTATTTTTTGATTGTCTCAAGGCTGGTGCCATATAAGAGAGTGGATATCGTTATAAAAGCGTTTAGTCAATTGAATTTTAGATTGAAGATAGTCGGTTCCGGTATGGAGATGTCCACACTAAAACAAATTGCCGGTGATAATATCGAATTTCTTGGTAAGGTATCTGAACCAGAAAAGACCATTTTATATGCAGGTGCCATTGCGGTTATTATTCCTCAGCGGGAGGATTTTGGCTTGGTGGGACTGGAGGCAAATTCCTATGGCATACCGGTTTTAGCCTTTGCCGCTGGCGGTAATTTGGAAACGGTAATAGATGGTGTCACCGGTAGATTTTTTTCTTCACAAACCCCGGAGGCAATCGCCCAAGCCATCATTTCTACCGATTTTTCGCAGTACTTATCTTTGAACTGCAAAAAACATGCACAGGCGTTTTCATATGCGAATTTTAATAAAAAATGGCGCGATATTTTGAAGGGTATCCCACAGTGATATACTGGTGTGGCCGCAGGTAAGCGCAGAAGTATCCCACATGCTCTACGATATTACCAAAAGATTAATCGATCTATCTTTGTCAATAGTCTTGATGTTGATATTCTTGCCGATTGCCATGGTCACAGCTATCGCCATCAAGCTCGAATCGGATGGTCCGGTTTTTGCCGATACTCCAAAACGAGTCGGAAAGGACGGTAAATTATTTTATCCTTTTAAATTTCGTTCTATGATCGTCAACGCGTATTATCTATTGAAAACCGACCCCAAATTCAAGCGAGCTTACGAGGAGCAGCAAACAAGAGGAAATTATAAGATAATGAACGACCCGAGAATCACAAAAGTAGGCAAGTTTATTCGTAAGTACTCAATTGATGAAGTACCCCAATTATTAAATGTCATAAGAAACGAAATGAGTATCGTCGGACCCCGACCTTATTATCCCGAAGAGATTGAAAGGCAACAAAAACTTTTTCCACAAACAAGAAAGCTTGTAAAAGAAGTTTTGTCCGTCAGGCCAGGGATTACTGGTTTCTGGCAAGTATCCGGTAGAAGCGAAGTAACTTTTGACAAGAGAATCGAGATGGACGCACTTTACGCACGAAAAAAATCAGTTTTGTTTGATCTTGTGATATTGATAAAGACTCCGTGGGCCATGGTTTCTGGGAAAGGGGCAGTTTAATGTCCTTGAAAGTTTTATTACTTGCTGGGAAAATGGGGGGGGTGTCAAGCGTAATTTCAAGAATACTAAAAAAACGGCCGGTCGTAGTTGCCGGTGGAATTTTGTTAGCCATAATCATCGTTGCTTTGGTCGGTGTTGTTTTGGCCTTACCGGTATATTCTTCAGGGAGAAAGCTAATCGCCCAGAGTGAAAAGTTACTTATTGCCGCGAAAGCTCAGGATATTTTGGCCATGGAAAATTTAATCGTCGATGAAAAAAATTCCTTAGCTGACTTTTCAAAATCACTCACACCTTGGGGCTGGACCGCCTATCTACCCTTTTTGGGTGACTATTGGCGCGATGTCAACCATGCAACCAAGGCCGCCACCGCACTTTTGGATGCCACAGATTCCGGGATCAAAACGGTTGTTCCTTATGCCGACATACTTGGCTTGCAAGGAATGAAAAAGAATGAAACATCTACCGAGAAAGCAAAAGATAGAATCGCTTTTGTGGTGTCTACTATCGACAAAGTAGCACCGCAGCTCGACCAGATCGGCAGAGACCTTGCAGTCGCCAATAACGAACTTAAGCAGATTAACCCAGCCAGATATCCCGAGGAATTTCGGGGAGAAAAAATCAGGAACAAGCTCAGTGGTCTTATAGATCTAGTGGGCCAAGCAAATATATTAATAAACGATGCGCGACCGGTACTGGAAGTGGCCCCATGGATTTTAGGTAATGACAAGAAGAAGACGTATCTAATTCTTTTCCAAAACGATGCTGAGCTCAGGCCGACAGGGGGCTTCTGGACGGGCTATGCCATTCTTTCAGTTGACAAAGGGAAACTTACCCCGCTCTTTTCGGGAGATATCTATGATCTGGACGCACGGTATTCAGGGCGCTTGAAAGCCCCGGAAGCATTAGTTAAGTATATCGCTGATCCTTATGCAAAGGAGCAAGCAGCCGGAAAATTGCCACATTGGAGGCTAAGAGATATGAATCTTTCTCCTGATTTTCGAAGCTCGGTTGAAACTTTTCTTCCGGAATTTACTAAAGCAGGTGGCAATAAGGTGGATGGGGTGATCGCCATAGATAGTCAGGTGCTTGTCTCTTTGCTCAAAGTATTAGGCCCAATTGGTGTACCTGGTTTTGGTAATTTTTCTGCAGATAAAGATGCCCGGTGCAACTGCCCGCAAGTTATCTATCAGCTTGAATCCATAATCGGTGTTGTGACTCCATATATGCGCTCGGACCGTAAAGGGGTGTTGGGGCCTTTAATGCATTCGGTCTTAGCCAATGCCATAGGCTCGCCAAAAGAGCGTATGCCTGCACTTTTTGAAACTGGTCTTGAGAGTGTTCTGGACAAACATGTATTTTTCTATTTTCCGGAGAAAAAGGTTCAAGATGCGATGGAAACTTTTAATCTAGCCGGAAGGGTGCGTGAAGCTCCCAGTGATTACTTATTTATTGTTGATTCTAATATGGGTGGCGCTAAATCGAACCTCTACATCCAGGTAGAAGTAAATGATACGGTTGAGTGGAAAGGTGAATCAGCCGTGCATGATTTAACTATCAGTTATAAAAACCCTCAAAAAGGTGACCAATGGCTTAACGCGCCTTATCGCAACTGGTTTAGAATTTATGTTCCCAAAGGAGCCAGACTTAACAGCGGTACGGGGTCGGAGATGCCGGTAAAGCAAACAGAAGAGTTAGGTAAAACTGTATTTGAAGGTTTTTTTACGATGAGACCGCTGGGCGTCCTGAAACTCAACTTTAAATACGAGGAGTCAAATAAGCAGGTGTTGTTTTCCAAAAGAGTCGAAGCTATTTTAAACGGACTAACTGGTTCGCTTCAGACAAAGCGAACTACGATTTGTTTAGTCCTTATCCTGGTCTTCGGATCAGTATCAAGAACCTTCAATCTTCAAAGCAATCTTCCTTCATATTTTTCAGATGAGGTCGATATCGCATATCAAGTTCGCTCGCTTATTACCACAGGAAGGGATTACGAAGGCTACCGGTGGCCACTTCAAATACATTCATTTAGTGACAACCGAACATCGATTCCAATTTATCTCACTTTAATAATGACTGTCATTTTCCGACTAAGTGAACTTGTTGCTGTAAGACTGGTACCGGCGGTGTTTGGGATCCTCGGTATTTTGTTTACCTATTTACTTATCAATCAAGTATTCGCTGCCAAAGCCCCCTATATTGGGTTAATTGGTGCATTTTTACTGTCAATAAGTCCGTGGCATATGCACTATTCCCGGACAGGTTTTGAGGTTTCTGTTTTGTATCTCTTTCTTTCAGCCGGTTTATATTTCTTTGGTCGATTTCAACAGGGAGAAGGGCCTGTTGCGGCAATTGTCTCGTGGTTATTTTTGTCATTAACTCCCTTAGTTTATTCAACCGCTAAGTTGTCAATAATTTTTTTGCCATTGGTATTTTGGCTATGGCCGCGTTCTAAAAGATCGATTCTTCTGTCATGGAAGGGCATGATCTTCATCACTACTTTATTTCTCCCCCTTGCGATCATCCTCTTTCAAGGTGGAGCGGCAAAGCGGTTTAGAGATATCTCCATTTTTACAGATCCGGCGGTCGTTTCAAAAGTAAATTCTGCGCGTCAAATTCTTCCAAATCAGAACACAACTTCAGGAACTTTATTGTCGACGTTGAGTATTATCTCCCATAACAAAGTGAGATATTGGTCGGAGACAGTCATCAGTAATATCGCAAAGTCACTCTCGCCAGGATTTTTATTTATAAACGGTGATTCACTGCCTCGCCATTCTGCTCCCGGTTTTGGCTTGTTACATAAAAGCTATGCCTTGTTGATTGTTTTCGGATTACTTGCGTTAGTGGCTGACAATAAAAAAACGAAGAAAATAATATTGACGATTTTGGTACTGATCGGACTTTCCGTGGTTCCCTCTGCCTTAACCAGAGATGGCGCTACTCATGCCACCAGGTTATTCTTATTGAATCTCCCACTTCTTTTATTGGCATCTCTCGGACTTAGCCGGCTGTTATCACTGAATAAAAAAATAGCCGCAGTCTTTTTACTCTTATTAGTCTTTGAGACGATTAATTATCAATACTTTTACTTTACCAAATATTTTATCTCGACCGAGAAGTACTGGCATGCGGGCATCAAGGAAGCGGTAGAGGCCGCCGGTAAGTTTCCGGGCAAATCAATAATAATTTCTCCCACCTTTGAACCACCTCTTATTTTCTATCTTTATTATGCTAACGTCCAACCCGGTTACTTTCAAAAGCTATTTAAAGAAAGCACCTTTCTAACTCCGATCGACCAGTCGTTAAATTTAGAGGGTTTCAGGTTTGATTCAAAAGACATTTATTTTGCCAAACTAAAAAATAAAGCTGAAAACAAACCGCTAAAGATCCCAAACGCGGTTTACTTTCAGACAGATAGTGACCTTCCTCCTTTAATGCGAAGAGCCCCTACTGGTGCTGTCGTTCTTCCTTCCGGTCGTACTGTTTATAAATATATGATTACTGATTAAATCAAATGAACAGTTATGTAGTAAGTGGTGTTGTTCTTAAACGGATCGAAACAGGCGAAGCAGACAGAATTGTCACTATCTATACCCTTCAGCGGGGCAAGATCCGAGTGCTGGCGAAAGGACTACGAAGAATAAGCTCAAGAAGGAGTGGAAGCCTGGAAATATTTAACATGATAAAAGCCCGCATTGTCGAAGGGAGGAGTTTGGATATTATTACCGAGGTAGAGGTTCAGACCGGCTTCAGGCCTCTGAGAAAAAATATTACGAGTGTGGGTACTGCCTATCAATTAGTTGAAATAGTTGATAAATTATCTGCGGAAAAAGTGGAAAACGCAGAGGTCTTTGGGTTATTAAAAGAGGCTCTGGAAAGAGTAAGCCACGGAACTGATTCACAAGAAATAGTTATTAATAATTTCGCGGTCGGAACATTGAAGGCCCTTGGGTTCTGGCCAAGAGATAAAAACTTTGATGGTGATTGGCAGAAATACGTAGAACAAATATCTGAGTATCCCTTGCGATCGGCAAGGATCTTGACAAGATTAACAGAGAGATTAAAATCAAAGTAATTGATCTGGCGCTGATTCTAATGGCATAGATGAGCCAGCTTTTAAAAGAGCCCCTACCTAAAAATATGGGGAATCAGGGTGGAACCGTTCAACTTTTGAACCCCTGACCGCAAGAAGGTCGGGGTTTTTTATTTTTAGGAGCAAAAAATGGTTACCATGGATAAAATAGTTAGCCTTTGCAAACGACGGGGATTTGTTTTCCAGGGAAGCGAGATTTATGGTGGACTTGGGGGTACGTGGGACTACGGGCCGGTGGGGTCTCTCCTTAAGAAGAATCTGAAAGATTGGTGGTGGGATGACATGGTCAGTAAAAGAGATGATATTGTCGGCGTTGATGCGGCTATCATAATGAATCCCCGAGTTTGGGAGGCAAGTGGCCACGTAGAGGGCTTTGCCGATACCTTGGTCGAATGTAAAATTTGCCATATCAGGCTGAGAGTTGATAAGGAATTAGAAATAAAACAACACGAACAGATGCATGTTAATGCAGAAGAAGGCAAAGTCGCCTGGACTGATCCGAAGAAATTTAACATTTTGATGAAAGCACAGGTCGGTGTCTTAGAAAGCGACAAGAAGGATATTTACCTCAGGGGAGAAATCACGCCCGGAGTGCACGTCAATTTTAAAAATATCACCGATTCAACCCGGGTCAGGATTCCCTTCGGAGTTGCACAAATAGGTAAGGCGTTTCGAAACGAAATAACTCCCGGCAATTTTATCTTTCGTTCCCGTGAATTTGAACAAATGGAAGTCCAGTTTTATGTTCGACCCGACATCGGCGAGTCAATGAAATGGTTTGAATACTGGAAGAAAAACCGGATGGATTGGTTTGAAAAGTTAGGTTTTAAGCGGGAGAAATTGCGCTTCAGAGACCATAGAGACGATGAACGAGCTTTTTATGCAAAGGCAGCAACTGACATTGAATATGAAGCCCCTTGGGGGTGGGATGAGATGATGGGAATTCACCATCGTTCTGATTGGGATCTAACAAGACACCAAGAGTTTTCAGGGAAAGATTTATCTTACCGTGATCCTGAAACTGGCGAGACTTTCATTCCCTGGGATATCGAGACGTCCTCAGGGGTGGACAGGCCACTGATGTTTTTACTTATAGATTCCTATTTTGAGGATGATAAACGAGTGGTACTTAAACTTCATCCTCGCTTGGCGCCATATAAGGTCGCCGTTTTTCCTTTAATTGCCAACAAGCCGGATTTAGTTAAAAAGGCCGACACCATCTACCACCATCTCAAACTTGAGGTCGGCCTTAGCACCTCTTGGGACGCTCGTGGTAATATCGGAAAACGCTATTATGCTCAAGATGAAATTGGAACTCCTTGGTGTGTTACAGTTGATTATAAGACGTTGGAGGATGATACAGTCACGGTCCGCAGTAGAGATACCGCTAAACAGGAAAGGATTAGTTTGTCCAAACTTGACAGTTATTTTACAGCGAAGTTAAATTAAGACAATTTATGAAACATAAACTTCCACTTTGCGTTATCACAACGGCAATACTACTTGCAGGGTGTAGTCTACCTTTCGGGGCTAAAAAAAACTCTCCGACACCCACACCCAGCTCTCAAGGTGAAAGATTAACCTTACAGCAGGCTCCTTTTACAACCTTGACCGTTACGGCCAATAAAGAGTCCGGAGTCGTTACTGGACATACTTTTGCCATGCAGTTACAAAACTTGCTGACCACCCCAAAAACATTGGAATATCTTATTTTGTATGATCTACCCGATGACCGTCAGCAAGGGATTCCTGGATCCATTGAATTGACCGGAAGTAATTCTGCGTCTAGGAAGGATCTGTTCATGGGAAGCTGTTCGAAGACCTGTAGATACGATCAGGGCGTGGCCAATGGGACCGTCCAGTTAACCTACAGAGACGAAAGCGGAGGTGCCATAGGCGATATTATTGGTAATTGGCACCTTCAGACAGGGAACAAATTACTTACCAGCGTAAGCAGCGACTTTATCTTTGAGATGGATGCAAAACCGTCAGGATGGTTTATCACGATGACTGGTTTGGGTTTACCCGCCCCTCTTGAGAACAAAGTGATTGGAGGCCCATATGTAATAACCTCCAGTGGAGCCTCAAATCTGTCCGGAGTGGTTAAATTTAAACTTACATCGCCTTCAAACGGAGCAAAAATTCTTTTGTGGGATAGTCAGAGGTGGAAGGAGCTTAATATTAATCTTAAATTAGATGGGCAAATTATCTCAGCCTCCACTGATTCATTAGGTACATTTGTGGTCGTGGCATCCTAAGGTTTAATTGCCTGGTCTTCGGCAACTTCATTTGGTTAAGTGCAGATAAGTTTTCGTCTTTTTTTCTTCTGTCATTCCAAAATAGAAATGTCACCCCCTAAAGTCTCTCCTCCAAGGATGATCCGGCGGTGGTTTCCAGTTTAATTTGTGAGTGGTTAGTACCACCG
>LCJH01000050.1 GCA_000999595.1 Microgenomates group bacterium GW2011_GWA2_44_7
AATCTGCTTATCTTGGCCTCTCGTCCTGGGATAGGAAAGACGTCACTTTGTCTAAATGTTGCTCAGCATGTGGCAATAAATGAAAAGAAGACCGTCGGCTTCTTTTCTTTGGAGATGAGCAGCGAGGAGCTGATGGATAGACTGTTGGTTGCGCAAGCCGATATTGATGCCTGGAAGATGAAGACAGGCAAACTAGAAGAGGAGGAGTTTACCCGTTTATCCGAGGCGATGGGGGAACTATATGAGGCGCCTTTGTATATTGATGATACGCCGGGTGCTTCGCTTCTGGAGATGAGGACTAAGGCGCGGCGACTTCAAGTAGAACACGGGTTGGACCTAATTATTGTTGATTATCTCCAACTTGTTCGTGGTCGTAACTTAGAGAATCGTGTTCAGGAAGTAGCAGAGATTTCTCAGGGGCTGAAGAATCTAGCCCGTGAATTAAAAGTGCCGGTGCTTTGTATTTCTCAACTATCAAGGGCGGTTGAGCAGCGTGGAACTAAGAGGCCGCAGCTGGCTGATCTTAGGGAATCAGGGGCGATTGAACAAGACGCCGATGTTGTTATCTTCCTTTGGCGTGAAGACGACGAGGATTTATCAAACATTCATCTTGATATTGCCAAACATCGTAATGGTCCACTACGCAACTTCCCTCTGCGCTTCCGCGGCGATCGCATCAAGTTCTACTCCGTCGATACCAAAAGGACAAAGAGTTAACCTGGATACAGGTTTAATGTTTAATATGAGCTACGTTTATGCTGGACTTTTTATTGTTCTTCAAATAACGATCCTTTATCTCCTCAATCTGCAACCAAGTTCCCCCGTTTTACCCTAAGTCTTTTGCTAGCTTAAACCCCTTTTTTACGTAAAAGTGATCAAATGAAAAAATCGCGTCAGCTTTATGTTCGTAAGCAATAGCCGCTACAATACAGTCAAAAAAGGTATTTTTCTTGCTAGTGGTGGGACTAAAGTATCTAAGAGCCGTCGCTAGACTCTGTTTATTAACCTCCGCTATTTGAGCATCGGCTCCAGACATAAGTTGTGCAGTTCCGTATGCGTTTGCGGCGCTATTTAACACTCGTTGCATATGGGTAATCGCTTCCACAACAGCAGTTGCCGGGTAAATAACTTGTGCATTCGTCTTAATCAAATTTTGAGAGATTTTGCTCGCTTTGTGATGATGTATATCCTGCGGGTTTGTTTGAGCGATAATAGCATCGGCATCAACGACAACGATTGGCGGTTTATTCATCTTTGCTCCAATCTTTGCCCCACAAAAGATCGTCCATTCGCACAGAACTATCTTTCGGTCCTCGTAAGTTAGATTGTTTACCCAAGGTAGCGAGCTTAAGAAGAACTAACGCAGAAGCGGTTCCTTGCTGGCTAACTGCGTTGATACCCTTTTCTAATGCGAGCCGGATCACTTCTGCTTTACTTTTATTTTGAGTTTGAGCAACAAGGTAGATTTTTTGATCCAACTGTTCGGGAAGATATAGATACGTTTTTAGCATGTAAAGAATACACTAACATGTTGTACCACATGTTGTCAAGAGTTCCGTCTCCGCGGCGACCGTATCAAGTTTTATTCTGTAGACACCAAAAGGACAAAGAGTTAAGTGAACAGACCTGTTTTTGATTTTTTAGCTTTGTAAGAACGACGCGATTTTGAGAAACCTTACCGTTATCGTCTCTTAAGGTGTGTTTGACATAAATTGTGTTTACACTGAAAAATTTGATCGCAAATTTTTTAGTGCGAGAGCTAAACTTTGGCCAGTGTTTACACTGAAAAATTTGATCGCAAATTTTTTAGTGCCGAGGGTGGGAATCGAACCCACACGAGGTTTTATCCTCACAGGTTTTTGAGACCTGCGCGTCTGCCAGTTCCGCCACCACGGCTTAAAATCAAGTATTGTTTTAATTATCTCACGGCGCAAGACGATTTTGAAGCTTTTTGGTTGCATGCCTTTACATGTTTTGTATAATGTAGGGAGTGGATTTTGCAATTGACCGGCGCAAACTTGAACAAATGACTGCGTCGTTGGCTGTGTTGTTGCTGTTCTTCTTAACATTTGGCGCGATTGTTGCATTTGCCAATATTATCTTTGAGTGGGATATTTTTCCTCCGAGTATTGAAAGGGCGTTGTGGTTTGTCTTTGCTGCGGTAGCGGTTGTTATATTCACCTCAGTGTTGGTTAATATTATGCTTAATATCAGCCTTATCGCCCTTAATGCTGAACGACTAACGAAGATCACAAAAGAGAATGGAAGAAAATCCTAAGGAATTAAGTTTTAAGACATCAATTTTTGTTATTGGGTTTTTGATAATTATTGTGGTGGTGCTGGTTGGCGGACTTTCTTTTCTAAATGACAGAAGGCAAAGTTTGGTCAAGGAACAATATCAAGTCGAGACGAGTACTTATACTGTTAATAACAGAAGAGGACTGACCGAGCTGTTTGTTAACGTTTTTCCGGATGTCGAAGATCAGTGTTACGTGAGTACGCCCGAGTTTAATAGTTGTGCGGCAAAGGCAAGTGAACGAAAAGCGAAAATTCAAACCCTGATTAAAGATGATCTTAAGGACTTTAGTTCAACGATGTTTGTTAAGATGGTTAGCCGTCAGGAGTTATTAGTAATGCGACTTTCGGGAGATGTGCGGCCGATAAATATTTATCCGCCGGAAAAAGAGGCGTTGGTAAAAAGACTTTTACGAGGTGAAGTACCGACTATCCCGTGGGACTTTTATTCAGGAGAACTTTCAACAAAAGAGATATTTGTCCCGATAAAGGACGCAAAAGGAGAGATTCTCGGTGCGATAGTCAGGAGGGTCTACCAGTAGTTACCCAACTTTGATGATATTGACCTTCTGATACCCAAGATATTAAAATAGCTTTAAATAAAGTCCCCAAGGCGGGACTTTTTAAATGGGTCAATCTATGATCTTAGTAAATGACTTACGTTCGGGTACCGCCTTTTTTGATAATGGGCAGGCTTGGGTGGTCATCAAATTTGAGGCGATTAAAATGGGCAGGGGTAGTTCAACGATTAAAGTGAAGGTGAGAAATCTAAAGACCGGGGCTATTATTGAAAAGAGTTTCATTAATGCAGAAAAAGTAGAGGAAGCGAATACAACAAAGAGGCCTCTCCAGTTTCTTTATCGCCAGGATGAAACGCTGTTTTTTATGGACCCGCGGACTTTTGAGCAACTTTCACTTCCATTGCAACTGGTCGATGAACAGGCAAAGTATCTAAGAGAAGGAAATACCGTTATCGTTGTCTTTCTTGAAGAAAATGATCAGACGATACCACTGTCTATTGAACTGCCGATGAAAATGGAATTTACCGTTGCAGAAACAGACCCGGGGGTAAAAGGGGATAGCGCGGTTAATATTTATAAGAGTGCTAAGCTGGATAACGGTATGTCGGTTAAAGTGCCGCTTTTTATTAGTGGCGGTGATAAAGTTGTTATCGATACTCGAACAGGAGAATACACAAGTAGAGCTTAGGAACACTAGGGAACTGTGTTCGGAAACGGGGGTAAGGCTTTGGGTTATTGTATCGCCCAATTCACAAGAATCAGAACAACGATTGCTTGAAATATTAATCCCGGAAGCCAGGAAACGTCATATTGGATACTTCTCTGAAATTGGATAAGTTTCATCAGGATTTTGGGCTTCCAGCCAAAGAAGAAAAAAGGTGCTTCAATCAAATCCGGAAGCACGGCCAAGAAGCACGCGAAGATAACTTGCAAGAACCTTTGTTTGTCTGGCAAAGTTTGCAAAGCAAGCCACAGCCCTAAAAATAAGCCTGTTAATGCATCTGCCCAGATAATGGCGACGGTGGCTTTTGAAAGTTTTCCCTTGGTAGTTACTTCGGTGTAGGTATGGGGGTTCCAGTGAGGCAAGGGTTCCAGAAGGAAATGGCTAAAGAGCGAGAGAGGCAAAGCAAGAAGCGGATTTCCGACGTTTATAGCAATAGCGGCGCCTAGGGCAACGTGGGGAGTTTCAAGCATGGGTGTCCAATTTTAGTGTGTTAGAATGATGCTAGTCAAGAAGAGTTTAAATATGTCCCCGACTGTAAATATTGGACCAATTTTAGTATATTCGTTTGGCTTATTTTGTGTTCTTGCCTATATAGCGGGATCTTTTTTATTTTGGAGAAAGCTGAAAGAAGAGATAGCGGAAGAGCTGCTGATAAAACTTTCCTTTTTTGTTGCCGTGAGTGCAACGCTGGGTGCTCGGATCGTTCCTGCTGTTTATGCTTTTGCCTTAAGGCCGACGTTTGATATGTTTGTAAGAGCTTTTATTATCGGGGATTTGTCTTTTTGGGGGGGATTTATCGGTGGCATGTTGCCTTTATACTTATGGGGAAGAAAAGATGTGAAACAGCTGTGGGATTTACTGGATCCGGTGGGGGAGATCTTTTTGTGGGTGGCGACAATCGTCTCATTGGGAAGTATGTTTGCCAAATTATGGGTCGGGAAACAAACATCTTTTTTGGGTTTAGGTTCGCACCCGGTGGGTTTATATTTAAGTTTGTGGTGTTTTTTGGGCATTATGATAGCCTTCTATGTCAAAAAGAGCTACCGGGGATGGATATGGTACAGAAGCGGAAAAGTGGGGCTTGTCGGCCTTATCAGTTTTAGTTGGTTTTTTTTGGGCTTTTTAGGTATTGCATCGCTTGTAGAAAAGCAGATATACTTGGGCCCGTTTGCTCTTGATCAGATATTGTCCTTAATTGTACTTTTGTTGTTAATTACTTTAATCTGGTATAGAGCCGGGAGAAAGTACAAGGAATTCTTTTTATGGTTACCAAGAAAGGCATTAAACTAACCAAAGTTAATGACGCGTCTGTCCCAGAAGTGGTGAAATCCGCTGGTTTTCGGTTTCCCAGGAGTCTACTGGAACCGATCGGACGGGTATTAAGTGAGCAGATCAAAAAATTGGAGTTTAGGAAGAAAACACTCGATAAGGATGATCCTTTTCAAAATACAGAAAGATTGTCCGATAATGCGGCGCTCGATACCGACGCTTCAGAACAGCTCAATCACGCTCGGGTCCATGCAGTTCAACGCCAACTCGATCGACAAATTGTCCAGCTTCGCAAGGCGCTTGCTCGTGTCAAGATTGGGAGTTATGGTATTTGTGAAAGTTGCGGGAAGATGATTGACACTGACCGCCTTATGGTTTATCCCGAAGCCACTTTTTGCGTGAAGTGTGAAACTAAAAGAGAAAAGTGATTCAGGGCTTAGGAATTGTTTTTTTGGTTATTATCCTCGATTTTCTTACCAAGTTTGCCGTTGTTAACAGTAGTACTGTATATCACATAAATACCGGAGGAGCCTTTTCGCTCTTTAGGGGACAACCTTGGTTATTAGGAGGAGCGGTTGTTGTTCTGCTTTCCGTTTTGACATACGTGTTGATCAACAGAGATAAGATCAAGAATTCACCATTTTTATTTTTTAGTTTTGCCTTGTTTATTGGCGGGTCAATTTCCAATATGCTTGATAGATGGCTCAGGGGAGGGGTGGTGGATTTTATTAAGATCTGGCTGTTTCCGGTTTTTAATGTAGCCGATTTAGCCATTACGGTCGGAGTTGTCTATATTTTATTTGTGTCTTTGTTATATGATCGAACCTGAGGTTGTCTTTGAAGACGAATCGGTCTTGGTTTTAAACAAACCTGCCGGATGGGTGGTTAATCGAGTTGATTCGACTGATGCCCCGCTGGTTGCGGATTGGGTTGATGAACATTTAGGTCTTGTGCATAGTTCAACTGAGATGCAACAGGGCAAAGACGCTTTTTTTGCACGTAGTGGAATTGTTCACAGGCTCGACAAAGAGACTAGTGGACTGTTACTTACGGCTAAAACCGTTGACGCTTTTGGCTCTTTAACATCTCAGTTTAAGGAGAGGCAGATTAAAAAAAGTTATCAAGCCCTGGTTCACGGAAAGGTTGAATCTAGCGGAAAGGTTGAAATACCCGTTGGTCGCTTGCCATGGAACCGCGAGCGTTTCGGTGTTTTGCCACAGGGCAAAAAAGAGGCCACTTCATATACAGTGGCTGGTTACCATGTTCTGTCTGAAACGGTTAAACAAAAGTTAATTAAACTGGTTAAAAAGAATTATCGAAACCAAAACGAAATTTATACACTTTTAGATCTTCAGCCGGAGACAGGGCGGACTCACCAGATACGAGTCCATCTAAAATCACTAAATCACCCAATCGTGGCTGATGATTTTTATGCCGGTCGTAAAACCGCCAGGATAGACAGGCTTTGGTGTCCTCGGTTATTCCTCCATGCTGGGTATCTCGGTTTTGTGCATCCGGTTTCAAATAAGTGGGTAGAATTCACGCTGACGTTACCGGCTGATCTTGTGGAGGTGCTGGCTAAACTAATCAGACTCTGATTCACAGCCCTCTTTAATCTTTCTTCTATTATCTCTAAACTGTCTATAAATGGGTCTGCCTATCTCTTTGCTTAATATTGGGCTGGTATTGTGCGCAGGTTTTATCGGTGCGCTTTTGGCAAAGTCGATGCGACTTCCTGTGCTGGCGGGGTACCTTTTTGGGGGACTGGTGGTCGGGGTGGCTACGGGAGGCCAACTAACTTCCGATGACTTTCTTATGGGTTTGGCGGAGTTTGGAGTGGCTATGTTGATGTTTTCACTAGGCATTGAGGTATCCTTTGCCAATTTAAAGTCTAGCGGGGTGGTGATTGTCGTGGCCACGTTGTTGCAGGTGTTTCTAACAGTTAGCCTGACGATTGTCGCCGCCGTGTTGTTGGGTCAATCATTTAAATCTCTATCACTTGGATGTTGGTTCAAGATATGTTAATTGTTCCCTTTTTCTTTTTTCTTCCGCTTCTTGCGGGTAATACCTTTTCCGCAGGATCTATTTTAATATTAATACTCAAGACAGCGGCTATTTTTCTGTTTGTCGTTCTTTTGGGACGCAGAATGGGTAGGATCTTTCTATCTGGTTTAGATAGAACTAACTCGATTGAAATAATTATTCTGGGGTTGATTGTTTGGGTAATTGCCTCGGTAACCCTTTCAGTGTGGCTAGGCTTAACCATGACACTCGGAGCGTTTCTGGCGGGGGTTATGATTGGCGGCAATGATCACGAGACATTTACATTGGCACTAACCAGGCCGATCCGGGATTTGTTTGCGGCTATTTTTTTTACTAGCCTTGGACTTTTTTTATCACCCCAGGCTCTTGCTTCGTTGTTGATTCCCACACTCTTGGGGGTAGCCGCGATTTTAATTGTTAAGTTTGTTATCAGTTTACTAATACTTTTATTTTTTGGCTATCATTTGCGTCTGGCGTTGGATGTGGCTGGTCCGATTTCCGGAGTAGGAGAGTTTGCCTTTCTGATAATG
Source organism: Microgenomates group bacterium GW2011_GWA2_44_7 (assembly GCA_000999595.1). GTDB lineage: Bacteria > Patescibacteriota > Microgenomatia > GWA2-44-7 > GWA2-44-7 > GWA2-44-7. Next base: position 7,383 of record LCJH01000050.1, read on the forward strand.
AGCTTGGGACTTAGCTTAAACACCGTAAATCCGG
>LCJH01000051.1 GCA_000999595.1 Microgenomates group bacterium GW2011_GWA2_44_7
GAAGGAGCTATTAAGGCCGCCGGAGATATCGGTGCCGATTCAGGAGAGCTTGCCAAAGGTGCTGTCTTGGGCGTTTTGAAAGCGGCTGACGAGATAGGTTCTGAAGCCGGAGGGATCGTGAAGAAGGCTTTACTGGGTGCGGTTTCATTACCCCACGATATCATTGATGCTCTTCTTAACGGGCAAGATAATAAATAGATAACCTAGGTCAATCTTAAGACAACTGATTTTCACCCCAATTTAGACGTCGTCACCCCCGAAGGTCTTTTCGTACGGTAACTTCGGAGCAGGTCCGAGGTACATCCGAGCATATCCAAAACATTCTTTCATCTGATAACTTCTCGCTAGTTGCAACGCTTCTTTGTTAATTTCGGGAATGTCCAGATAAGCTTTTTCGCCAACAGCAAAAGAGCTTAATCCTTTAAAGAGTTCGTCGGCAACGGCATAGCTATCGGCAAAAAGCGGCCCGATCTTAAAACCAGACCGACATTTACGAATAACTCCATACACCCTTACTCCGGTATTATCATTATATTTCAGGGCGAGACTTTCCGGCATTGTTAGCCAGCCCTTTAGAAAGGGGTCTCTGTTGAAACCGAAATGCTTGGTATCTACGATGTTGATTAAATTAAAGTCAGCAGATTTGATCTTTTGGACTTTGGCACAAAGTTTGTGTTGCACCGCGACACTCTCCATCCGTAAATCCCGATGCGAAAACACAAAACCTCACTTAGTATAGGTCGGTTGCATTGTAAACACGCCGTCTCCCCCAAGAGCGGCTCCGATGTCAAGCCGACAGCGACTCATGTTTAATACCTTGGAAACGAAATCTTTACCTAAACCAGGAGTTCTATAAACGATCGCAATCTCCTTAACAGTTACGACTTAAGGTGAATGTCAGTATGCCGGCTGTAACACGGTCATTTTAGCTAGTCCAAATTCTTTTCCTGAATACTTAAAGTCGATCCCTTAATACCTCCATTACCGCCTGGAAAATACTTCTCACCGTTGAAACCCCTTGGACGCTTGGGACGATCACCTCTCCCGGTGGTAAACCTTTACTATTAGGGACAGCACTAGCCACTACCTGTCTATCCGCATCACCCAGGCCTGGACAAGCCCCTGGGTTTTTCTGACAATATTCCTCACCGTCCACATAATCGGGGCCTTTATATCCCCCTTCTCCCCAAAAACCAGGACACTCATCCGGATGCTCGGTACAATACTGCTTACATTCATCCGGTCCTAATTTTTCGCAAGCTTTAATACCGTTCTTTCGCCGCGTGCTTTTGCCTTCTGGATCACTGCCAAATTTTTCGCATTCATCGGCATTTTCAGGACTAGCACAAAAGGCCTTACAACTCTCCGGTGAATTGCACCCACCAGATCCTTTTCTTTCCCCTGGCCCATTACCTTCCCGAATTGCCAGACCCGCCTGCTTCATAAAATGAATACACTCTCCCTGGTTCACTTCTTGATCACACAGCGCCTTACACTCCGATGGCGAATCACAACCCAAGATCTCTTTCGCTTTAGATAGAATCTGCTGCTTGGCAAATTCAGTGCACCGCTCAAAATTCTCTTCACTCCCACAATAATTCTTACAAGCCTCAACTGAGCCGCACCCTAGCTCCGTCTGCGCCGCCGCTAAAATTCTATCCTTTTTACTTTCCACTTCGTCTCCTTTATAGAAACGTTTCTTTTTCGCATAATCTACACACGCATTAGTGTGGGTTTTATCTCCACAATACGTACGACAATTGTCAAAGTCGGTACAATTACCCAGTTCGACAATCGGAAAAGTCACTCCGTATTTCTTAATCGCCTCAGCCACTGTTCCCTTCGCCCAAACAACGGTAGTCGCCGCCAAAACTAACAAACTAACTAACCCAAATGTCCAAAACGTGCGTTTATTCATTTAAGTAATCAAGTGGATTTTTATCGCCTTCAAACGGGTTTGAATACTGGCTCGTTTTTTCAAATGGATTCTCTGTCCCTTTTGTTTTAGTCGGTAACAACGTAGGTCTGGTCGAAGGCCCAATCTTTCCGCTTACCTTATCTACTCCAACCCGAGATGATATTGCAGCCGGCTTTTGATATGAAACGACGAAAACTCCTAACGCTACCGCTAGCAAGGCTACCAGTCCTATTACCAACAACACGTGTGCAAACCCTGTCTGGGCACGCTCTTTCATCTTCATGTCTATATTAGTTAATATTACCCGACTACACAATCCAATGTATGGGTCACATACATTTCGGAAACATAGGTAATCGGTTAGGTGTATGCACGTGGTGCTTTAAGTTGCAGCGAAAGAAAAGATCTTTTGGGACCTAACTGGGTAAGGTAATTAGTAAGTTTCCGGGATAACCCTTCCATTGTATCCAAGGTGCAACCCTTTTATGAAATACACGAAGCAGCGCCGTTGTCTTGATAACAAATTCCATAGGTTCCCACGACCCTTATTCCTACCTGTCCTTGTCTTCCGATACGAAGAAATGCTACTGTTAGTGCAGATGCTAAGTCGCAAGATTCATTACCTGCATGTTGCTTTAAACAGCTCACTTGAAGAAGCAGGTCAGATTATCTCTCGCCTTCCCCCATCAGAGCGAATATTGATTGAAGCCGGGACACCCCTGTTAAAGAGAGAGGGCATCTTTGCTATCAGCCATATCAGAAACATGTGGCAGTCTAGATTGGCCCTTTTAAATACTGAGGCTTATGTCGTTGCTGATCTTAAGACGATGGATCGAGGAAGCACCGAAGTGCAAATGGCAAAAGATGCAGGCGCTTCAGCGGTTACGGCTCTTGGCCAAGCGCCGGTTGAGACGATTAATTCTTTTATTGATACCTGCCAAAGGTTAGATATCGACAGTATGTTGGACTTGATGAATACCGAGCAACCGATAAAGGTCTTAAGAAAATTAAAAAGAATGCCGACGGTGGTAATACTGCACCGAGGTGTCGACGAGGAAGATTTTAACAAAGACAAACCAATCCCCTATATCCAAATTAATAAGATAAGGTCCAGCTATGACGTTCTTATCGCCGTTGGCGGGGGGGATACGATAAGAGAAGTCCAACGGGCAATCTTTAATAACGCTAATATTGTTATGGTCTGGCGCGAGTTTTATAGACCTTCGGATAATACCGCTTCGCTCGCTGAGGAATTTCTCAAGGTTATCAGATAAAGCTATTTCCCGGTTAGTTTTTTCAATCCTTCCATGACTTCTATTGGTAGCGCAAAGACAACTGTGCTGGCCGGATTAGCGGTGGTCGCTTCAATGGTTTGAAGGGTTCTTATCGATATCGCCCCGGAGGAGGCCATTTGTTCCATGGCTTTCTTTAGATTTTCTGAAGCTGCCAGTTCACCCTGGGACCGAATAATCGTTGCCCGGCGCTCTCTTTCTGCTTCGGCTTGCTTGGCCATGGCTCTTTTCATATCTGCCGGAAGCTCGATATCCTGAATCTTAATAGCCGTGACATCAACACCCCAATCGGTGGTTTCTATGTCGACAATTTTCTTTATCTCGTCAGCTATTTTTTGTCTTTCTACGAGAAGGCTGTCCAATTCAACGCCACCAATGACATCCCGAAGCGCCGTCTGGGCATATTGGGTAACCGCGTAGGTGTAATCCTGTATTTTTAAGACGGCGTCTTCCGGTTTTGTTACTTGAAAGTACACGACAGCGTTAATGCCGACCGGCACATTATCTTTGGTTATAACTTCCTGTTGGGGAATATCTGAGGTAGTAATTCTGATATCAACCTTTATAACTCGCTCAAAGATGGGAATAACAAAATTTAAACCCGGGCTTAGGGTCCTGGTATAAGAACCGAGAGTTAAAACAATCCCTCGCTCGTATTGGTCGATAATCCGAATGCCTGAAAGAGCAAGAAGAATAAGGACAACAACAACAGAGGCTATAAGCATCATTTTTAGTTTGCCTTATATGATTGGATAAGTCAATATCTTTTACCGTACTGTAGACAACTGATTGTATTGTGATAAGTTTGTGGTATGATCTGCAATGTCTACTATCTCGCATAGTAGATTGTATTATTATGATTAAGACTCAATTGCCAATACCTGAGCTTTTCGAAAGCCAAAACAAGCTTGGTCCTCTGGAATATGAAATGATGAAGATTATCTGGAAAACAAGCAGGTGTACGGTGAGAAGTATCGTTGAGAACATGAGGCGAGAAAGAACGTATGCTTACACTACCATAATGACAGTGATGAACCATCTCTACAAAAAGGGATTTCTCCAAAGAGAAAAGGTGAATAAAACGTATTACTATGAACCATGCGCTTCGGAGAGTCAGGTGATCCGGGTTTCTATCCGACATGGCCTGAAATCCCTCTTGAGTGAATATGGTGGGCTGGCTGTTTTATCGATGTTGTTGCCCGTTGAGGTTAATCTTTCTCTGCCGCGACCCGGTCCTATGCTCGCTTCTTATAAGACCCCGGTAACAATCGGATTTTTTGTTAGTATGGCACTTGGCTTGTTTACACTTTTCTCCTGGGAGTTACTTCAAGGAACAACAGTGTATAGTTTACTCGCCTACTTGGGGCTTTTGGTGTCAGAACCACAAATTGTCTTTGGCTATACGGACCTGATATTGAGAGCGTTTTTCGAGAGTCTCCCAACGAGTTTATTATTAACCAATTTAGTCTTGTTGATATCAAGTGTTATCCTCATAAGAAAAATTGTGAGCCTTATTGATTTAAAATTTCCATCGGTATTCTATAAGTCCGGAGGGCTAATACGATGAACGAAAAAAGTGTCAATCAGAGACGAAACACCCTTCTGGGAGTTGGTGCGGGGGTACTACTGGCAGTTTTTATGTTGTTGATCTTTTTGTTCGGAATCTTCATCGGCAGACGCCAGAGCAGATTTCTTCCCCACTTCGGACAACTACATATGAACCGTGAGTTCTATCCTCGAGAATTCGGTCACGGTGCCATGGGAACTGTTGAAACAGTGGGTGATAATTCAATGGTTGTCCGAGACAAAGCCGGGGCCTTAAGAACGATACTTATTGATAACCAAACCCAGATAAGAAGAGGGATGACAAATATAAAATTCTCCGAAATAAAAATAGGTGAGCAGGTAGTAATCCTCGGTGAGCCCCAAGAGGAGGAAGGAGCAATCAAAGCAAAATTAATCCGAAGTTTGGGTGATCGAAAAAATGGATAAATTAAGACCGCTTGCGGGCAAATTATTAAAAAACAATCGGAAACTGGTCTTTCTGGTTGCTCTGATAGCAATTGTTGGTTATTTAGGGTGGCATCGGTTTATAAGGCCAAGTACCCAGAGGCCCCAGTATCAAACAGCTCAGGTGGAACGAGGGACAATTGTCTCCTCGGTTTCGGCCTCCGGGCAGATTTTGAGTAGCGGTGTAGTGAATGTGACCACTAATGCCTCTGGGATTATTAAACGTACGTTTGTTTCCGACGGGGAGAAGGTCGCTAAGGGGACTAGAATTGCCGAAATTGAGCTTGATAGTGTTGGCCAGCAAAAAAATGCTTCTGCATGGTCGAGCTATTTGTCGGCTAAGAACAGTTTAGACTCGGCCAGTACAAGTTTTTATACTTTGGACTCTCAAATGTGGGCCGCTAACCAGAAACTTATTAAAGACGCTGTGGCCAGAGGACTGGTAGCAGAAGATCCGACCTACATTCAAGAGCACGATGATTGGTTGGCAGCCGAGGGTAAATATAAAAATCAAAAAAACACTGTTTTCCAGTCACAAGCGGCACTTAATAATGCCTTGCTTGGGTATCAGCAGTCGTCGCCAATTGTCACCGCCCCGATGTCGGGTATCGTAGAAAATATCACTATCGCTCCCGGAATGACCATCGGGCAGAGTACCGCGACAAGCGAAGGAGCGAGAGAAACAGTTGCGGTTATTAGAGTTGAAGGGAAACCGCTCGGTTCATTTAATTTCTCAGAATTGGATATAAAGAAATTGAAAATCGGACAAAAGGCAACGATAACAGTGGATGCAATTGGTGATAAGACTTTTACCGGAGGAGTGGTGGCGTTAGACAAAATCGGGCAAGTGGTCAGCAATGTCACTAATTATCCGGTTATTATCCAGCTGGACAGCACTTCGATAGATTTATTGCCGAATATGTCTGCATCAGCATCGGTGATTATCGAGATGAAAGACAACGTCATCATTGTACCGACTCAAGCTGTACAATCACTAAATGATCGATCAGTTGTCAGGGTATTAAAGCGGGGAAAAATCGAACAGAAAGTTATTACTACGGGGGTGTCCGGGGATCAGGGAATTGAAATTGTTACGGGACTTGCCGAAGGCGACGAAGTAATCATCGGGATGCAGGGCACAACCGGCCAACAAGGAAGTTCTTCTCCTTTTGGCAGCTTTGGCGGAGGAGTTTTCAGATCCGGAGGGTTGGGCGGCAGTTCGCGAGGCGTCATTATGCAACATTAAGTTGAAACATAATATGATACAAGGCGATCACCTCTCAAAGGTTTACCGGAATGATGCCGTAGAAACCGTGGCTCTCTCGGATGCTTCTTTCCAGGTATCGCTTTCCAGCCTTACCGGCGGCAATTACATTTTTAGCGTTTACGGCGAAGACAATAAAGGGAACAGGTCGAGCCTTCTCACTTTTCCGATAAGCGTTACTGCCGGCGCTACCAATAATATATCCGGTATCTTTCTTATGCCGACCATTAACGTTGACAAGAGTGAAGTAAAACGCGGGGACGACATTGCTATTTTTGGCCAAACCTCTCCCGACAGCGAAATTACCATCGGCGTCGCCTCCGACGAAGAAGTTTTCGTGAAAACCAAAGCTGCCAAAGACGGCGTTTATCTCTATAATTTCGATACCTCATCTCTTACCCGGGAACAGCACTTTACCCGTTCCAAGTCCGCTTGGGGCGGGGAAGTCAGTTCATTTTCCAAGAGCGTGAGTTTCGTGGTTGGCACAAAAAACATTGCCAAAGCAACGTCTGTCTCCAAAAAAGGGGACTTGAACAACGACAATCGGGTAAACATTGTCGATTTCTCCATCGTTGCTTATTGGTACAAACGGTCTTCGCCGCCTCCGAGCGCCGACTTAAGCGGAGACGGCAAAGTGGATTTGATTGATTTCAGCATCATGGCCTTTTACTTTACCGGCTGATTATGAAAAACACATTAAAACTTTTCGTTTTGGCGGTTGGCTTGTTTTATTTTCATCAGGCATTCGCGGTTGAACTGTATTTGAAGACCGCCGTCTCCGAAGTCGGTGTCGGCGAAGAGTTGCTGGTTGATGTTATTGTCGATGTTGGCGATGAAACGTTAAACGCAGTTGAAGGCGAACTCGTTTTTCCGGTCGAACTAGTCAAGGTGGTTGGCGTTTTTGAACGCGACTCGGTCATCACTTTTTGGCTTGAAAAACCTCATTTTGACGAAGCCGACGGCCGTATCAAATGGAGCGGCGTCACGCCGGGCGGTTTCGGCAACGTTCTTTCTCCTTTCGGTCTGCAGCCCGCCCGCCTCTTCAGTATTATTTTTGAAGGAAAAAACGTCGGGACGGGACAAATTGGTTTTGGTAACGTTCGCGCTCTTCGTAATGATGGCGAAGGCACACTCGTTGAACTTACGATTTCGGCACTTACTTTGACCGTAAACGGAAAAGATTCCAAGTCCGAGAGCAAAAAAGAGGAATTTTTGACCGACGATGAACCGCCCCAGGAATTTGTGCCGCTCGTCACCGCCGACCCGACAATTTTTGACGGTCGTTGGTTTCTGATTTTCAATACTCAAGATAAAGAATCGGGGATTAAAAACTACGAAGTTCTCGAAAAACGGACATTTTTGGATTTTCGGTTTTGGACGGTTGCGGAAAGTCCTTATCTCTTGAAGGACCAGAACCTGCGGAGCCGCATTTACGTGAAAGCCATTGATGAGCGAGGCAACGAGCGGGTTACCGAACTCGCTCCGACTTATCCACTTAATTGGTCCGAGAACGTTCTTCCCTGGGTTATAATGATTATAATTCTGGATTTAATCGTTCTTTTTTGGAGAAAATTTCTATGGCGAAAAAGATAGTTTTAGCGGCGGTTTTTACCCTATTCGCTTTTTTGGCCGGTTTTGAGACCGTTCAAGCCGCCACCCTGTATTTTGTGCCTTCCACCGGTACTTCCAACATCGGCGGCAATTTGTCGGTGGGGGTTTATGTTTCAAGCGCCGACCAGGCGATGAACGCCGCCTCCGGCGTCGTAAGTTTCCCGCAAGACAA
>LCJH01000052.1 GCA_000999595.1 Microgenomates group bacterium GW2011_GWA2_44_7
GATCGTGGCAAATGGATAATTAGCAACAAAGGCCTGCTGTTTAGCCAAAAGCGCGTTAAAAAGCGTCGATTTACCGACGTTTGGAAGACCGACGATGCCGATAGACAAGCTCATATCCTTATTTTAACCTAATAAGGACGCTCTATTAAAACTACGAGTTCAAAACCGAAGTGCAACACCCTGATTAGGTAAAATGCTTCCCGGCCGAAGGGAAGTAAAGCATTTTGTATCACCATATAATGAAAGCGTCTAAAAGAGCCGTCAGTAAGGTATAATCTTACCATGGTGGAAAGGCAAAAACTTATCGCTGACGCTATCGTATTACAACACGGAGATGCTCTTGAAAGAAACCGGACCGGATTGAACATTACCGACCGAGGCGCCTTAAGATACATGAGTAGACTAGCGGGGATTAGGTTTACCATTGAGTATGCAAGGACATTGGGAGAGCCTGGCGTACTGCTGGATATTGGGATGGGAGCAGGGAATGCTTTAGCTCATTTTACGGACTGCCGTTGGTTGGATGGAATACCCCTAGCTGGGACCATTCTCCCGCGTGAACAATACCGGTGTCGACCGAAAAACGTTCGTATTTATCAGACAGGGGTTGAGTGGCTAGATGAGGTGGAAAGTGACAGTACTTTGGTGGTAATTTCCGTAGACGGAGGGCTGATGTATACTGGTTTTCCAAACCTTGCTGCTGATTCGTTAGCCAGGGTAGTGGTAGATAGAGGCGTTGTGAAGGCAAATTTTGCCCTAGCTACTGGCAATGGTCCTTGTTCTCCGAAGGGGTGGGAAGAGCATAAAAGGGAATTAGCCAGAGTCGGTTTTGCCACTGCACATAAAACCCTTCTTGTTGATTCGAGCCTCAAAATGGTAATGGTTTGTATTAAGGGAGGCGATAAAGATACGGCAGAGCGCTTGTTAAACGATGATTTTGATACAGTAGAATCGCAGAAAGAAACTTTTCCTCGGTTTTGGTGGGCTGGAAGGAAGTGGGGGTAAAGATTTCAGTATCATCTGGAACTTTTCATTTGCAAAGTGGCCTCTTTCACTCACTGGTCCTGACGATTACGAATCCACTCGCACCATTCTTGAAAGGAATAGTCTGAAGAATCTGTCCGAAGCCCAGCAGATCGTTCTTCGGTAAGCTCCATGGGCTTCCGATAAACAGTCTGTCTTTAAGATAACGATCCTTCGGCCAGTATATTGGCCGGAAGTTAAAGTTGGCAAAATTAGAAGATCCCCCATACTCGATGCGACGCAGGTCCCTCTGATACCGCCAGGGGTCATATTGACTATAGAAGAGAATATATAAATGAGGCAGGCTTTCTGTGAATGGACCAAGGGTACCAAAAGTTGGATCGAAGACAACTTCTTTAAATAAATTGTGGTTTTGTATCGCATATATGGCCGCCTGCTTCAGACCATAGCCGTCAAACTCAGAAAACCGTATTGGCGCATGGTTATAGTAGAGATCAAGATAGTAAAGAAGCGCACTCACCATTAGACCGGCGCTAACTGCAACAAAGACTCTTCTTGCTAACTTGGTCTTTGTCCTGAACCAGCCCCACAACCAAAACACCCCGATACCCACTAATATCTGCGGCGCGGGAATGGCCGTGAGACTGCGCAACGGATGCTGATCGTTATTGGCCAGCGAAGCCGCCAAGGGGCCTAACAACAACCAGACAACGACAAGACGTTTTCGTCGCCGGTCAAGGCCTGATCGACCAAGCAGCAAAACGGCCAGACCGATCAAGAATGGAACGATCTCAACAAGATGGAACAGTCCCACATCTGGTTCGCCCGGTCCGGTTAGCCCCATCCCATTAAAGAAGATGAATCCTAAATCCCAATAGTTCAAATACCTTTTGCTCCAAAAATTGAAAAGGGTTAAGGCGTTGTTGTCAAGAAGCGTCTGTATGGCATTCTGATTCTTCTCCGTTTTATGCAGTTCCGATTGAATCGCGACGTCTCTACCAATGAAAACACTGGAAAATCTGGCAGTCCCTCCCTGTGTTGTCAGCAGATAAACTAACGGGGCAAGCACCACACCGGTAGCTATGGCCATAACCAAAACCGCCCTTTTAAGTTTGCCGATCTCTTTGTGAAAGATTACAAAAAGAGCCGTCGCGAAAAGTGGCACCATTAATCTTTCCGCATGGTAAGTCCACATGGCCAGCGCCATAAGTATTCCTGCCACGGACTAATTGCTACCGAGAGTGTCGTAACCAGTGATATCAATTTATTACCAAAAAGTTCATATGTAAGAAGGCCAACAAAAATTATAGCTACTGATCCGGCCAGGGCAATTGGAAAACGAACGCCGAATTCATTCAGACCGAAAATGGCAATTGACGGGACCATCAGATAGCCTAAAACAGGCGGCTTGTAGTCCCCCGCCGAGCGGAAGGCAAGCGGAAGGAACGATCCATACTCATCATGGGCAGTTTTTAATACCGAAAATGAGCTGTAACCAATTGACACTTCATCAGCACTTAAAGCCACTGGGTATTCTGAAAGTCTCCAAAAACGCAAGATCCCGCCCAGCACAACAATCATGCCCAAACAAATAAAAAAGCTCGCTTTCATGGTAAAGCCTCCCGAGTGCAATTTGTACTGTCAAAGAATAAATAAATTGGGATGTTCCTCAGGTCAACTACCTGCTCAATCGGACTTGAGCAGATGATTTTCTGTCGGTTATCTTTCATATCTAAAACCCAAGTATCTGATACCGATACTTGTCTGCTTGAAGTCACGACGAAGAGGACCTTTTCCCCATCGGTCACTTGCCACCTGTCCACCTGGCCAATCGTAATGTTGTCTATTTGATCTACCCAGGGACGATAGGAAAAAGGGTAATAAACCCGGGCGGAATTTAAATAGAAGAGTAGCTGAACTCCTACATCGGGAGAGTACTTATCGGCAATAAACACTTTGTCATATTTGTCCTTGTACCTCGCTATCTTTGCCGCCAACGACTTTGTTCCGAACTCCCACGCATATTGAGCCCGATACGGTTCCTTTCTCCTGGTTAAACGAAGTTCCGCCCAGAATTGAAGGGATGACAGCGAGAAAGAACAACGTGGTCATCAGAATTTTCCTCTTGGAGCCGAAGGAACCCCCAAAAAAACTTTGAAGGCCAATCAATAACAAAGGCAAGAAGACTATCAAGATTGGCCCAAACTCACTTAGGCCATGCAAGGGGTTACCCTCACCAGCCGCGAAATACAGTTGGGGTTTCAACTGTTCAAGCGATTTCTCGGCTAGTGCCACCATGTAATAGCTTTTATTGAAAAACAGTTTGCCCACAAGCCGGTCTCCGCTTTGTTCGCTCTCACCCCTTAACCTGTCAATCCCATTCTGTATTGCTAAGTCAGAAAAAAAACCGAGATAATTCCTGGTGAAATCTGTCTTGGCAGCCGGTGCTCTTACATAGACAAAAGCTACACTCCCATAGAAGATGACCATTAGCGAGGCGACTATGATCGCTAACCATCGGATTCCCCTTTTGTAAAAAATCAGGATGACCCACAGGACAATCAGCAAAAAATGCAACTGGAGCGTTACGGCGGATACGGTCCGCGACAGAAAAACTAACCACGGGTTTATCGCAAACACCAAGATCGCCCAGAGCCGTAAGGACTTATCGCCGGGCCATATAAGGCGCATGATCCCGTAGAAAGCAATTAGACCCAATGTTCCTACTAAAGCAAACGGAAACCTGACCGCCCATTCATGCACACCGAAGATTCTGACCGAAAACGCGACGATGTATGATGCTAAGGGAAATTGATAGCCGTCCAACGAAGTAAAGATAAGTGGTAGCGCTCTGTGGGTTTCGTCTGCAAGAGTCGTACCGAGAAGCTCTCCTCGGTACCCAAGTAGCGCTTCACTGGAGTGGAATCCTACCGGAAATTCCGATAACCACCCTAATCGTAGAATCGCACCCGCCGTTATGATGGTAATTAGGAGAAGATTAGCTATAGTATCTTTGTTACAGTGGTGACCTATGAAACTCCGGAACGTATTCGTATCGAAATAGCCTCTTTCTATCAGTGTCTTTTCTATCGTAACAGTATCCCATACGAAACCTGCGACTGTCTAGCCCAAGCGTACAAGATCTTCAAAAAATAAGTTAAAATCATTAATAATAACTGTCTAATTATGGAAACCCTCATACTTCCCGGCTTTTCGTTGAAGAACAAAGATTGGGCCGAGGAAACTAAAATAAAACTGTCATCTTACTTGCCCGCTACAGTAATTTACTGGGATCACTGGACCACCGGTTTCACTGAATCAAACTGGATCGAAAAGGAAGTTAAAAAAATCGCAGACACAATCGGTAATATGCAAGTTAATATTTTAGCCAAATCCATCGGCACCGCCATTTCTTTACAGGTAATAAAACAGAAACCGAATTCGGTCAATAAGTTAATCCTCTGCGGCATACCCACCCGCGACCTGAACCCAGGTGACCAAATATATTACGTTCCGCTGAAATCATTCCCACCAGATCAAGTTCTATGCCTCCAAAATGAAAACGACAATCATGGTAGCTACGCTGAAGCTGAAAAATTCATTCATTCCCTAAATCCAGACCTCAAAGTTATTTCTAAACCTCGTTCCGACCATGAGTACCCCTATTCTGACGATTTTATAAGTTTTCTCAAAAACTAGACTGGTTATTCCACACCACACAATTCCTGACAAACGCTTCAACAATCCACTTTTGTTACAGGGAGTTTTGTTGCAGGGTGCAACCCTGCGTGAATGCCGAGAAATAGGTCAGGGTTCGCAGCATTAGACCTTAAAAGAGGCATACCTGTCGCTCGCCACCGGAAAAATATATATGATTCTAGTCTCGCCGTCCCAAACAACTATTCTTTTGGCAAAGTCATCACCATCGACCACTATCGGATTGACGTCAAAGGTTACCTTCCTGCCTATCTTCGGTTCATAATTAGAAGCGCTTACCTCCATCTGCATGGCAATATTAGCTGGATAAAATAAGGATGAATTTGGGCGAGTTAAATTGCTTATAAGATTAACGGACTTATGGTAGACCACAAAAACAAAAATATTGCTATCGCTAGGAAATTTTGTGTATACATTTGCCTCGGGTCGTTTTTTATCGACTGCCCAACCTGCTGGTATGTCTGAAAGGGGGATCATGTTGACTGAAGCATGAGCCAGTACCGCATCACTGGCATTAGAAGGGGTAAATATTAAACAGTGACATTGTTCCAAATGTTCTGTAATAATCATTTGGCCGGGCTTAAGGTCGCCTTCTCCAACGTTAACTATACCTGGAGTCCGACGAAGGCGCTCAAGTAACACCCTTCCCCCTTCCTCAAAGTATTGGGGAGGTCTTTCTTCGATATCCGATAACCTAGCGGGGCCCTTTTCTTCGTCCTGCATACACGCCGCTATCAATTTTAGACGAATTAGGGATGGCTTGTCCAAAGAACCTTAGCTATATACTGACCGGTGTAAGATTCTTTTATCTGGCTAATTTGACAGGGAGTGCCTTGGGCGACAATTTCGCCTCCGCCAGCGCCCCCTTCTGGTCCAAGATCAATGACCCAATCAGCATTTTTAATGACATCCAAATTATGCTCGACCACCAAAACAGTGTTACCATTATCGACAAGTCTATTAAGCAAAGCCAATAATTTTTCAACATCAGCAAAGTGCAAGCCGGAGGTAGGCTCATCTAAAATATAAAACTCACCTTTAGCTTGCAATTTGCTGGCCAATTTTAATCTTTGCGACTCGCCGCCGGAGAGCGTATCCAAAGTTTGGCCCAGCTCCATATAATCAAGACCTACTTCAGCCAAAAGTCTCATTTGGGTCTTGATTTCCTCGTCATCAAAGAACTCTTTAACCTCGATGGCGGTCATCTGCAAAACCTCTACAATATTTTTACCTTTATATAAGTACCGCCGCACTTTTTCCTTATATCTGGTCCCGCCACAGCTCTCACATTTAATCTTTACGTCGCCCAAGAAGTTCATGTCCATATCTATAATCCCTACTCCCTTGCAAATGTCACATGCGCCGTGAGAGTTGAAGCTAAAAAAACTTGGGTGCATTCTATTCTCTTTTGCAAAATACCGCCTTATAGCATCAAAAGCACCGACATAAGTGGCCAGACAACCTCTTTTATTCGCACCAACTTGACCCTGGTCAACAAGAATTATTCGATCGCTATTTTGATCTATCAGCTCTTCCACGAGCGAGCTTTTACCGGAGCCGGAGACACCCGTTAGAGCCACTAATACCCCCGTGGGGACTCGAAGAGAGAGATTTTTCAGATTGTGTTTGCTGGCATCGACAACTGAGACAAAGCCCCTTGGTGGCCGGTAGCTAGACTTCGTGCCTATTCTCTTTTTACTACTTAAATACTGGCCGGTTATAGATTTGGGGTTGGCAATTAATTTACTTAAGTTACCAACGGCAACGATTTCCCCACCCTTTTTACCCCCGCCGGGTCCCACTTCAATTAAATAATCAGCGCTTCGGATAACCGTCTCGTCATGCTCAACCACAAGAACGGAGTTACCACTCTCTTTAAGTCGCCTTAAGTTCTGAACAACTTTTGCGACATCTCTCGGATGGAGACCAGCGGTGGGTTCATCCAGTACATAGATGGTCTCGACTAGGTCGCAACCCAATTGGCGAGCCATTTTGACGCGTTGGGCCTCTCCACCTGAAAGGGTGTCAGAGGAACGATTAAGCGATAGATATCCTACACCAACATCAATCAGGCTTTGCAACTGACCAATTAGTCTAGGTTTGATAACGGCAGCGTTAGCATGGCTGATACTTTTTACAAAGCCCAAGCACTGATCAAGAGAAAGGTTTGCAACTTCGCCGATGTTCTTACCATTTAACTTAACCTCCAGTGATCCAGGGTTAAGGCGGCCACCGTGACACTCAGGACAATCCTCCAAATCAAAGTACTTCATATCACCCTCGGAGAGACTCCGATGGGTGTTGTTGTTCCGATGGATAATCCGATGGACTACTCCCTGAAAAGTCCAGCGATCAATAAATTCTCCACTTACAGATTCCAGCATCTCCGGAGGTGCATATAACAGACGTTCCAGGTCTTCTTTTTCATAATCTTTTAGCTTTTTGTCCAAATCAAAATAGCCAGTGGCTTTAATAATGCTCCACTGACGCCCACCGATATACCAATCGCTCGGCAGTAAAGCGCCCTCTCTTAGACTTTTATCTTTATCTATTACTTTTTCAACATTTACCTTTACCGCCCGACCCAATCCTTTGCATTTTTTACAGGCACCAAAAGGGTGGTTGAATGAATAGTAAGAAGAGTCCATTGAGGGAAGCCCATCTCGAGAATACAACATGCGCAGGTAGGTATAGGCTTCGGTCAAAGTACCGACAGTCGAGCGAGGGTTGCCGCGGACACGGTCTTGACTAATAACAATGGCTGCAGAAACCCCCCTAATTTCCTGTACGTTCGGGCGGTTGCTTTTGGGCAGATATCTCCGAGCATATGATGGTAAGGACTCAAAGTACTGTCGCTCTCCTTCTCGGGCGATGATATCAAAAGCGATCGTCGACTTACCGGAGCCAGAAACACCCACAAAACAAACAACCTTGTTGCGTGGGATCACCAGATCGACGCTTTTAAGGTTATTCTCGGTTGCGCCCTTAATGACAATTGCTTCTTGCATAATTAAGTTGACTCTTACTATGGGGTATGTTAAACTACTACGTAACGTTGATGTCAATAGCCTGATATGACCGCCAACCTACGTTCCGACTTATTAACCATTGGAGAATTTGCTCAGCTGGCTGAGACAACTAAGCGAACGGTTTTATGGTATGAACAAAAGGGACTTCTAAAGCCCAGTGAGGTCGACCCCGAGAACGGATATCGTCTATATAATATCGGTCAGGTTATTGATTTTAAGGCGATACTGCTACTTCGAAAGATAAACTTCTCCATCGGGGAAATTCGAAGCTATCTAAATAAAAATAAGTCCCCGGAAGCTTTATTTAATCTGAAGAAAGCGGCGTTAAGGCAAGAGATTAACGATCTACAGTCTGCCCTTGATAACACAGAAAGGTATTATCAAAACTTG
The DNA here is from genome assembly GCA_000999595.1 of Microgenomates group bacterium GW2011_GWA2_44_7. GTDB lineage: Bacteria > Patescibacteriota > Microgenomatia > GWA2-44-7 > GWA2-44-7 > GWA2-44-7. The sequence goes on from LCJH01000052.1 coordinate 8,121, forward strand.
CAAAAAACAGGAACGCTCGTTGATCCACAAATAAAGTCATTTAAGTCTCTAACTGTTTATTACATCAATAAACTCGGACCATATTTTAAGATAAGCGATTACTTTGAGGAGTTAAGACAATACTTTAATCAAATTCCCAAAGGAACACTCGGGTTAGTGATTTATGAAGATATCGGCTATCGGCCAAAGGAAGCCAAAACAAAGATTTGCCTTACTTATCGAGCCGGTTTGAAATTAAAACCGGAGGCAAAAGAAATCGTTAGGAAAATGACACTCCCCGGCTTTACCGCTCTTTCTTACGTCCACCGAGGATCAAGCAAATTACTTTCTATGCTTTGGCAGGAATTAAAAAAGTACAGGATAAGAAACGACTACAAGGAGAATAAAGATTTGCCGTTTGAAGACCTCGAGCTATCGCAAAGCAGCCATGTAACGGAGATGATAATACCAATCGCCTAGAAAGTAAGACGCGTAAGTAGATAAATATAAGATCAGGGCAGGCAACGACGGTCGCACCAAACCCTTCAAACTGTAGACGCTCCTCTATGTGCTCCGCTTCCGAATGAGTTAATAATATTTCAGTCGAAGCTGGCTCCTTTTGCTCTCGGTTATGTAGAACTGCGGCGGTGCCATTCGCGATTAAGGGTCGATTGTTCTGCTCCATGAGCGATTACGCCCGCTCTCTTTTGAAATATTTGTTCAATAATTGCTTGTTGATCCTGACTTAAGTTAGCCATAAGACTTGTAGGTGAAGAGCCTACGTATTCATGATTATGGAGATAGAAAGCCATAATGTCTTGCGTTGGAGGGGCCGATAGTCCCCTACTTCTAAACGTCCCACCCGTAGAAAAATGCTCGGCAAGATGAAAAAATAGGCTTGGGGCATCTAATGAAAGTTGGTATCGCATTCCGGGTTGTCTATTAATATTGTCAACTATTACTTGAGCAATACCAGAAGCCCGAAGAGATGCTGAATCTCTTTCCATTTCTACAATCAAATCATCAGCTCTATCCCATTCCCACTCGCCTGTCTGGTATATCCGTTTAACTATCTCAATGCTATCTTCTGAGGTAGCGTAAACTGTCATTGCCTGGGTACGAACTATCGGATCTCTACGAATAGCGTTCGCTGCTTGCTCAAGTCTTGCTGAATTTGCGGTTGGATCGGACCAACGTATATTAGCTACAGCGGCAAGAGCGGCGAACTTGCTGAAACTTCTCGGCTCCATCCAGCTTTGATCGACTGTAAACCCATTAGTATCAAAATTTAGTGCGTCATGGAGTATTTCGGTTAAAGCCTCACCTTGGGGGCTATCGAGATATGTAATCAAGCGATCCTGCATTTCGGGGAAGGCAAGAATTGTAAATCCAGAACTTTGCATCCAGTTAATTGCCCTTTGGCTTTCAGGATCCTTTGATTGGGAACGAAGATTTATCAAAAATAAGGC
>LCJH01000053.1 GCA_000999595.1 Microgenomates group bacterium GW2011_GWA2_44_7
CCTTCTTATCTCTTTGCCGTACTCATCAATCACGATCACCCCACCGCCGATCAGAACATAATCTTTATTTCCCTCTAAAAATCCGTACTGCTTTTTTAATTTATCGCGATCACTCCAAACATCATCGCTGTCCAACACGGCGACATATTCCCCTAGCGCCAAACTAAGCGCCTTATTCCTTGATTTACTTATGCGCAGGTGTTCGTCATTTCTGAAATATTTTATCCTTGAATCTCTCACAATATATTCCTCAACAATTTCCCGCGTATTGTCCTCCGACGCGTCGTCAATGACGATCAGCTCCCAGTCCGGAAAAGACTGCTCGAGCGCGCTCTCAATCGCCTCCGAAATAAATCCGGCCCGGTTACGCGTTATAGTTATGATGCTGATTGAAAGATTCATAAATTTATATTCTCATCCACCATTCCGGAATTATGTTCGGGTGAGGATCGGGCTCCATATTCATCCATTTTTTTGGCGCTATCACTATTTTATTCGGATTTTGATTAAGATACGCGCCCCACCACGAGAAAGAAGAATTAGCGATAATATTGTGCGCGCATAAAGACATCAATATCAACTCCTCATATTCTTTAAGATTCGGATTCGAGATATATCTAAAATCTGAATGCCCACCAAACTCTTTTTTAACCCACTCAATATCATCGGAGAAAAAATAAAATGCAGGCGCTTCTATTTTTGACTTCATTAGATTTATAGCTCTTTCATAATATTCTCTAGAACATACTCCGTGAACACTGTTGATTTTCGGATCGTAAACATAGTCGCCTCGCCTGATATGGACCGAAACGCTTTTTGTTCTATCAATTTTATTCTTCTCTGTTAAAAAAAATTCCGATTCAAATTCTTTTTTCAGAGTGAATTCTTTGACAACCTTTTCTTTTATGTTCCCAAAATTTTTCTCCGACTGAAAGTATCCTTCAATGTATTTATTATTTTTTTTAAAAAACGCTGGGTCATAATCCGCGTAATACTTTCTTAAAACTTTTTGATTGAAAAATCTAACCGCTTTTGAAAAAACTCCGTAAGGATTTCTCGCTTTCCCGACCTCATCTCTGACCGCGATACTTCCGGAAATGCTAAACGCGTACAGCGCGTATTTTCTTGGGATATCCGAATTGATTACGCGCGGGTCGTCATACCCGGTGGAGTCAAGTTTAAGCTCTTGCCCGCGTCTAGAAGCAACCGCCAGCCCGGTCGCGTACTGAAACATCTGATTGCCCAAACCGCCTTTTAACCGAACTATTATCATAAAATAATATCTTTTTCCTCCGGAACAAATAACAAATTATCATATTTATAATTTTTCTTAATTATATGCGGAGAAATAAAACCATCCAAACTCATTTCATAAGGCTTATATTTCTTATCCATAAGAAATTCTATTGATCTTTCGCGGTTATCCGCCCATTCATCACTGCCCACCACTTCGAGCGCCACTAAAGGTCTTGTTTTTTCAAAAAGACGGTTCATCCCATTCAGTATGGCATATTCATGTCCTTCCGCGTCAAGTTTAATAAAATCAGGTCTTATATTTTTATCTTCGCAATAATCATCAAGCGCGATTGTTTTTATTATTATTGTTTTCGCTTTTTTATTCAAAATTGAGCCATTTTTATGAGCCGTATTATAAGCACCGTAGCCGGGACCATAATCTTTAAAGGGAATACTGTCTTTTCTATCCGATGCGGCATTATTATTTAATACGATGTTAGAGAGTTTATTTGTATTTTGCATTAATAGATCAAATGTCCACGGAGTCGGCTCAAAGCTGTGTACCTGTCCCTCTTCGCCAACAAGAGCCGAAGCAAGCATTGAATAAAACCCGACTTGGGCTCCGACATCAATCATGGTATTTCCCTCTTTAAGAAATCTGATCAAGAAGTTAGTCAGATTCGCCTCGCAATATCCGTAATAATAAAAAGTATTACCCTCCGGAAGATATGAAGTCATTTTTGCCCCCCAAAGTGTCCTGAAACGAAGTTTGTACGGCTTCACGCGGCTAAAAGCGGCGAGAATATAGTAAAAGAATGTCCGAACCGGAGCCTTTATCAGCCTCTCTCCGCGACCGAGAGGCCGCAGTTTCTCCATTTCAACAATTTTTTGTATTATTTTTTCTCTTTGTTCTCTGTTCATCTTATTGCCTTAAAAGCTCTAAATAGAGATTTAAATAATTATTTATCATAATCGTACTCGTGAAATAATCTTGAATTCTTTTTATGGAAGATTTTGACATCGCCTCGAGTTCATTTGCATTTAAATTTAAAATATACTCTATTCCCTCAATAAGTGATCTTGTATCTTTATATGTGCTGATATATCCATTCTCTTTATGTATGACAGCCTCTTTCACTCCGCCGACATCAAAGGAAACAATCGGCAACCCGCAACTCATTGCTTCCAATATAACCAATGGAAAATTCTCTGCAACCGAAGTAAACAAGAAAATGTCTGCGGCGCTATAGTATAACGCTACATCTTCTTTTTTGTTCATATGAAGGATATGTTTAACATTATCTTCATCGGGATGATAAGCATAATTGCCGGCAATTATAAAAAACAAATTTTTATTGTCTTTATATTTGCCGATAACTTCCTCAACATAATTCCACCCTTTCCATATGTTATTTTTTGCGTCATCGGCCAAAAAAAGTATAATTTTCTTATCTGATGGGAGGCCGAGCTTCTGCCTGGCTATATTTTTATCTGACATTTTAAAAGCATCCGCATCTATACCATTGTGTATCAACCTGACATCTTGGAGATTAAGAATTGTTTTCTCAACTCTTTCCATCAACCATTGAGATGGCGTTACTATATGAAGCCTTGATTTCTTATAAATGCTGTTTTTTCTCCATAAAAGATATTTTGTATTATCCCAGAGTATTCTGGGAGGAGTATTTTTATCCTGACAAATAAAAAGGCCGTTTTTCATTTCTTTTCCTTCAAAGGTGCAAACGCAATGCGGAGTGATTGCCCATTCATCGTGGAGCGTCCATATAACGGGTTTTTCAATGGACATCTCCTGTAGCGTTGAGAGATTAAAATATCTTCCGTGCAAATTATGGCAATGCACAATATCCGCGTTTTTATATTCCGGCGTTTTAAGAATCCAGTCAGATGAGAGTAAGTCATCGGTTGCCAATAGAAAACCGAGATATTTTCTCCATTTCTGACGAGGGATGATTTTAACCGAAGCATCTTGACTTCTCTTGTCGGCCACAAACATTGAAGTCGCGTGCCCCTGTTCTTTCAACGCATTTTTTAAATCCCAAGAAATCTTTGCCGCACCCCCAAGCGCGTCTGTTGTTCCTATAAAAAGAAAATTCATTCTAATAAAATATTTTTTATCTTATTATAAACAAGAAATATTATTGAAGGTTTAACCTGCTTTAAAAATCGCTTAATAGCCATTCTTCCTTCAGGCGATTCGCTTATGTTTGAAAGTGCCTTTGGCAAAGTCGATGAAAGTATCTTGTTGTAGTATTTGTCACTAATATCATAATGTTCGCCGGTGCCATCGTGTCCAATGTTATTAGAGAATGATGGAATTGGAGTTAAACAAAGCCCTCTGTTTATAAATATGCTTGCTTGCCATTTTATCGCCCATGTCTTCATTAAACCTCTAACATTTTGTTCTAATGGGCTTGTAAATTTAAAAACTCCGTCATAATTGAATTTTTTTCTGTCAATTTTGTTTATTGCCTCAATAAGAGCTGCCACATCATCATTGTAATGCATCCAAGCTCTTTTCCATGTTGCCCATCCCCAAACGAACGGCATTTGAGAAAGAAATACCGGAGGGAGCTTCTCTCGCATAGGGAAAGAATATCCGCTCACATGCATAACATCCTCTCTGTCTTTATATTTCTCAAGCGAATCATTCATAAAAGAGAGAAAAAGACTGGAGACTACTATGTCGTCTTCAACTACAATAACAAAACCTTTTTCATTTATCAAAGAAGTTACTCCTTCAACAATGGATACAGCGAGGCCTTTATTTTTTTCCGAGAAATACGAATGAATAGACTTAAACCCTTTATCAAAAGACTTGATATACGAACGAACTTTTTCCACATCTTCCTTATCATCATTGTTTTTAGGCCCGTCAGAGAATATATAAAGATCTGATTCTAGAGCAAGATCATCCGCTCTCAATGCATCAAGAGTGCGCTTGAGATGATCGAGACGTTTATAGGCAAATAAAGCAATCGGTGCTCTTATCATATGAATATATTGCAACATACTAATAATAACCGAAGAATACCGCAAAACTCAATCATTATTCAATCTGTAGTGAATGAAAACTCTTCTCCACTTGGCGAAACATAAAATAATCTAAATCCGGTATTTCTTAATTTTTTTACATATTGTCTTGTTTTTAAAATTCCGAATTCCCTAAAACGATGATGGAATTCAACCGCTATCTGGCGTATGGGTAATTTATCTTTAATCAAATCGTCAATGACTTTATATTCAGCGCCCTCAATATCCATTTTTAAGAGATCGATCTCTTTGTGACCAAGCCTCTGCATTATTGTCGACAAGCTTTCTACTTTTACAAATATTGATTCTTTTTTATTCTTTATACCGAGCATCATAGTATGAGATATGTGATCGGGATTTTCCGGAGGGAAAAATTCTGCCTGTCCGTCATAATCAGCAATTCCTATATCGCTAAAAATAAACTGGCGCGGGAGTTTTTGCTTCTTAAGCCAGGCCGCGGATCCGGGCGTCGGATCAAAGGCGTAAACCGTCAAACCATATCTTTCTATGAGGGCAAGGTCAAAAGAAATATCAAAGCCGACACCGAAAGAATAAACGATGCTGTCTGAATTAAGTTTCTGATCTATTGTAAATGACGCGCCGTGATTTCCCAGAGCAACTGCCGAATCAAGATTAAAATCGCGAGTTATCGGAAAGAAACTGTCATAAAGATATTTAATTGCAAAAATGATTTTGTTGATGATGCGATTCATGCGCGTCAGACCTCTTTATTGATTAATGAATTTCCTTGAGCAATCTCCCGCTTATCGCGACGTAATTTGAGTAGACGAAATTGTCCGCTCTAGGTTTGTAATCGCGCATTTCCAGGTATTTGGGCATTATTTTAGACACCTTAAATCCGAAAGGCAATAATAAATTATAAAAATCTAACAAATTAACATGGGAATCCAGATTGGCGCCGCCGTATTCAAATTGAATGAAATCAATAAAATCCGGATTGAGATATTCGCCAAAACCGGACATGGTTGCCAGTTCATGCCCTTCAACGTCAATCTTAAGCAGATCTATATGCGTTATGTCATTTGATTGAATATACTGGTCGGCTCTCTTTAGCTCTATTCTCTCTTCTATATTCATTTTCGTATCGTAGAAGTCAAGATTCCTTTTGTAAAGAGAAGCAAGTCCGCTTTTATCTTCATTCTTATATATTAAAGACTCCCCCTCTGAATCTGACAACCCGAAGTTATTTATATTAACCTGTTCATTCTTATAAAACCTTTGTTGTAGCTCATTAAAACAACTTCTTTGCGGCTCAAAAAGATGAATCGCGTATTTCGCTCCCTTAAGTTTTTTGACTAAAAGTTGAGAATAATTTCCAACATTAGCGCCAACATCAAAAATAACCGGCGCTTCTACCTTCGCTTGACTAATAAATTGGTTTATAAAATTTTCTTCGCCGTTTTGATCAAGAAAACTATTACCGCTGTTATCTAACCGATAAATAAGACCGAGCAACTTATTGATAATTTTCTCCCGCAAATTATTTTGATTCTTTATTTCCATAACTTTTTAAATAATCTGTCAACCTTGTCTGCTAACAATAAAAATCTGGATTTGGGTTTTTGCGATTGGAATATTTGAAAAACATAATCATTTGACTGCCTCGGTCCAAAACCGTTTTTGCATAATAAAGATCTTAACATATTTACGTAAAGTAATTTTGAATTCGGATGCGACGCTGTCAGATCCGAATATAAATCAAACGCCTTATCATACGCCCCGCTTTTGTAATTATAAATTGCTTCCATGATTTTTTTTGTAAAACCGTCCCTGTCAGAATTCCGCGCATCTTGCGCATAAGCTTCCGGACTTTGACGCTTGATAAAAGTCTTATAATTTTTTATGAAGAAATCATGCTCCCCTTTTTTTGTGAAAAAATTTGATATGAGCGTACTTAAATTTTCCAAACCGAGAATATTATTCCCTATGATATCATAATTGAATATTTTCCTGATCAAATCATCAGAAAACAGATGAATTATTTCTTCATACATAAGATATATGTTGAATGACAGCCTCCCTTCCGCGCACTCTCTCATAAAATAAGAACCGGCGACCTTGCTTCTCCGGTGAAAATAGAACGTGCCCAAACATACGTAAGCCTTGTGACCGTTTGATAAGAATCTTAAACCAAATGTCTGGGTGTCAAATCCGTGATTCTCAGGATATCCTCCATTTATCTCAAAAGATTTTTTGGTATAAAGAAAGTTAA
>LCJH01000054.1 GCA_000999595.1 Microgenomates group bacterium GW2011_GWA2_44_7
ACAACACTAAACGGAGACACCACTCCCTGGAGTTGCAAAGCCCGCTGGGATACTTTGTTGCGAAAGGAGGAATGTCGCAAATGTCCTTGACTTATACACATAGTTGACTTAAGCACATGATCAAAGTATTCTAATAAGTAAATGGTTACAAGGAAGAAGGCTTCTACTTTTAAAAAATCATTAAAGACTCCGCCGTCGATAGTTGCTCCGGGCGGTCCACCTATCGAACCAGAAGAAACTTTAGCCACGGCGACTCAACTACCCCAGAGCCAGCCTTTCGAAGTAAAAGTTGAGGTAGAGAAGCCGGAGGTGCCTGCTCAACTTCCACAAGAGGCAGCACAACAACAGGCAGAGCCTGAACCGGCACCGGTTGTCTCGTCACCCGAAGAATCAACTGCCGAGGCGAATGTTCCTGAGGAAGTGATTCCCGAAAACACCGCTCCGCAGAGTCTTGAGGTTCAAGAAGTTACTAATGTGCCCAGTTCAGGTAGGAAGTGGCTGTGGATAATTGTAGGACTGGTGGTACTGCTTATTATCGGAGGGGGAATTTATACTTACGTAAAATCAATGAAATCAGCAGGCGGTGCTGCCACCCCGACACCTTCGCAGACTACTCCGGTCTCGACTCCGACATCTTCGCCTTCGGCCCAGCTTAATCGGACCGATGTCAAGATACAGGTGTTAAATGGTACTTCAGTAATTGGACTGGCTGCTCGGGCAAAAGCCTACCTACTCGGACTCGGATACGAGGAAGTGGCGGTTGGCAATGCAAAAGATAACGACCTTTCCGAAACGACGATTGCCATAAAGGAAGACAAAGAAGAATTCCTCGATCTGCTGACACAGGACATTGGGGCTAAATATCCGCTTGCGAAAGAAAGTGAGACCCTTGATTCTTCCAGCCCATACGACGCGGTCATAACCCTTGGGCAGCCATAATTTACGACTTCTTTTTAAATTTTCCTCGCCAAAATAAAAACCACGGGCTCACTTAATACTATCTCCGAAACCGTAAATCCTTTATCGATCAATAAGTCCTTGAGCTCTTTGGCCAAAAATCCTTTTTGAAATGTATTTTTTGAAGTTAACCAGCCGTCGTTAAAGCGTTGCCAGGTGGCCTTACGCACATCCTCAATCTCTCCAGCTGACCTTACTGAAATTGCTAAATTTCCTCCAGCAGGTAGAAAATTAAAGATCTCTTCAAGGATTTTTGTTCTATCTCCTGGGTCGGGTAGGGTATTTAGTACGAAGCTACAATGAACCCAACGGAACAAACCCGGCGGATAACTTTGCGGTGGTTTGTCTGGTTTGTGATTCGGATCCCAACCTTCAGCTTTAATTCCTGAGCGTAAAAAATAATCTAAATCAGCTCCATGTCCGCAACCCCAATCAAAAAGCCTTCCATTTACAATCTTTCTTTCAACCAAGATTTTTGCTGGCAGGGACGGTTCACTGCGGTGCATCGCTGTTTTTCCGGACATTACCAATGTCTCATTTACTTTGATCAGCTGGTTATCAGTAAACAACCCCATCTGGGGTGTCGCTGAAGGTTTGGTTACGTGTTTCTTAAGTTGGTGATCAATAATCACGAGTCCCTTTCTGGCTAATAAATTCTCCCAATAGGTTTTGCGCCCGATAAGTGCACCATGAGGAGGTTCGTAGAGCCCCGCCTCTTTCTCCTGGACACTTAAATTTCGAAATTTTGCATACAAAGGGTGATTCTCGTCCACAAACGCTTCCTTAAGATGGAGTATAAAAGGATTGGTGGTCGTGTAAATACCGCATTTTACCTGTTTAGTAACGAGATCAATTTTAGTCCAATTCTTAAGTTCGGGGTGGGGATTTTCATCAAACTGAGGATAATAAGAAAAACTAACGTTCCGGTGGAGGGTGTTAATTCTAACTATATTCCACGGCCGCCCTTTTGGGAGAAGTGGCCGGGCGATCGCTACCGTTTTTTGGGTCTCACTTGTGAGGGTGTAAAAAAAGTCTTTATGAACATAGAGATTTCCATAGACACACTTCGGCATGCTTCTTAAAAACCTTAGTTCCGTTACTTAAATTTCTCTTATGGGCGATTTTTCTTAAACGTCTTGATATGTTCTTGCATCATGCAATCATCCATAACCACTTCCAGCCCATTTTTTCGCGCTAATTTAGCGGCTGCTTGACTGATAATCCCTTCTTGCATCCAGATTGTCTTGATCCCACCCCGCTTGATTGCTTCCTGAACATGAGGAAATACTTTGGCCGACGGTCGAAATATTTCTACCACATCAATCTTTACCCCTTTGGGGATTGATAAAAGATTCGGGTACACTTTTTCGTCAAGGGTCTTTTTAATCTTAGGGTTAACCGGAATAATTTTGTAATGCGCAAAATATTTCAAGTAGGCCGGAATATGATAGCCGGCATGACCCACTTTATCCGAGGCTCCCACCACGGCGATAGTTTTGATTGATTTATAAAACTTCTTAAAGTCCACATCCATAACTATAGCACTAGTGTCTCGACATTTATCTGTTATTTTGATTACAATCGTCTTTATGGACCGATCGACTGTTGAGGAGTCCGATGAGCGAACTTAAATGAATAAATACCACCAGGAAATCTTGTTAGAAATTAAAGAGGTTTCCGAGACAAATTCCAAAAACACGGGATGGGAGCACGCCGGTAAGTACATGGGAACAACGAAAACAATTCACAATATCACCAACCCCCAAACCCATGCAATTGCTAAAAATTGGGCTCGTCAACACAAGAACTTAACTGTCTCTGAGCTAAGCGAGATCCTAAACGCATTTTTTGCCGGTCAATCCCACAATGAGCGGAGTTTCGGTGGGAAACTATTGGGATACTATCCAAAACTCCAGTGTCAACTAAAACCGGTGCTTCTTGATAAATGGCTAAACGGAGCCGAAGGTTGGGGCGAAGTTGATTCTATCTGCCAGAACGTTTTTCAGGCAAAAGAGATGTTGGAGGACTGGAAGGATTGGGAGAAGTGGCTACGGACTTGGTCAAAAGATAAAAACGTCCATAAGCGCCGTGCCAGCTTAGTGCTGCTTACCGGACCTGTGGTTTATTCAAACGATCAAAGACTATTTGATCTGGCATTTGAAAATATTGACCAACTAATGGGAGAGAAGGATATCTTAATTACTAAAGCCGTCTCTTGGCTCTTGCGAAGTATTGTTCGACGCCATCCCGAACTGGTAAAAGATTATCTTGCTAAAAATGAAAACTCACTCCCTAAGATTGCTGTTCGGGAGACTCGCAATAAATTAAAGAGCGGAAGGAAATCAGGTAAATAAATCAAGATGTTTGATGCAAATGTAGAAGTGTCGCCGAAGGAAAGGACCAAAAAAGAAAGTGTCGTACTATTTCCACAGGGTATAGATAAACACGACCACGATGATCTTAATGAGGAAGAATTAGCCGCAGAAAGTAATAAAGAAAAAAATTACCAATTTCATTCTCGGATGCTAGGAACTTGGATGCACCTATTAGTTCAAGCCGTCCTAACAGGCAAAGAAAATTCCCTTCTTTTTGAAAAATACAAGATATTTCTTGATAAGCACCTCTCAGGTAACCCTAAAGACCGTCCTAGTTTAAGAATTGAACAACAACTTAAAAAGGGTGCAGCGAAAATGGCTCAAAGAATCCGGGTTGAAGCCAATATCCCCATTGGCTATACCGCTACATGGTTCACAGAATTAATGTTTGAGCCAAGTGAAGACCAGGTGGATATTATTAACAAGGTTAGAAAAAATCGACGGGCAGTATCGCTTTCCCAATCCTTAGGCTATCGATCTCCGGATGTAATGGCATTAAGTGCAATTACGACGACTGAAGAAGATGGGTTACAAAAAATACTTCTACAATTAGATAGAAAAGCCAAAGAAGTTCAACAAAACCCAAATATGGCTGATGTCACCCTACGAGACGTGTTGGTACTTCGAGCTTTTGTTATTGCCGCTATCAGTTACTACTATTTTAATTTTAACGGTGTTAGCAATAAAAACAATTTACTTCGTCAATTTGATATTGATGCTGTCCCAATGAATATGCGTAAAGCTATTCTTTCCGGTAAAGCCAGGCCGGATGTTATTGCTCTTGCAGCGAAAGATGATGATCAAGAAGCCCAAGGGCTAATAAGCTCTTTTAAACGACGGGCGGTTGGAAATCGTTTCGGTCGAAGCCCACTTCACGATTTCTCTAAATTGTCTTTGGCTGAAATCCACGACCAAGCTCGGCTTATAGATATGTTACGCGCTCGAGAAGGCCAGGCTCCTAGAATCTGTCTAACTTTTGTCGAGATTAAAAACGAGTTTTCGATGCCCGAAGGTATTGCCTTTGAAGATCTTAGTCACGACTCATTAAGGCGGGAGATTGCTCATGACCAAGTCAGCCCAAGGTATTTACTTGATATGGGCCATACCCTTTGGGCAATCTATCAAAACGTCGTTCGAACGTTAAATTTTCCCAGAGAACAGGTAAAAGGCGCAAGTGCGCTTATTGATCTTATGGCTGCGGAAAGACGAAGGGATGGAAATTCTGGCTATCCTCATATACTTCAGTTATATAAAGCCTTGAAATTTGTTAAACAAATTGTCTCCGATGAACATACATTTATACTTGCTCAATCGCGCTGGCCAATTCTTCATATCGTAAATAATAGTTTCCATAGTCGAAATATTCGTTGGGAAATATTTGACTCTTCTGCAATCACCGAAGAGGGAATGGCAGAGAATCCCGTACAAGTAGGTGTCCGGACAATAGACGCCAACCAGATTATTCATGTCACCGCCAGGATAGGTCGGAAAATGATCATTAAGGCCATTAAAGAATCTCGGCAAAATTTACAACGCCAACACCACACAACTCCACTTGACGAAGCTCTTAGAGAAAAATCTCGAAAGTAAACACTCCGTACATTAGTCCTATAAATCTTATGAGACTTTTTCTGTCTTTGGCCAGAGCAAGGGGATTGCCAGCAAGCCGGCAGCCGCGCAAATGACCCCGTACAAAAAGACACTACTCGGGTTTATCCTTACCCAAAGTTGCCCTGCTAACATACTGGCAAAAAAAGTTGTAAACCCGATGGTGGCGCTGAAGATTCCCAGACCGGTGGCCCTCAACTGGCTTGGGACCAGATCAACTGCCGTTGTTTTGCCAACCGCGCGAAATATTCCCTGAAAACCACCATAGAATACAAAAAGTATCCCTACCACCCAAAGACTTCGGCTTAACGCAAAACCAAAATAAGTCACGATAAAAACGCTAAATGCCAGGAGAAGTAGTTTCTTTCTTCCTAATCGGTCAGAAAGACCTCCCGCCGGATAGGCTATGACTGCCGCCATTAAATTAAAAAGAGCATACAAGAAAATCGTCGCCCCCACCGAGAACCCTAGGTTTTTCGCTTGTAAGATTAAGAAAGAGTTACTGGAATTACCGATGCCAAAGATAGCGATTATTAAAATATACTTCCAAAAAGACTTAGGTAGGGCCTTGGCGTTAAACTTACTTGCCTTATTAGGCAGTGTAGACTTTTCGATCTTATTTTCTTTTACAAATAACATCATCGCCCAAGCGACAATACCGGGGATTAGCGCAAGGTAAAAAATAGATCGGAGGTCCGTGTTTAGACCGTATATCAAAACGATTGCTAAAAGTGGACCGAGAACTGCCCCCAAATTATCACCGATTCCTTCCAGTCCAAAAGCTCGACCTCGATACTGTGGTTGTACCGAAGAGGCAATCAACGCGTCTCTCGGGGCCGATCTGGTTGCCGACCCAAACCGGTCAAGAAATCGACAGCCTAAAACCGCTGGCCAGGTGGTCGATAAGCCAATCAGTGGTTTTGCCGCTGCCCCAAGAGCATAGCCGACAAGGGCAATCGGTTTTTTACGGTTAAGTCTGTCCGCCAACCATCCTGACAACCCTTGGGTTACATACTGCGTGCCTTCAGCGACTCCTTCTACTATCCCGACCACCGATACCGGAGCACCAATAATTGTCGTAAGAAATATTGGCATCACCGGATATAACATTTCAGAGGATACATCTCCAAAAAAACTCGTAAGCGCAAGAAGAAACGTATTCTTAGATAGTCCCGGGAAATACTTATAAAGCGTCCTTTTCGCCATTATTTTATTCTAGCAAAAAAAAGATGATAAACTCGATATGGCTTATGGGTAAGGTTACGTCATTTTCCGGAGATGCTAATACAATAAACATAAAGATCGATTCGGGGAAAGATGCCGAAATAAGGTCTTTTGAGAGAAGAGAGTGGGCAAAAGCCAACGTCGGGCACTACGGAAAAAATGTCAATTACAACCAAAGAACTTTTATCTATAAAGCGACGATAAACACTAAGGTCGTAGGTTCAATTAGGGGTTCACATGAAGGTGGGGTTGTCTGTGTTAGTGAAATAATAGTATCACATTCTCAAAAGCGTGTAGGGATAGGCAGATTATTAATG
>LCJH01000055.1 GCA_000999595.1 Microgenomates group bacterium GW2011_GWA2_44_7
AACTACATCAGGACCCCAGCCATATTTACCCACAATAACCAATCGTAATCCGCGGTTGCTTAACCGTCTAAAGCCCTCAATTATCCTGGGCAGGTTCTTACGAGGCTCTCTCGTTCCAACGGCCAGGAGATATGGTCCTTCAATTCCATATTTTTCCAGAACACGTTTTGAGGCAGGTGTGTTGCGAATGCCTGTTTTATATTCTTCGCTTGGTGCCTCGTAAATAACGATTATCTTGTTTTCCTTAAAGCCCAACAGTTCGATTAAGTCTTGTTTGGTTGCTTTGGAGACCGCAATAACTAAACTTGATTCCTCTTTCACTAGACGGAGCTTATTTTTATGTGTGGCCAGTATCGAAGGATGAGCAACTTCAGGAAACTTTAACATGGCAAGGTCGTGAACGACAGTAACCTTTGGGCACGAGGCCTTTGGTTCAAGCCAATCTGACGATTGATATACGTCAAGATTTCCGGTAAACCATTCAATTGGCAAGCGTGGTAAAGTGTTAAAAAGCGGCAAGGCTACGCTGGGAGGCATTGGATAAATACGGCTTCTAATATTTTTTTTGGGTAATGTTGCCATAAAGCCCTTAAGTATCCCAAACCTGCGCAACGACGCACCAAAAAGAACAAGCTCGTTTGACCCTTTATTGGCTTGCTGATATGCCAATCCTTTGACTAGCTCTTTTGTGTAAGTTGCGACACCAGTGCCCTCATGAACGATTTGGCTTATATCAATCCCTATTCTCATAGTTTTTCATATCTCCATACTAATATTTGATTGAATGATTTTTCCTCACGTTTATAATAGCCCATCTCTTCTAATTGTGCCTTTAAAGTATCATCGGGATCGAAGATTTCCTGCACGTATCTAAATAGCCATACCTGTGAAGGCTGATTGACATACCAGATCCTCGATTCCGCGAGCGGCGCAGGCGAACCATAATAAAGATAGGCATCTGCCTGGCCAGAATTGGGGAAAAGAGCAACCGAAGAGCCTTGCTTGTTTGTTCGGATATAGTCTGCGGCACTTCGCCAATCTTCCCGATGGAACCTTGGGCTGAGAACGTAGATTGCGTCAAAGATCAAGTTAATTGACAAAAATAATATTGCCACTTTTAACCCGAGATTTTTTATACCGACGGTTATTAAAAGATAAAAAGCGGGAGCAATAAAGAGAAACCTAAAATACTGAAAGATCGCAAGACGTAGGGATAAAATTAGACCAAGAGTTACCGGCAAGAGTAACCAAAGCCAAAGGAGATTTACTTTTTTTAACTCTTTACTGGCTTTATATAAGGCTAGACCGAAAATCAGACTAACAAATCCTACTACAGCAAAGTATACCGATTTGTCAAAAAATGAGATTCGCCCAATAATCATCTTTACCCAAAGCAATGCAAGAGACTTGAATGATAACTGCCCTAAAATTCTCCACCAGAGAGGAAATGTTGTTTCAACCATTATTCCACTTACCAATTGATGTATTAATATTGGTAACCACAAGGCAAATAGCAATATTTCAACAATAAATCCCGTCAAAATCATCACTTTAAGTCTATTGGTCTTAATCCTAAATAGCATAAGAAAAAAAATAGGTTGAACTAATAATGGTAGATAGTCTGTATATATGGAAAATACCATTGCCAGCAGCCAGATTACCCACCAACGCCAGCTCCCGCTGCTTAGAAATCTTATGTACCCCAAGACCGATAGCGCCACCCACATCATAGCCAGGGCGTACATTCGTGCTTCAGTTGCATAGTAAAAGATTAATGGACCTGTTCCAAAGATAATTGCCCCTACAACTCCCCACTTCTCCCCGTAGAAATGCCTTCCGATGGCATAAACAAAGAGTGTTGTAAAAAAAACGGAGATTACCGATAACAGTCTTACCCAATTTTCATCCGTGCCTCCTATCATTATCCAGAAATGCAAAAGCAGGTAATACAGCGGAGGGTGAAAATCGTTGGGGGCATATCTTGTTAGGAGATCGTAAATACCCAATCCCGCTGCCTTGGCGGAGGTTGCTTCATCTAACCATAACGATTGTCTAGTGAAAAGCCCGATAGATAAAAAAACAAAGATTAAAATGAGTGCTTTTCTCATGATATATACTTACTTGATTATAATTAACTTTCTTTAGCTAACCAAGGCAGTATCTGACATGAGATTTTTATCGAGACTCACTCTTATTATCACTCCCCCCGTAGCAATTCTTTTGCTAATTTTTTTTGCTCTCTATTGGGACTTTTTTATCAAAGGAATGATTCCAATACCTGCAGATGCGCTGGTTGCCACTTATTATCCATGGGTGGACTATAAGTGGGGATACATCACCGGCGTCCCTATTAAAAATTCTGTAATTTCGGACGTCTTTTCCCAATTCTTCCTTTGGAAATATCTCATTATTGAATATCTTCGACAGGGAATTTTACCCCTTTGGAACCCATATATGTTTGCAGGTACCCCACTGCTTGCCAGTTATCATTCGGCGGCCCTATTTCCACCAAATATCCTCCTTTTTGTCTCTAAGTATGCAGGCTGGGGTCTTTATATATCTTTATCTACTCTCACCGCCATGGCTTCTATGTATCTTTTTCTTGGACATCATGTAAAGCATAAACTCGCCAGGATCACCGGAGCGGTTGTCTTCGGGCTTGCCGGCCCGATGACCACTTGGGCTGAATTCGGAACAGGTGTTTGGGCTGCCTCGTTTATTCCAACGATCCTCTGGTGTATAGATAATTTTTTTGCTCAAAAGAAAAAGATTTTTTTATTGGTAATAACCATTCTTAGTAGTTTTCTGTTCTTGGCAGGTCATGCTCAAATTACAACTTATTTCTCTCTCCTCTTTCCCGCATATGTGTGGTGGTTATACGTAAGAGCGAAAAATAGGAGATGCCTTATTTATTTGATTTTGTTCTTTCTACTGGGGATTGGACTTGCAGCAATTCAATTTTTACCAACGCTAGATGTGTTGGATAAGTCCATACGCGCCCAAGAGGATTATGCTAGTCGATTTCGTTTCGGATTGCTTCCCCTTTCGCAAATAATACGTTTTTGGGCAGCAGACTTTTTTGGCAATCCTTCTACCCATAATACCTTTGGTCCCATCGAATACCATGAATATTCAAACTTTCTAGGAACAATTTCATGGCCAATAATATTGGCGCTTATTTGGTTAAAAAAAACAAGCCGGACAACGAAATTCTTCCTCGTTCTTTTTATCAGTAGTCTTTTCCTAGCTATTGATAATCCCTTATCCTCATTTATTTTTTCGCTTCCTCTCCCTCTGTTTACTTATTCCTATGCCAGCCGCTTGTTTTTTCTGACCTCCCTATCTGCCGGTTATCTAGTGGCTATCGGTCTGGGTCATCTAGAAAATTATTCTTACAAAAAAAATATTGCTATCGTCGCGTCTACCGTAGTAGTAGTAACTCTGTTCGCTTTGACCCGGATTGATCCGGTGTATCGCCTAGTAAGTATCAGAAATTCCATTCTTCCTCTTTCGCTGTTGGGAATGCTGGTGGTCCTAACGCGCTTGCGTTTGGGAAGAAGTCTACCGGTTCTCTTGATGGCTCTGGTAATTATCTTTGATCTTGGGAGGTATTTCAAAAAATATAATCCTTTTGTCCCCCAGTCCATTGTCTTTCCAAATACTCCGATTACGGAGTTTCTGAAGCAGCAACGGGGTCCCTTCCGAATCTCCCGACAATATGGTCCGGTTATGCCGCCAAACACTTGGACTCACTATCGGCTGGAGGCGGTCGAGGGATACGATCCACTACGTCTTCTTTCGTACAATCGATTTTTCCATTTGGCGGAAAATGGGTCCTTCTACAACGGATCCGCCCGCTTCTCGGAATTATCTGACACTGATCAAAAATTTCTAGATCTGCTGAATGTTAAATACTTTGTTTCGATAAAAGACCCGACGGATTCGGAAATTAAGAAATTTATAGATCATGGTTATAAACCTATCTTTAAAGATGGGCGTACGTATATTTACGAGAACCCGTCGTTTATTCAAAGGGCCTTCTTTGTGCAAAACGTAAAATCTGTTCCCGATGAAAAGTCTCTTGTTGCTGCACTTGAGGCTGAAGATTTCTCACCAACAACCGAAGCTGTATTGATTAACGAAAAATTAAGTGCCCAGAGATATCTCTTAAAAAACTCCGTAGTTAAAATTACTCAAAAACCAAATAGTTTGAGCGTTGACCTGGATACTTCGACTGACGGTTTTCTCTTGATCTCAAATGCTTATGATACCGGCTGGAAAGCGACAATTGACGGTAAGGACACGCCCGTGGTCCTCGTCGACGGGGCACTTCAAGGCTTGCTTGTTCCTGCAAACTCTCGAAGGGTCGTATTGGATTATCTCCCCGAATCAGTAATTACGGGTTCTATTATTTCACTTTTTTCTCTCGGGGCAACGGTCGTTAAATTACCTAAAAAAAGAATCACCCCGTTTAGGATGTAATATAAGGCAAATGATCTTGAATCACCCCGGTAATAAAGCCATACACAAGTAAACGGAAGAAACGCAAGTACACAGGCGACACTTAATATCAAAATTCTCAAGGTCGAAATGGCGGGAATGTATTGCTGACCAAACAAAGACTCCATTAAGATGCCTGCAAACAAAGTTATAAGTGCTCCTCCTATCGCCAGGCCAGAGGTTAATAATATTGACTTTTTAAGAAACCGTATGAGTGCATCTCGATTCCTTATGGCAGCAAATTTTGGCACAAGAACGGTTGCTAGGGCAGCATTGACATTGAGACCTACTCCTGCAATCTGAGTTGCGGCCATATATAAGCCGACTTCCGAAAGACCAGAAAAACGTGCAAGAAAGAATCGATCCATGTTGGCAGTAATTGAAACTGTTAAGGTAAAAAGGGCCATCCAGCGATTAAAGCTAAAGAACTTTCGGATGTCTACGGGTTGAATTTTGGCTTTTAGTATTCCTTTGGGCAAAAATGGGAGTGAACCGAAAAAGGGAAAGAGAAGCATAATAAGATAAGCAAGCATCGCTGTCTGGGCTGAGAGCCAGCCAAAAATTATGAGGATAAGAACCGTTATGATTCGGAAGAATCCGGCGCCGGTTAATAATCCCCCCCAGATAGCAAATTTCTGCAAAGCTTGAGGAACTGATAAGCCATAGCCATAAAGTAACCCGGCGATAATTCCAAACGAAGAAATAAAGAGTATAGGAGTAATTTCAGGACGCTTGAGGACAACTGATGAAATTTGGCTGGTGGTCAGAGCGATGATAAAAGTCGCTGCCAGGCCAAGTACTAACTTCGAGACCAATCCCAATTTAAGATAAGCTAAGGCTTTACGTTGGTTCCCTTCACTTACTGCTTTTGGCACAAAGTTGACAATGCCAAAGTTTGTCCCAAAGTCGACCACCCCGGTTATCGTCATCATCACGGCTAGCGCCACGGAAAAAAGCCCATTCCCATACGGACCCAACATTCTCGCAAGGACAATAAAATAAAGGGCGGCAAAGCCTGTACTGGCAACCATCGAGATAAAAGTCACGATGGAGCTGCGACCGGTTGAGGTCCAAAGAGTTTGTTTTAATATTTTTTCTACAGTTGATTTCATTTACACTTGCTAGCCTATTTTGCTTTTTTTGTATTCAGTTTTTCCAGGTATTTAGACCATAACATGAATTCATACCATGCTCGGTAAGCACCCGCGACTATCCCTCGTATACCGTCACGAAACCCCTGATGCCAGATCATCCATCTTAGAAAGATATATAAAGGCTGGGTAAACATGTTGTACAATGCCTTTCCAAATAATTCATGATGATCATATATTTCTGTTGAAGTGTATGAATTAAACTTTTCCATGGCTGCTGTCAGGGTCGGGTGAGAATAATGATTTATTTTTCCTTTTAGATAGCCCACTTTACCCTCCACCACAAATTGCTCATGGATTCGAACAAAGTTTTCATAACGTGCCGCCGGACGTCGGAAAAGCCGCACAAGCCTATCATGTGCCCAATCGCCTCCCTTCAAAAAGCTTCCAAAAAAATATTGATTGCGCGGAATTCCGTAGGCGACAAAGTTGTCCGGATTCTTCGCATCTGAATCCCTTTCAAGAACCGCAAGTATTTCGTCTTTTAACTTTCTGGTAATCTCTTCATCGGCATCAACTCTGATAATCCAGTCAGTCTTACTTTCATCTATCGCCCAATTAATGTTCTCTTGAACCTTTTGCCAATTACTTCCCTTCGTCTGGTTACGGATGACTACTCGTGCCCCAAGATTTTTGGCGATCCTCCCAGTCTTGTCTGACCCCATCCAAACAACCGTCACCTCATCACACCAATCTAAACTTTTTATACACCGCTCGATGTTTTGCTCTTCATTGTGTGCAGGAATTATTGCAGTGATTGTTTCTCTTTTGGACATATTCCAATGATAACTTATTTCTTCCTCAGGCTAACAAACAGTTTTTCATATTCGCTAGATATTTTCTCCCAAGAAAATTTGACTGCTTGCAGACGTGGTTTTTCACCCCAATTTGTGACCATGGTTTTTGCAAGTACGGCAGCGTATGTATTGGCGTTATCGGGGTTAACAAACATGCCTGCGTTACCGATGATCTCCCGACGAATCGGATCATCCGGGGCAACAACCGGTAAACCGGAAGCCATTGCCTCAAGATATACCAACCCGAATGGCTCCCAGGCGACGGTCGGTAATGTGAATACGTTAGCTGACCTATAAAATGGGATCATTTCATTGTGAGCAACATGCGGGATGTGTTTAAACCTCTCCCCAAGAAGCCCACGGCCGAGACGGTAAATCTCCTTGTTTAAAGACCCTTCTCCAACCAGAACTAAATTTCCAATCTTCATTTTCGAAACGGCCTTAATTACTAATTCAATTCTTTTGTTCGGTTCCAAGGCACCTACACAAAGAATAATCGGACCGGGTAGTTTGATTTGCTTGTTTTTTGTCGACGGACTGAACTTAATAAGATCTACACCATTAGGGATCTTAACTACTTTCACCCCAAAACCATTCTTCCTCGCCCAGTTGGCCTGAAAATTTGAAAGGGCAACAAAGACATTAGGGTGAGCAAAAAGATTCACTCTATCATCCCATCCCATCCCTGAATGACCAGTTACGACCATATTGGCGCCAGACTTCCACGTCCTTAGTCTCGCCAGCAAACTTTCCCACCCTCCGTCCACCGGCACAACAATATCGGCCTGATCGAGCTCCTTAAGTGCCCTCATTGTAAATTTCCCTATTGAGCGACTCCAGTAATCTGCAAAAATTCTGTCTCTTATTGATAACTTTCTGCCACAAGTTTCCCAATTAACTGCCATCCGAATCACTTTTGTCTGGTATGTTGTCCTCAAGCGAGTATTTGACCCTGCCTGGATCAATATGACTTTATGGTGCAACCCCAAATGCGATGCCAGCTCATGGATAAAAACCTCGGCTCCTCTTTCAATAGTTCCGCTATAAAAACTCAAAAAGACAATTCTCATTTTCTCATCATAAGATATTTCGCACCTTATACCAGGTCACTATCCCAACGAAGATGTTTCCGGTAGCATAAGCAATAATTGATCCATATGCGCCAAATTTCGGAATAAGAAACCAGTTTAGCAGCACAACAATTATTAACTGGATAACCGAAAGAATCCCAATTAGCTTAGAATTCTTTTGAAAATAAATCACTAAATTTACGGGGGTCATATTAAGGAGAAATGGAATTGTGGCTATTAGCATCCACCGAACCACGGGTATCACCGTGATATATTTTTCTCCGAAAAGGAGAGGGATTAGCGGATCTGCAATAATTATTCCCGCCACTAAACTTAACACTAATAACCCCGATAACAGGATAATCTTTCTGGCATATGCTCGAAGCTCTGTTCTTTTTGTGATCGAGGCGATTTTAGGTGTAATCACCGCCCCTGCGCTGGACGAAAACAAAACGTATAAGAAGGCAACCCTTTGAGCAATGCCATACTGAGCAGTCGCAAAGGCTCCTGCCATAGGATAAAGTAGCCCGACATCAATTCTGGAAGCAAGGTTAGCCGCTATCTTGCCTAGTCCCAGGTGGCTACTGAATCTGAGTAAATTCTCTCGTTGTTTATCTGAGGGTCGATACTTTAAGCCAAAAATGCTTGGGAGGAAGGGAAGCGAAGCCAGCACGCCTATCAGGGACGAAAAGGCATATCCCATAATTGCCAAAAAAATATCAAGGCGACCAACTACTGACAGGAAGACGATCAACAGCATTCTCATGAAGGAATAGCCGGTATTTGCCGCAATTGATTTTAAGAATTCCTTCCGAGCCTGAAAAGCGAAGATTATAAAATTGATAAGGACAAAAGATGTGGTAGCCAGCACCGTCGCAATCCATTCCAATGGAAGTATTCCCGGGAAGATCAGTTGGACAAAGCCAAAAGGGATTAATATTCCGACAACGGTAAATATGGCGCTTGTTGCTAATATAAAATCCCAACCGGCTTTAAGATATTGATTGGCTTCCAAATGATTATCATTAGACAGTGCCTTTGGAATAAAGTTGACAATCCCCGATCCTAACCCCAGGTCGGCAATTGAAGATACAAGTTGTATTAAATTATAAAGGGCAAAAAATAAGCCAAAGGTAGTTGGTTCGAACGACCTTGCGGCAACTGCAATTATGACAAAAGCTAAAATTGCAGTGGTGACGTTGCCCGCAAACATGAAGTAGGTAGTTTTAGCAGTTGGGGATAAACTGAGACTTAGAAACTCCTGAATTTGGGCTCTCACATTAATATATATTCTAATAGCTCTTGTAGATTACAAAGTCATCAGTATTATCTGGATATTTAATTATCTGCGCAATCATTTCATCTCGTTGGCGATACTCGGGATTCTTCTTCAAGAATTCATCGGAAACTGCCCAATAGGGGATCCTTTCTTTCTTTACAAAACCCATGAGGTCTTCTTCCGTTTTCGGGAGTGAAAAATAGAGATTAGGAAATCTTTGGTAGAAGACAGACAGACCAAACGAAAGATCACTGGTTCTATAATCTAAATAATCGTCCCCTGGCGTTTGCTGCCAGAATCGAAAATACCGACTCGGATAATAACCGTCCCAGATGACCAACATGGCTACATTCCCACTAGCAAATTGAAAATCGGAAAGTTCTTTAAACCCAAATTCGTAATTTCTTGCCGCCAGTTGCGGATAAACGTGGAAATACCCAAAGAGGAAAGCATAAGTCGAATAAACAAGTGCGATGCTTATGACAAGCCCAGCAATGAGTCGCCATATCAAGGCAAGACTTCGAAGGAAATTGATAATTCCGAAAGCCGAGAGAAAGGTCAAAAACGGCATCATGGTTACCACTCTGAATAAATAACCGGGACCATCTCTGGTAATTGCACCCGGAATCGGAGAAACTAAAATCCAAAATAGTACTACCATTTTTGTGTTCCTGGTTCCATTTCTAACGATAAGATACAAGCCGTATATCATAAACGGCAAAAGCACTAGGAAAAATGATCCGGTCATGCCCGTTGATTGTCTCAAAGTAGTATCGCCTTTTAGAAACAAGAACTCCGGGGAGAAGAAGGAAAGATAGTTCTTAAAAAACACTCCAAGGACTGAAAATGGATAGTTATAAACGATCTTGTTTCCAATGCTTTCAGCCGACTTACCGAAAGAAAAAATTGTCGGGCCAGATAACCGTGATAAACCTCGATATAAATTTGATTCCGCGGTCACATTAACGTCTCGCCAGATAGCTAAATCGATTCCCCGTGACTGAAGCGAAAAGCCGTGATATTTCCAGAACAGCAAAGATGCAATTAAAGCCGCTGAACCAAGGACAATTGGTATCATCAACCGCCTACCGGTTCTACCGGCAGTCTCATAAATCTGAACGCACGTAAAAATTAGAACAAGACCGCTGATTATTATTATAGAAGGGTAAAGAAAAGCGGAAATAACCAGAGGGATAAGAGAACTATGGTTGAAGTTAGCAACAAAATGACGGTAATGCCCGGGCTAAGGAAGATTTATGGCCGGCCCCAATCTCTCAAGGATGTCCGGACCCATTACTGCCCCGGGTGTGGTCATGGCATTATCCATCGCTTACTCTGCGAGGTAATAGATGAACTGGATATTCAAGGGAGAACCATCGGGGTTTCGCCCGTGGGCTGCTCGGTCTTTGCCTTTGACTATATCAATATTGATTTTGCCGACTCTTTACATGGCCGGGCGCCAGCCGTTGCTACTGGTATCAAGCGTTCTCAGCCGGACAAAATAGTATTTACTTATCAAGGCGATGGTGACCTGGCGGCTATTGGCCTGGCCGAGATTGTTCATGCCGCTGTCCGCTCAGAGAAGATCACCACCATATTTGTTAATAATGCTAACTATGGCATGACCGGGGGCCAGATGGCCCCTACAACTTTGATCGGCCAGAAGACCACTACTACCCCTTTTGGACGGGATCATCGGGAATGCGGCTATCCGTTACGGATAGCGGAGCTTTTAGCCACGGTTGAAGGAGTAGTTTATCTGTGCCGTGAGGCCGTAGATACTTCAGCCAGGGTTATCCAGGCAAAGAAATCTATCAAAACCGCAACGAATTCAACGACAATGTGGTCAATGAAGTCGAACCGGATTTGAAGCGGATGGGGCTGGCGCTGTTGTCTTTCACCCTGAAAGACATTTCCGACACGCAAGGATATTTGGGTACGTCGTTGGGCGCT
>LCJH01000056.1 GCA_000999595.1 Microgenomates group bacterium GW2011_GWA2_44_7
TTTGTTTATATCGTAAGCCGTATCCTTGCCGTCAACTCCATGGATAATTATCTGTTTTTGGATAATGGAAATAAAGTTTTCGTGTCTGGGCAAGATGTCGAATATCCCTAAGTGATTATACGAAGTCACTGAAGTAGCCATTTGCGTCGCCACCAAGCTCTCACTGTTTAAGATGGTCACACTTAACGGTTTTGAATCGATCATGAAGCTTTTGTTAATTCAGTCGCGCTCCCTATATATAAGAATTTATCTTCCGCCATCTCGTCATATTTGCCGCTCATAATATCATCAACATCGGCAACGGTATTTTTGATAGGCACAAACTGGCCGGGACGTCCGGTTTGATTTTGAGCCACAAAGAAATTTTGCGTCATAAAATTCTGCAGCTTCTTTGCTCGTTTATATGTCGTCCGGTCATCCACCGAAAGTTCCGCCTCACCTACCAGCGAAACAATCTTTTCCAGAGCCACCGCTTTCTTCAACAAACTTCGAGCTCTTAAAGCAACATTGTAGTGCTGCTGGCCAACAATCTCCGGACTTAAGGCACTGGAGTAGGCCGAAGCCAGGATATCGACCGCCGGAAGAATCCCCTGCTGATAAATACTTCGAGAAAGCGTAATCGTCGAATCTAAATAAGGGAAGATCGACTGCACCCCCTGATCAAGAAGATCGTCATTGGGGACATAAATCGCTTCAACCGCGGTCACGAAAGCATCGGCCGTTGAGACCAAACGTTCATGGAAACCGGCCATTTCAGACTCAAGCGTCGCTTGGTAACCATCCTCAGAAGGGATAGAGTTTGTTAACATGGATAATTCATTTCCCGCCTGCGCAAACCGGTAAGCATTATCGACAAAGAAAAGGACGTCGCGTTTTTCTTTATCCCGGAAGTGCTCCGCGATCGTCGTCGCCGCCATACCCGTCAAAAACCGAACCGCCGGATTTTCACCCATATGCCCGTAAACCAAAGAAACTGTCGGTAAGACCCCACTTTCTTTAAGTGCCCCAAAGAGCTCCAGCCCTTCCCTAATACGTTCTCCGACTCCGGCAAAAACAGAGAGGCTTTCTGTTTTACCCAAGACAATAACGTTATGAATAATTTCCGTCAACAGTATCGTCTTCCCTACACCCGCTCCTCCAAAAATCCCCATCTTGCCACCTTTTAAGAGCGGGGTAAAGAAATCAATTGCTTTAATACCCAACTCCAGAATTTCTTTTTTTACAACCACCTGAGAAAACAAAGGCGGCTTACTGTATATCGGCCGTTTTTCTCTTCCTTCAATAGGCGCCAAACTATCTCGGGGATTACCGAAGATATCAATAATCCTACCCAAAACTTCCTCCCCAACCGGGATCTGAAGCGACTGGGCAGTATTAACCAGAATTGCCCCTCGAGCTATCTTGTGAACACTAGTCAGTGCCAGACAATAAAAAGATGAAGCCCCTGAAGAACTATAAACCTGCAAAATAACTGCTGGGTCACTTTTAAGAAGCAGCACATGGCCGACGGAGGGTTTTTCGTTAATAAACTCAGCCTCGACCACTTGGCCTCGGATACTTTTTACTTTGCCTTCATTTTCTAGCATACGATTTTTTATCTAAGCTGTACCAACGGCAACCCAGATAGAGTTCCTAACATTTTGCGATTATTTTGGCGGTGTTTAAATCTTTGGCTCTCCAGTCGAAGTTTGGTTATGGATTTCTTAATATTGTCATCCGCTTGATCCAGCGTCACCATTCTCGCCGCATATTTTGCCAACTGAGATTCATGAATCGTATGAACAAATAAAGAAGAGAAAATCTCTGTCTCAAAAAAGATTAATATTTCCTCCAGTGACGGCTCAAACAACCACGGATGAGAATCCCCTGCGGCCGCTTCTTTAATTATTTCATTTCCCGAGATATTAGTCGCAATCGCTTCCTGAGTAATAATGCTCCTAAAGACTCCGTGATAAATAACGCTTCTTTGGTAGTTGACAATAAAATCAACAATTTTACGAAATTCGTCATAACTGACCGCAGAGTCCGGCAGATCAAAATAGGTAAACGGAAACTTCCCTCCCGTCCGCTGTTCAAAAAGCGCTTTTCCTAACCTACCGACAATCGCCACGTCAGTCTTATTTTTCTCCAGATCGCCAACGAAGAGATCCAGAGTCTTTTGCACGATATCGCCATAAAGTCCGGTATTGGCCGACATCATCACCGCCAGTGTCTTCCCGTTTTTCTTCATCACCAACTCGTCTTTGTGGTGACCCTTAGCCAAATAGGATAACTTCACCTGGTTATAAACTTCATTTAGACCATTTAAAAAGGTTCTGTTGTTAAGCACTTTGTTGCGAATTTTTTGCATTCGACTGGCGGCTATTTCTTCATAGGCACTAATAATCGTTGACATTCCGGCTAACCAGTCAATCTCCGGTTGTAAGACATTTCGGCTGTTCATAATAGCTGTGTCGCCTGTGTTCTGATCTTCTCCAATAGTGTCTCCAGCGAATCTGAAAGCGAAACAAGTTTTTCCACCTTGCCCTTAAAGTCTGCATTCTGGTTATACGCACTGATTATTTTGTTGATGTATTCCCGTGTTTGAGCGGTGTTTTGATCCACCCGAGGACTTTGCCAAAGCAGGCCAAAAAGAAATATCTGTAAGCTAAGCGGGATCGTCTGAGGAAAAGTCTGATCCAAAAGGGTTGTCATTTTCTCCCCTTTCTGGAGTGACTGCTTTACGGTGGCACTAAGTTCTGCCCCGAAATGTGTATAGCTTTGCATCTTCTCGAAGTTGGCCAAAAATGAGGTCAGTTCTCGGCTGATCTGACGCAACAGCGGAGTTTGTGTCTGGCGTCCTACCCGAGTCACCGAAAGAAAGGTATTAACCGCCGGTCGTCTCCCTCGGGAAAAAATGTCGGCGTCAAAGAAAATATGACCATCCGTCATCGACATTAAATTGGTTTGAATATAACCGCTGAGATCACCCATATTAGTTTCCGCCGTCGGGAGTGCGGTAATCGAAGCCGCCTTCCCCCCCGAAAGCGCAAAACTTCCCGCTCTCTCCAGAAGCCGCGCATGGAGGTGGAAGATATCAACCGGATATGAGTCGCGCCCCGGGAACCTTCTCGCCAAGAGCGATATTTCGCGATAAAACTTCGCATGGGCCGTAAGATCATCTAAGATAATCACCACATCTCTTCCTTGATCACGATAATATTCCGCCAGCGTCATGGCTGAAAAAGGAGTAAGGAAGATAAGACCGGTGGGGTCTTGGGGGGTTGAGGCGACAATGATGATATTCTTCATTACCCCGGTCTCAACAAAAAAATCTTCAAGTCGCTTTATGGTGTTGCGTTTCTTCGCTACCGCCGCGTAGATGCAGACATGTCCTTTACTGGCAACACTCAAAGCCGTTTGTTGTAAAAATGCCGATTTACCGGTCTTGCGGTCACCGATTATTAACTCTCTCTGACCCATCGCCAACGGAACCAACAGATCCACCACCGTCACTCCTGTTTCCAGCGGCCTGGTGATCGGTAATCTATTCTCCAATCCCGGAGTCTTTTCATCCACCGATCGCCTAAGCGTTGCCTTCTTATAACCTGTCGAAAAACTCAAGGGCACCCCCAGCGGATCGATGATAAATCCCAGCTGTTCCTCGCCCACCAGCACTGAGACCATCTGGTTCGTTCTCGCGACTTTTGTTCCCGCTTTTACCGGTTCCGTGCTGAACAACAAAACTTCAGCAAAATCCTCTGTCAAAAATAATCCCCAACTTCGTTTAAAGCTTTCGCAAAGTCCTCCGTCATTTCCAACTGTTTTTAAGAAAAGATCAATTCGCCTTCAGGCGACCGGTAAACAATTCCCGATTGTTTTGATATTCTTCATCCAGCGCTTTGTTTAGACTCAGATCCTTATAATGACCGTTAAAAGAAATTGTCGTGCCGCCCAGGATCGATTCGTCAACCGTAATATCAAGAATCAAATTTTTACCGACATTGGTATGAACCCAGTTGGACAGCGCCGTAATGTACTCTTTTGAAGGGGCAAAAGCCAACGTCAGCCCAAGTTGGGGAATCTGCGTCAATTCTTTTTTCAAACCCAAAAAGAAACTTTCTGCTTGCTCGGGATTATTTAAGTCGACCTTTCGACTTTGAGCAAGCTGCACAAAAGCCTCCGGCATGCTTTTAGGATCTTTTTGTTGATACAGACTCGCAATCAGTTCATCAATCTGATTCAGAACTTCTTGCAAATCAGTTTTCGATTGTATCACCTCAAAAAGGGCCGTTTTATCCATAAAATTTAGAAAAACTCCTCTCGTTTTGCTTTCTGAAGTGAACTAATGACCAAGTCTTGGTGATCTTCAAGTGGCAAAACCTTCCCTGTAACCCGCTTGCACACCGTAATAATAACTTCACCCACATGTTGGTCGATCTCCCCAATGCGCTCATCCCGATACTTTTTAATTTCTTCCTGTGCCTTGGTATATGTTTCCTGTATCTTTTGGGCCACGTCTCTTTGGGTATCCACCGTCTCTTTTTGAAGAGTATTTTTAAAAGCCTGGACCTCATCGTTGGCCGCTTTTTCCAACTCCGCCGTGGACTGACGAAAGACAGACAAATCTGCCTCTACCGCTTTGGCCAATGTTTCCTGATAATTTGAAAGCACCGAGGTCGTAATTCTTTGTAAATGTCCGGCGACACCTTTGATAATAAGGTCCTGCTGGCCTTTGAGCAATTGTTGAAAATTGGTCTCATCGACACTAATTTTTGTCTCCAGGGCACTAATCTTTGCCCGAGCTTCGTGGACCATTACCAACATCCCGATAATAAAGACATCCGCCAATATTGCGTAGGTAAATATGCTGTCAGACATAAATTGTTAAGTGATTAAAAATAACTTTATAGTGTTAGCACAAAATATGCCAACACCAAACCGGTACCTATAATAAGTATCGTCATAATTACGCTGGTAATAATTCCCAGGACAATCGTCCGGGAAGCCAAAGGATTACGCCCAAGTGCGGCAATACCCCGGCCCATTGATCGGCCAAAAAAGAAAAAGCCAAAAGAAAAAGCAATCGTGGTGATAAGTACCGCCAGAAGATACCGCATTGAAGTTAGTGGACTTAAGAAAGGCGACATCGACGCCGCTCGGATATTGGCAATTAAATTAGCCTGCTTCCCCGGAGCAATCGTTCCAAAACGGGGATTTAACGAAACCAAGATCAGACCGGAATTACCCTTATCATTACTTGAATAACTTTCAAGCGCTGAACCAATAATAAAGCCATTGGCATCGGCTTTTTGTCCGACTCCCGGAATTGTGGAACTAGTAATAAAATCATTTACACTAATATTCCCATTTATCGACGAAACCAAAACGTATACCTTCCCCAGAGTGATTATCGAATATAGCTTATCCGGTCGAGAAGCTTGCTCAAATGCGACCGCGGGAATATCCACTACCACACCATACAGCGATGGATCATATGCCACTCGGCTACGAACATAGCCCTGCTCGGTAGAAGAGATGATGCTCCCGCCACGAACACCATCTTCTTGAATATTTAAAGACTGGGCAATCCCCGAGGAAATTTCCTGCGCGTTCACCGCTGTACCGACACTAGCGAGAAATATCCCCAATAAGATGGACAGTTTAATAATCTTCATGGGCCTCACTTAACCACTATAATAGCCTGGGGGTCGAGAGTAAAGGACTTTTATGGAATAAGTGCCATTTTTTCAAAATACCTGTTCCGATTTACCCGCCTTCAATGACCGATCCCGCCAGAGGTTAATATATACTAATCTTACTCTGATTTGCAGCTCGTAGAGCGAAAAATCAGATTAGATTCGTTATACTCAAAAATTTTGTCGAAAATTTTTGAGTATAGTAAGCTTAAGACATGCTCCAATCGTTGGTAAAAAGTAAATTCACCATTGGGATTGTACTCGGGCTGACCTTTCTTCTCTGGAGCCTAGTAAGTTTGCCTGATTACGGTCTTAATTGGGATGAGCCTTTTCATTACCTTAAAGGCCAGGCCTATACACGGTATTTATTAACAGGAAAAAAAGAATACGAACAAGCATCGCGAATATCTCCGGTTTTGATCAAAAGGGGCGAATACATCAGCCGCTATGAGATCGGTGCCTGGGAGGGAGTAAAACAACTGGTTCAATTACCCGAAAATCCCAAACCGCAGATGGAATTTAGAGAAATACAAAGACGAGGAGGGAGTAGGCAAAGTTTTTATGAGCATGAATCTTGGGATGGTACCAATTTTTTTGAGCTGGAAAAGGAAGATCCCGGGCACCCTTCATTTATGGATATTATGGCGGCGCTTTCAAATAAAGTGGGATATCAGTTATTGGGGTTTGCCGGTGATATCGAAAGTTATAAGATTCCATCCATTTTAGTCTCGGCCTTCGGAGTATTTTTAGTATCTTTATTTGCCTTTGAGGTAACCGGTTCGAAGTTTGGTTCCTTAGTCGCCGGCTTGGCGATGGGGTCATATCCCACTTTTTTAGGTGAAACTTTTATTAGCTTGAAAGAGACGGAAACAGCTGTATTTTATCTAGGGGCAGTTTGGGCTTTTTGGCATTGGCTTAAATCTAACAATCGGTGGTGGCAATGGCTAATAATCTTTTATGTTTTTGTGACGCTTTCATTTGGGGTTAAGTGGAATATTATATTCTTGCCTGCCGCCTTAATTCCCTGGCTATTTTTAATTAGAAAGACAGAAGCATTCTACCGGTGGTACAAAGTTAGAAGATTAGTTTGGGCACTTCCCTTTTCGGTAATTGCCATTCTTGGGTTTGTCATTATTCTCTCGCCGTATGGCTGGAGCGAACCAATTTCAACCCTGTTTAATATCTCAAATTACTATCAACGCATCGGTGTTGGGTTGGATGATTTTAGGCCTGCGGGTTTTGATTTACCGTTAGGGATAGACGCCTATCCGATAAGTCTCTTGGTAGCCCAAGCGCCATTAATAACTCTTGCTTTAGCATTACTAGGATTGGGAGTTATTTTTCTTAGAAAACTGGAAGATGGATTATCAACTGGATGGCTGGTGGTTTTTTGGCTTACGGTTCCACTAATTCGGATAATAGTTCCTGGATTTAAGATTTATGGAGCGACAAGACAGATAAAAGAATTTATTCCGGCCGTGGCGATGATGGCGGCTTTTGGGGCGGTCTGGTTACTAAGCAAACTATCGCCCAAAGCAAAACTAGGAGGAGGACTAATAATTTTATTATTGTACGGAGGGTTAATGTTAACGTTGGGCCGCCTACACCCAAATGAAAATGTGTACTTTAACCTTATTGCCGGCGGGGTAAAGGGGGCGGTCTTTAATAATTTAATTGATCGACAAATTACATACGGAAATATCTATAAACAAGCGGCGCAATGGCTGAACAAAAATGTTGAACAGAACTCTAAAATTGCATTTTTAAATGCGTCGATGTTTTCGCTTTCACCGCTTTTTCTAAGAGATGATATTAGTATTTCACCTGAATTTTTTAGTTCTTTTGATCGTAAGGGTGAATACATCTTAGAGCTCTATAGTGCTTTTGATAGACCGTTTTTTGCGCGGCGGTACCTTTTTCGTTTCTTAAATCCGATCCATACGATCGACGTTGATGGTGCGCCGATCTTATATATCTTTAAAAATAGCCCGGAGTTTCTAAAACCCGACTTTGCGAACGAAGAAAAGACGACAGATTTTGAGGTAAAGATGGTTACCGATTCCGTTCAGGATTTTTTGGAAATCTCCCTAAGAAAAAGTTTAAAAGTCAGCCGAATAGAATTAAGAGATATTAGCCCTCAGTGCGCTCAGCCAGATTTTCATAATAGTGCCGAGTTAATTTACTTTTCCACCGAAAAGGAAGTAATGAATGAAGATCGGAATATTCTCTCCGCCAGTGATCGCAAATACCTAGGAACCGGCAAGACAGAAATCTACTTTCCCGCCCAACAGACACGAAAAATTAAAATTGTCCCCATTTCGGTGCTTTCTTGCTTTGTTCGGGGAAAGATCACTTCGATTTCATACTTGAAAGAGAATCAATAAAAATTAAGATCCCAATGCGCCGGCCGGCAAACTTATCGGCCGATATCCGGTTTTCAATTTTTAATATAGAGGCTGTAGTTATTATCTTGGTACG
Source organism: Microgenomates group bacterium GW2011_GWA2_44_7 (assembly GCA_000999595.1). Lineage (GTDB taxonomy): Bacteria > Patescibacteriota > Microgenomatia > GWA2-44-7 > GWA2-44-7 > GWA2-44-7. The sequence goes on from LCJH01000056.1 coordinate 8,157, forward strand.
CTATTTTCCACTGACCGACTTGGCTTAATTTTTCAAGGTAACGAGCGGTTTGGGTGGGTGTTTTGATAATGACCCACCGGAAATGATAAAGATTATCAAGCTGCCTAAACGACAGGACACCTCCGTCTTGGACAGTTTGAAAGCTTTGGACCAACGGCGGCGTTTTATCACCAACGGCCCAAGCTGACATCCGGCCGTCAATAAAAGTCTTGATTTGGGGTACACGCCAACTTAGATAACCCCCGTAACTATAGGGGTTAAACCCTACCCCCGACGGCGGATTTTTTAACATCGCTTCAGTTAATCGCTCGGAGCAGTCTTGCATAAAATTGCAGTAATCATCCCAAGAAAAAGTCAGGACCTTTAAATTCGGAGGGGAAAAGTAAACTTTAGTGGTAGTTAGGTCGTAAACAACTAAAAAAATAACAAGTACCGTTACAACCAAATTTATTTTTTTAAAGGATTTATATTTTCGCAACTTTAAGTTAACCTCTGGCAAATTCTGCGCCAGGAAATACACAGCCATAACCCCAAACAAAATTAAGAAGCGGATAGCACCAAAGGCAAAAACAGTTATCAAAAGGAAAGCGGTTATAATGGGTAAATTTAAAATTTGGCGTCGAGCTAAACTTAGGCTTAAAACGAAGATTGCAATAACCGTGGCCACCACGGTGGCAATTTTATTATCAGTTAGGGGCATCCACTCTGTGATACTGGTAAGATTTAGGTTAGTTGAATGTTTAAGAGTTTCTTCATAAATCCTAATTCCCCAAGGATTAATAATGGGTACGGCCAGAGAAGCGACAAAAAAGATACCAAAGAGGAGCCAATTTTTAAGCGAAATAACGGGAGTCTTAACCCAGTTTTTAAAGTGGGCAAGAATTAGTAAGCCATGTACCATCCACAGAATCCCCAAAACGGCCAAGCCCAGCGTAAAACCTCCATGCATATTGGTCCAGATTAGAAAGATCAAGGGAAGAAGCAATAAAGTTTTTTTACGAGCAAAGATTCCGGATGGGTGGGGTTTAAGTAAATTGTCACCGATGACCAAAGCCAACGCGAAAAGAAGGGTTGACGGAGTCTGAGAACGAAGTCCGGTATAATAAAGCAGGGGGGTTTGGCTAAGAAAGATAACACCTAGTAAAAAAAGTTCCGTTGGCGAAAATCTTGCTACGGGCCGGATAAGGAGCCAAAAGATAAGTAAGGTAATAAGTATTGAGCCCAATGAAAGGCCGATGAATCCGAATCGAGTAAACATTTGATACACCAATAAATCATAACCCCATGAAGCTTGCACCCACTTATAATCAGGCCAGACGGAACTTATGATGTTATCTTTGAGAACTTTACCTGTCTGAAAAAAATATTCCCCGTACCGAAGGTGCCAGCCCAGATCCAGATCGACCGGAGCTTGGAGAGTCGCTAATATAAATACGGCAAAGATCAGTATTTTAATAAAACGCGTCATGGCTTGCGTTAATAATACAACCTCTCGATCGCGGAAGCTTGATTTTATTCGATAACAAATGGTATACAAAACGCAAATGACATTCACTCAGTGGTGGGATCGGGTTTCAGATTTTTTTGCGCCGACGATATTTCACCCCCAATATTTTTATAAGGTAGCAGAAACCCTAACCGTTAAGGAAGTCAAAAAGGTTGCCGGGGGGACTTTCTTAGATGTAGGTTGCGGGAGACAGTGGTATAGACCAATCTTTTATCCGATGTTTAGTAAATACATAACCCTGGAAAAAAAAGAAAATAAGGGCATATATAATAGTAAATACCCCATAGATATCTGGGCAGATGCGACCAATATCCCCCTTCAAAGAAACGCTGTGGATGTTGTATTGCTATCGGAAATGATGGAATATTTGTCCGAGCCGCATAAAGTATTGCGAGAGTGCAGGCGAGTATTAACTCCGAAGGGTTTCATTATTATCAACGTAAGAGACAATTATCCTGCCCACCACCTTCCGCTGGATGTTGGTCATTACACGCAGCATGGGGTCGCCGCACTCCTTAAGACGGCTGGTTTTGGGGTTGTCAGGAGAATTACTTGCGGAAACTTCTGGGAGGTAATGGCTATTTACCGGCATATCTTTTTTATGGAAAGGGTAAAGAAACTTATCTTTAAACAACACTATAAAATACTTGGATTTACTATGTTGGCGATTATGTGGCCACTTATGACCCTGGATAATATTCTAGCAATCGTCTTGGGAGGAAAGAAATCGGCCGATGAATTTGCCATAAGTCATGTTGTCGTCGCCCGACCGCTAGTTTCAAACAAGAAATGAAATTTCTTCTTATCAATCCCCCCTCGATGGGTCGTTACTGGAAACCGGCGACGCCCCATGTAGGCTTAGGATACTTGGCAGAGATACTTTTGGTCAATAAACACAAAGTAGAAATGGCTGACATGCGGCTGGGGATGAGTTTTGAGCAGCTAGTTAGCCAAATTAAGAGATTTAGGCCCGATTACATCGGCATCACTGCCGCCAGCTTGGAGTATCAGAAAGTTTATGATTTTATTGCCGAAATAAAAAAACTTTTTAATATTTCGGTAATCTTAGGTGGTCCACACGCCTCATTGGTTAAAGAACAGGTCTTACAATATTCCCAAACGGATTTAGTCGTTGTCGGTGAGGGGGAGAAAACGTTGTTGGAAATAGCCCAAGGACGACCATTCCGAAAAATAAATGGTCTTATTTGGCGCAGCAAAAAGGATGGCATTGTGACCAACCCTCCCCGAGAGCATATCTTTAATCTTAACCAGTTGCCGTTCCCTAAATACAAGAAATTTGCTCTCGATCAATACGGGTCTCGTCGTCGGAGTCCGGAAAATATCCTTAAGGAAATTAGGTATTGGCATCGACGTGGATACCGAAGTTTTGGTTTTAATGATGATGGATTTACGGGGATAAAGCCGTGGGCGATGGAAATTTGTGACCTGATTATCAAAGCTAACTTAAACTCCACTTTTGAGCTACGAACGGGCATTAGGGTAGATACGGCCGATGAAGAGTTGATTATTAAGATGAAACAGGCGGGGTTTTTCTTTTTTGCCTTTGGTGCAGAATCGGCAGATCAACAGGTGTTGGATTTGATTGGAAAGAAAATTACCCCAAGTTTAGTTAAAAAAACCGTTAAGCTGGTCAACAAACACGGGTTGGAGTCAAGTGGCTTTTTTATGATTGGTTTACCGGGAGATACGCCGGAGAAATTTAGGAAAACTTTAAAGTTTGCGAGGGGGCTTAACTTAAATGAGGTTAGAATCTATAACGCTATCCCCTATCCTGGTACCGAACTTTATGATTGGGTGCTTAAGCATGGCCGGCTATTATACACTCCGGAATATTACCTTAATAAATACGAGCGACTAGAGCGGGATCCGGTTTTTGAGACGGATGTATTTCCAGCTGACGAAAGACGCAAGGCTTTCGATTTGGGAGAGCAGTTTTTTGCTGAACTGCTATATATAAAAACCGTAGGAAACACTTTGGCTAAACCGTTAATATTTATAAGTTCGAACAACACGATAAGACACTTACTTATTAAAGTCGGGTTTCGGCTAACCCCATGGGTAAGAAAACTTCAAAGACTCCGAAGGCACAGGTCATACTTCTCCATGTTAAAAGAAGATAAAAAATCGTGAAAGATAATATACTAATCTTACTCTGATATACAGCCTGAAAGGCGAAAAATCAGATTAGATTCGTTATACTCAAAAATTTTCGACAAGATTTTAGAGTATACAACGGTTATTTTGAGAGTGAAGAGCTAAAGATAGCTCGATATTTTTTGGCAATTTTATCGGGTGTGAAAGATGCGGCGATCGTCTGGCGAGCCTTACGGCCTAAGCAGTAACGTAAATTACCGGAGCGCCTCAAGGTTTTGACGGCATTATTAATTGATACTTCATCGTCGGGCGAAACTAGAAGACCATTCCTACCATTTTGGATTATCCGACGGTAACCGGGGAAATCCGAAGCAATAACGGCACAACCGGCGGCCATGGCTTCAAGAACAGTTAGTGAAGAATCATCCAGATTGCCTTTTGAGTCGCGAAGAGAGAGGGCGATAAAGATATCTACTTCCAGAAGTTTTTTTCTGAAATCGCCCACCGGCAGATCAGAGACAATTTCAATTCCCGGGATAAGTCTTTGGAGAAGAGCAAAACCTTTTTTCTCTACCGGCCGACCGGCGGTGGCAACTAAGACTTTCTTAAATTTTGTTTTTTGGTGACGAGGAGCCTGAGGAAGTTTCTTGTTCAATTCGACAGGTACGCCGTAGGAAATGACTTCGCCACGGGCCCCAAAATCAGACAAGAGCTGGGGGCTATTGGAGATAAGTTTGGTGGCTTGTCTTTTTACAAATAAGGCCATTTGCCAAAAGAGAATATTCCTTCTGGCCAGATAGACATCTGATCCGGCGAGGGAAATAAATAAACGGACACCGGTTAAGCGAGAAACAATGGCGGCGATAAAACCTCCGGGTAATATCCAGTGAGCATTGATAATGTCGGGTTTTTCTTTACGAACAAGTAGAAAAAGAGCGAGTGTTCCAAAGAGAAAATAGAATGGAGCTAAAAGATAAACAAACCAACGTAGTTTCTGATCATTTTCCAAAGTCCGGCCAAAACCCAATAGGTGTAGAGGGCTTGGCCAAATATATTTGAAGGAAGTAATTTTGACATTTTGGAATAATTTCGGTTTAAGGTGGGGGTGATACGGCAGAAAAACGGTGACTTTCTCTCCTATCTGAGCGAGGCCCCGGGCAAAGTCGTACATAAAGTGAGCGGTAGAATCTTGGGGTGTTAGCGGAAAAGTCTGAGTAAGGATAAGGATTTTCATTGGTTCGTCCATTTGTATCATACAATGTTGCTAAGGCGTTTAAGATATCATTTGAGAAATCCCACAAAAAGGCAAGGGCTCGAATAATTGATTTTCCCGATGTGTAAAGCTATTGCACACCGGGTGTGCAAAGCGATGACAATTTTAGAGATTGATAAACAAACTTATTAATGTATGTAGTACTTCGTTATACATAGTTATACAAGTATAGGTTTTGTTACAGTAATTTTTAATAGAAATTATGAATTGATTTCCCTCTACTGCGCATGTTTCAGATCAAAGATCTCTTCTTCACAATGGCCTCTTTTTGTTTTATAGTTGTAGCAAACATCAAAGGAGGACTACGACATAAATACCCATGCCCAAGAACCCAATTTCTATAACGCCTCTTATCTTACGCCGACAAACAAGAGTGTCTCACTCCTAAGGAAATTTGTCACCATAACCGGTCTTGGGGCTGTGTCCGCTTCTATTGTGGCCATAATATCAATTAAATCTGGCTTTATACTGACACCTTCTTCCCCTTCGTCCTCCCATGAGACAAAACAACAGGTATTAGCCGCCACCGCAGATAATAAAAACTTTTCTTTCAGTGTTAATGTCCCGGGAAATTTTAGTGATACGGTAACTTTTTTCAAATCTTTCATCATCGTCCCTCAGAAAAAAGAAGATATCGGGCTATGCAATAGTCGTTACGAAGGCAAACAGTATTTTGATGACGATAAAAAAGTCTATTTTTTCTGTAACGGTGAAACATGGATCGAAATTTCTACCGGGAATGAAGGTCCCCAAGGTACAACGGGTAAAACCGGACCAAGCGGAGCCAAAGGTGATACCGGATCTAAAGGAGATACAGGTTCAGGAGGCGCAGGCGCAACCGGTTATACCGGTGTAACCGGCCCTTATGGAAACACCGGAGTAACAGGAGCGACCGGAAATACCGGCCCGGTAGGATATACCGGACACACCGGTCCCAAGGGCGACACCGGTAGCGGCACACAAGGAAATACCGGGTCCGCCGGAGCAACCGGGGCCACCGGCATTGGTAGTACCGGATACACCGGCGTGGCCGGGCCGACCGGATTTTCGGGATTTACCGGACCACAAGGTGAAACCGGAGCCACCGGACCCATCGGCGTCCAAGGAACACAGGGCGACACCGGAGCAATAGGACCAAACGGGATTACCGGGTTAACCGGCTTTACCGGACTCACCGGCCCCACTGGTTGGACAGGTTTCACCGGACCTCAAGGATCAACCGGAGCCACCGGACCCGGTGGATCACAAGGTGCTGAAGGAGGAACCGGTCTAACCGGACCAACAGGATGGACCGGACTA
>LCJH01000057.1 GCA_000999595.1 Microgenomates group bacterium GW2011_GWA2_44_7
CAACACTAAACGGAGACACCACTCCCTGGAGTTGCAAAGCCCGCTGGGATACTTTGTTGCGAAAGGAGGAATGTCGCAAATGTCCTTGACTTATACATGGCGTTGTTATTAGTTTTGAGGTTTGCTATTCTGGAGTCATGCCCGAGTTGACTGCCCTGGTGGTTTGGATATCTGTAATTGTCGTACTGGTCGGTTTTTATATCTTAACTTATCGGAAAAGTGGCAAAGAAAGCGTGCAGGCTAGTTGCGATATCAGCAAGGAAGACCAGTTAAAATATCAAGCGCTTTTAAGTAGTATCGGTGAAGGAATTGTGGTCACGGATAGATATGGACTGATTGAGCTTATCAATCATAAGGCCGAGGAAATGGTGGGTTGGAAAAACGAGGAGGTAGTTGGCCGGAGATGGTGTGATGTTGCGCTTTTGGTTGATGAGAAAGGCGACCAGATACCGCGCGAAAAAAGAGCGACGCAAAAAGTATTAAGTACCGGACAGGCGGTCTTTAACGATACCTACTTTTATGTTCGTCGGGATGGGACGAAATTTCCGGTGGGGACGACGGCGGCACCGATTGTCGAAAACGGAAAAACGATCGGGGTAATTGCCGTATTTCGGGATATTACCCATGAGAAAGAAGTGGATCGAGCTAAAAGTGAGTTTGTTTCTCTGGCTTCGCATCAGCTTCGCACTCCGCTTTCGGCGGTTAAATGGTTTTCGGAACTTCTTATTGACGGTGACGCCGGACAACTGACGACTAACCAGTCAGAATTTGTCGGGAACATCCATAAATCGAATGAGAGGTTAATTGAGATGGTTAATTCGCTTCTGAATATCACCCGGATTGAATCCGGAAGGATTATCGTTGATCCGAAACCGACTAATCTGGCCGATTTGGTTAATCAGGTACTGGAAGACTTGCAAGAGAAGATCAGAGAAAAGAAGTTAACAATGGTGGTAAGCGTTCATGGGCAATTGCCTCAAGTAGCCCTCGATGCACGGATGATTAATCATGTTTATTTGATTTTATTGTCAAATTCTATTAAATATTCGCCTGAGGGAAGCCAGATAACGGTAATAATTTCGAAAAACGATAAAGAGGTGGTTTCTCAAGTATCAGATGCCGGTTGCGGGATCCCACAAAGTGACCAATCAAGGATCTTTGAGAAATTCTTCCGAGCGACAAATGCAGTACGAACAGTGACTGAAGGGACGGGCTTAGGACTGTATCTGGCTAAAGTAATTGTGGAGTCATCGGGGGGCAAGATTTGGTTTACTTCAAAAGAAAATGGCGGAACTACCTTTTGGTTTACACTTCCGCTTACCGGCATGGCTCCCAAAGCGGGCGAGGTGACTCTTAATTCATAGGTTTTATTATGCTATTCTGAAACCAATGACAGATAATAAACTGAAGGTGTTGGTGGTCGAGGACGAACAACTGCTTCTTGAGGCGATTGTTAAGAAACTGGAGTTAAGTGGGATTGTTGCTCTTCCTTTTAGTTCAGGCAAACAAGCAGTGCGGTATTTGCACGAACACCCGCTGGATTTACCTAATGTTATCTGGCTTGATTACTATCTTAAAGACATGGACGGCTTGGAGTTTATGGGTGCGATCAAGGGAGATGAACAGTTAAATAAAGTTCCGGTGGTGGTGGTGAGTAATTCTGCCAGTTCGGAGAGAGTGAGCCGCATGCTTGCCTTGGGGGCCAAACAATATCTTCTCAAAGCGGAATACCGCTTGGATGAGATAATTGATATTATCAAAGGACAGCTAGCGAGCGGTACCTTATAAGGTAAGGTAATCTTGAAGATGAAGAAAATATTGATCGCGGAAGACGATAATTTTCTGACGAGTGCCTATAAAGTCAAATTGAAGAGAGAAGGGTTTGATGTTCAGGTTGCCGGGGACGGCGAGCAAGCGCTATTGGCTCTGAAGACTTTTATCCCGGATATTATTCTTTTGGACTTAGTGATGCCGATTAAAGATGGTTTTGCGGTACTGGAAGAAGTAAAAAAGGATCCTAACCTGAAAGACATTCCGGTAGTTGTCATGTCAAATTTGGGTCAGAAGGAAGATATTGATCGAGCAAGGGCACTGGGGGCGCGGGAGTATTTTATAAAAACTGATATTCAGCTAAAAGACATGGCTCAAAAAATTAAAGCGCTTTTAGATAAGTAAGGCGGCTATGACACCATATAAGGATGAATCTCTCCTGCATGCTTTAGAAGAGTTAGACGTAATAGAAAAATCTCAACTGGCGGCGGCGGTTACAGAGAGCAAAAACGCAGCCAAACCCCTCGGTGAGGTGTTGATTGAAAAGGATTTAATTTCTGATGCCAATCTCGGCCAAGTAATTTCTGAACTGGTCGGCGCACCACTGGTACGATTATCAGAAATTGCCATACCGATCGATGTTTTAAATTACATCCCTGAAATTGTTGCCAGGAAACAGCAGGCGATATCTTTTGCCCATGACGCTTCGGGGGTGAAGGTGGCGATGGCCGATCCGACGAATACGGAGTTTTTGTCTTTCTTGAAAAAAAAGACCGGCGAGCAAGTGAAGGTCTATTTAGCGACACCGAAAGACATAGATTGGGCGTTGGGGTTGTATAAAAGAGATTTGCAAAAGACTTTTGACGAATCTTTCACCGAGAAAATCACCCAGGCGACTAAACAGGGTATCGGAGAAGTGCCGGCAAAAGAAATTGTGGACCTGCTGATTGAATATGCCCAGGCAAACGGTGCTTCAGATATCCACATTGAACCCCACAAAGAACAATCGGTGGTGCGGTTCCGCATTGATGGAGTGATGCATGACGTTTTGCGCTTACCTATCGCTCTGCATAATCAGGTTGTCACCAGAATTAAAGTGGCGGCTAAACTCCGAACCGATGAGCACCTGAGCGCTCAAGATGGAAAGATGCAGGTTGAGCTATCGACGGAAGAGTTGGATATCCGAGTTTCTATCGTCCCTGTTATCTATGGAGAAAAGGTTGTGACCAGGCTTCTTTCTTCCCGTTCGAGGCAGTTTGGACTGACTGATCTGGGCATGTCGGAGGGCGATTTGGCTAAGGTTCGCAAAGGTTTTCTGAAACCCTACGGAATGGTTTTGAGTACCGGTCCGACAGGCAGCGGCAAGACAACAAGTATTTATTCCATCTTGAAAATTCTCAACACCAAAGAGGTAAATATTGCCACGATTGAAGATCCGGTGGAATATGATATTGAGGGGGTTAATCAAATTCAGGTAAATCCAAAAACCAACCTGACTTTTTCCTCGGGGTTGCGCGCAATTCTGCGGCAAGACCCTAATATTATTTTTGTGGGAGAGATAAGAGATGAAGAAACAGCGGACATCGCGGTTAACTCGGCGATGACCGGGCATCTGGTTTTATCAACCTTGCATACGAACGATGCGGCAACTTCACTCCCGCGGCTGATGGATATGGGGATCGAACAGTTTTTGGTTGCCTCAACAATCAACGTGATTATCGGCCAGCGGCTGGTCAGAAGAATATGTCTTAAGTGCCGGGTATCTATCGATGTCCCGGTAGCTTCTATTTCGGAAAATCTTCCAAGAGATTTAGTTTTTAAGTATTTTAAAGGAAAAAAATCGATAAGGATATATAAAGGAAAAGGCTGTCCGGTATGCCATTCTACTGGGCATACGGGAAGAATCGGGATCTTTGAAGTTTTGGTTTTAACTTCTGAGATAAGAGAGCTGATTATGGCCAAGGCGGACGCGGATCGTATTAAACAGCAGGCGATAAAAGATGGCATGATGACGATGCTTGAGGATGGAATTCGCAAAGTGCAAAAGGGAGTGACGACGATTGAAGAAATACTCAGAGCAACAAAAGAGTAATTTAGTGCATTATGAAAACTAATCTGCCCGTAAATACTCAATCAGCTAATAAATGGGAAAGGGTGCGGTTTGAAGATCGATTAATGTTTACCAAACATCTATCGGTGATGCTAAAAAGTGGCATTCCGATAGCTGAAGGAATAAAGGTTTTGGAGAGTCAGACAAAGAGTAAGGATTTCAAGAGGATATTGGAGGAGATATTCCATGGAATAAATAACGGTCAGAGTCTGGCAGAGACACTGCGGCGTCATCCGAGAGTTTTTGATACCCTTTATCGAAGCATTGTGGCGATAGGCGAAGAGTCGGGAAACCTGGAAACGAATCTTGAATATCTGGCCGGATCGCTCGGTAAAGCGTATGAATTTCAGAAAAAGGTAAAAAGCGCCATGCTTTATCCGGCAATTGTGATGATTGCCACGATTATTTCGGGTCTGACGATGGTTATCTTTGTCTTGCCCCAGATGGTTACGCTGTTTAAATCCTTAAGTGTTGACCTGCCTCCTTCGACGAGGCTATTGATTTTCGTGGCTAATGTTTCCAAGGATTATGGTTTACTTTTGTTGTTTCTCATGGCAGCGGCGGTGACGGCTTTTTATTTACTTATTCAAACACCGACGGTAAAGCCTCGGTGGCATGAACTGCTCCTAAGTTTGCCTATCTTCGGCAAACTTCTAACAAATATTCAGGTGGCTTATATGTGCCGAAATTTAGGCTTGATGTTGCGCAGTGGTTTGCCGATTACGACCGCCTTGAAAGCGGCTTCTGATGCCTCGGCGAATCTGGTTTTTAAGGATTATTTGGCAAGGATGTTGGTGGCGATGGAGAAGGGGGTTTCGCTTGAAGCGCAGATGGGTTCGAAATATTATCGTTTTGTGCCGCTTATCGTGGTGAGGATGATCGGGGTGGGAGAGAAGTCAGGGACGCTGGATGAATCACTGATGTACTTGGCGGATTTCTTTGAGGAGGAAGTTGACGATACGACCAAAAACCTTTCAACCATTCTCGAGCCGGTGATGCTGATCGGTATTGCTCTGATGGTCGGATTTGTGGCTTTTTCTATTATCTCTCCCATCTATTCACTGGCCGGAGGAGTTCATCGGTGAAAAGAGGTTTTACGCTTATCGAGCTTCTTATGGTTGTGGCGATCGTGACGACGATGTCGGTTTTAAGCGCGGTGGTGTACTCTCGTTTCTTGAATCAAAATGCTTCCGACAATACGGTGGATCAAATTGTCCAGACATTAAGAAAAGCACAGATGTACGCGATGACAAGCAGGAAAAACGGAAATTCCGGCTGGGGAGTAAATTATACTTCTCCGACGATTACGATGTACCAGGGAAGCTCGTTTGGGTCACCGACGCACAATCTGGCGTTAGATGAGACTTTTGGGGTAAACCCGAGTGTCGAGGTGACTCCTTTTGAGGTTAACTTTGCCCGAGCTAGCGGTTTGCCGGACAATACACCGACCATTTCGGTTACCACGCTGAATCAAACGAAGACAATTACCATAAACGCAGAGGGGGTGGTTAGCCGTTAAAAAATGAAAAGAGGTTTTTTGGTGATAGAGGTTCTCTTGGCCGTCTCTATTTTTATGATTCTGACAACAGGGGCGATTATCGCTCTCGTTTCTGCCTATAACGCCAATCGTTTAGCGGAGGAAGAGATGGTGGCGGCGCAGTACGCCAGTGAAGGAATTGAGGCATCGCGGTCAATTCGAAATCAGGGTTGGGCATATCTGGGTTACACCGTTTCTACGGGGGTAAGGCAGAATGCCACTTTGGGAGTTTGGGAGTACAACGGTGCGGCCGATAATATTTTTGACAGTCGATATACGAGGGTTATTAAAGTGGAGACGGTCAACCGGGATGGTAACGGCAATATTGTTTTGCCGCCTTCGGGAACACCGGATCCCAACACGAAAAAAGTTACTTCGAAAGTCAGTTGGGACTTTACGGCGGCGCGCCAAAACGACATTACCTTTACGCAGTATCTGCACAAATGGCAGTCAACCCTGGGGGGAATCGTAATCTACGAAGACGGAACAAATAGCCCAAAATTTAGGGATTTTAATATAAGCAGCGGAATCTTTGAAGCGGAACGGTCGGCAGATCAAACATCGTCTCCGGGAAGGGCTTGGAGCTTGAAAACTTCACCGAAAAAATTGGAGGCGATTGCGGGGTATGTAAACAGCCTCGGAGTTTTGAGGGTCATCTGTTTTGACGGGACGTCATGGTCGGATCAGTGGGGAGCGGCGATAACGGTTGGAGGAACAGGGACGACGAAACGATTCGGGATTGCTTATGAATCCAACTCGGGAGATGC
>LCJH01000058.1 GCA_000999595.1 Microgenomates group bacterium GW2011_GWA2_44_7
TCAGACAAAGATACGATAACCGTGCGCAGTAATATTCCGTTTCTCCTGAATATATGGTATCAGACAGCCGGAGGGCCGTTTGGGATTTTTAATATATTCCGAGGATATCGGCCCGGAGATAAAGCGGTGACCGGGATTTTCCAGCCGGCCGGGAAGCCGTTTGCGGGGGATAGTAACTTTCTGGATACACCCGGAAGCGGTTTAGTTGAGTATTCCGGAGCGGGAATTAAAGATGATATCTGGAAACTGCTTTACTCAAAAATTGCCGGGGTGTGGAATGCGAAAAATTGGATCATGCAGTCGGTTGCCCCATATTGATTTATTATGTTAATTGCGCGTATCTTAAATTTAAACAAATGATAAAGAAAACAGAGAAACCGGTTTTGCTAACAATGATTTTGGTTTTGGTAACGGCGAAGCCTTTGCTGGCTCAGGGCCTTCCAGCCGGCAGTCCCGTTTCGGAATTATCAGATCCTGAGGCAACGGCCAGCGCGGTTGATAAATCGGCCGGTCTTACAACGAGAAAAATCCTGACGATTCAACGTTTGGGCGGCTTATTTATTAACCATTCCGAAATGGCGATTAAGAGACTGGTTAAAATATTGACACGGATGCAGTCTCGAATTGGCAAAATGGAGATACCAACAAAAGAGAAGCCTAATCTGAATAAAGCGATCGATATGGCGACTGATAACCTGGAAGCGGCGCAGATAGCGCTCAATAAATTTCGGATTAGTCTGGCCTCGCTTTATACAAAACAACAGACTAAAAGTGAATTAACAACGCTCCGGTTGGAAATGAACACGATAAGAGAGGATCTGCATAAAACATTGGCGGTTCTTAACGGGATATCGGCGTCGATGGCGACTATTTCCGGGAGAGTAACACCGCCGGTTACCGGAAAAGATACATTGTTAAAAAATGAATAAATATAAAACGATATTGACTGTTAGCTTGGGAGCTTTGCTGTTGGTTGCTCTACTGGCGTCCCTTTATTTTCGTCTGAGTCAGTCAGCCGTTTCAGGGCCTGTGCTTGAGCAGGGGATACCGGGAGGTTCTAAAGTTCTGCCAATGCCGTCCGTGACGGTATTGCCGTCACCGGAAGAGCCACTTTCTGTGCAAAGCGAATCGGATGATCCGGGGGCGATTAGCAAAGACATTGATGATACCGACTTTTCGGTATTAGATAGGACAAGCGCGCAGATAGAAGCTGAATTGACGAGTCCATAGCGCATAGTATTGACACGAAACCGTCCGGCGATCTACAGTGAAGCTGATGGATGCATCAGCGCCGAGCTCTCCACTACCTCCGGTGGTAACTGCTTCGGGACCGGCGAACGTCGCTCCGGCTCCGGCGGTGGCGGCCAACCCCAGCGGTTCGAATAACTACAACTATGCCAGCTTTGGGAGAAGATTAGTGGCGGCGTTTGTCGATGGAATAATTGTTCAAATTGTAAGTGTAGTGATAGTTTTCCCTATTGGCGTTTTCCTGGGAGTTGGGGTGGGGTTGGTGGCCGGTTCGTCTGAGGGAGCGGTGGGTCTCGCACAGTTTTTGGGGGGAATGATGGGTTTTGTTGTTGGAACGGTGGTTTCAATCTTGTATTATGTTTTGCTGATTGGTTCTCGAGGTCAGACATTGGGCAAGATGGCACTTGGAATAAAAGTAGTGAGAATAGAGACAGGGTCGGTGCCAGGTTATGTAACGGCTTTTCTGAGGGAAATGGTAGGTAAATTTGTTTCCACAATTAGCTTACTTGTAGGTTTCTTTTGGATGCTTTGGGACGACAAAAAGCAGACCTTTCACGATAAAATTGCCGGTACAGTTGTTGTAAGGGTGTAGTGTGACTAATATCGATTACGGGAAGATAATCAGTCGCTCCTGGGAAATTACTAAAAAAAATAAGTGGCTGTGGATTTATGGGTTAATTTTGGCGGCTGCCGGTGGCGGAGGTAACTTCAGCGGCGGCGGCGGAGGCGGCGGCAACTTTCAAGCAAGTCCTAGCGGTACCCTGAAAGATAATTTAACCGCAATCCCTTCTGGTTTTGTGGATAATGCCACGCAGGTGTTGGGGGCGACCACGAATGCTTTGATGGAGTGGTTTTTTTCTGTTTCCCCATTAACTTGGATATTAGTGGTGATAGCGGTAGTTTTCTCGGTGCTTTTCCTGGTTATCATCGGAGTGATCCTGCAGAACTGGGCAAAAGGAGCGTTGATTGCCGGTTTGCAGATGGCGGCGAATAATGAGACGGTGACCTTGCTGAATACTTCCCCTCGAGGCATTTCTTCACTAAAAAATCTGATTATTTACAGTTCGATTGAATTTTTGGTTTTTCTGGTTCTAGCGATTTTGTCACTCCTTTTGATCGGTCTATTTTTTCTCTTGGGAACTGTTTCACCGGTTATGGCGGTGGTTGTAACGATTCTTGGTGCGATCGTAGGGGGACTGACTCTGATTGTGGTCCTTCTCCTGTTGGCGATGGTCAATATATACGCCCAGCGGCTGATTGTTATTAAAGGTTATTCCCCTTGGCAGGCTTGGAAACAGGCGCTTGCCATGAGCAAAAAGAGTTTTCTTGAAACGATTGTCATGGGAATTATTAATCTGGTGATTGGTTGTGTTGCAGGCTGTCTGACGACGATTGTTTCACTGATAATTGTCGGTGTTCCTGCCTTAATTTTGCTTATTCCGCAGTTTAGAGACGGTTTTCATTTGCCCGGCGTCCCGACCATTATTTTGCTCGGGTTGTTAATTTTGGTTTTCGTCCATATAAATTTGGTTGTGCGGGCGATTATTGTCATATTTAACTATGCGAATTGGAATCTATTTTTTGAGGAGGTTATAAAAAATGAATGATCTGAATAGGGCTCATTTTTTTCAGCGGTTACTGGCTCGGCTCATCGAGATTGCTATGAGAATTTTCTTTTTGCAATATTTGGCTCTTCTGATTGTTTCTGCAGACAACCTGATGACGCTGCTTAACGGGGGGCTTTTCTTTGTCGTTACGGGGTTGTTGGTTGTGCCAGTTGCTTTAGCCTTTATTGATTCTTTTATGATTTCAAAATTCGGCGGATCAATGGGTAAACTGCTCTGTGGGTTGGCGGTTGTTAACGATAGGGGAGAACATATTTCTTTTTGGCGGGCTTTCTTTCGCGATTACATTGGTTATGGCGTGTCAGGTTCTCTTTTGGGAATGGGATTTTTCTGGGCACTAAAGAAAGAAAGACGGAGTTGGCATGACCTGATAGCTGATACTAATGTAGTGGTCACTCGAAACTGGGGTGTCTTTTTGGGCATCGTTTCCTTGACTGTTGTCCTGATTGTTAACGCTTTTACAACGCTTAACCTATGGCGGTCTTTTAACCAGAACCGTCCACTATACGAATCGGTTGTTAGTGATATCACCGTCGAAATTAAAAAGGTAATTCCGGAGTCAAATAAACCATCAAGTACCCCTCTTCCGGAAAAGTTTGAGGGGTCATTTGAGATTTAACTCCGGACAGAAACGCCTGGGCTTTGGCCTCGTATTGTTGGCGGCTGAAGGAGGGGGTCACTTTACGAAGTACGGCGCTCTTTGAAAATTGAATGTTTTTTTAGCGTTAATACCTTTGAGAAATATTGAAACATTTTTGGGCTAGTGGTGAGTCTATCGAACCATTAACGGCCAAAATGTGGTAGGAAAATTTTATTGAGAGTTTGATCCTGGCTCAGGATGAACGCTGGCGGCGTGCCTTAGGCATGCAAATGGAACGAGCTGAGACCGCAAGGTCGAAGCGAGTCGTGGACGGGTGAGTAACACGTAGGAATCTACCTTACAAGTGGGGAATACCTCGCCGAAAGGCGAGCTAATACCGCATAGTATCCGGCTTTGCCGGATTAAAGGGCTTAACTGCCCGCTTTGAGATGAGCCTGCGTCCTATCAGCTAGTTGGCGGGATAATAGCCCACCAAGGCGATGACGGGTAGCTGGACTGAGAGGTCGGTCAGCCACAGCGCAACTGCGACACGGTGCGCACACCTACGGGTGGCAGCAACTAGGAATATTCGGCAATGGGCGAAAGCCTGACCGAGCGACGCCGCGTGGAGGAAGAAGGTCTTCGGATCGTAAACTCCTTTTGTCTCAACATATGTTGGGAAGAATAACCAGCTGCTAACTACGTGCCAGAAGCCTCGGTAATACGTAGGCTGGAAGCGTTATCCGGATTTATTGGGCGTAAAGCGTTCGTAGGTGGTTTTCCAAGTCATGGGTGAAAGCCTGCGGCTCAACCGTAGAATTGCTTATGATACTGGGAGACTTTGAGGTCGTTAGGGGGTGCTGGAACTGTCGGTGGAGCAGTGAAATGCGTTGATATCGACAGGAACACCAAGGGCGAAGGCAGGCACCTGGGACGAATCTGACACTGAGGAACGAAAGCTAGGGGAGCGAAAGGGATGGAGTTAATCTCTGGTCCCCTCCGGTGGTAACGCCGGAGTAAAAATTTGGCTATATGCTGGAACATCTGGGAATCTCGGGCTAGTTATTGATTTCGGGTTAAGTTTGGATAATACTTTTACCAATGCCCATTTCATTAACTGACAATGTTTCGAGTGCAGAAAATCAGCAGGAAACTCCGATGTTGTTGTCGGAGGATCCTCAGAGACTATATGCCAAATGTCCTACTGAGAAAAAAATAACTGAAGAGGAAGCCATTTTGTTGGGAATTTTATATACCGACGGCTGCCTTTCCAAAAAGAGCAAGAGTTGCTGGAGATTTTACCTTAGCAACACTTCTTTTAAGATCATCCAAACATTTAAGGATTGTATGATCAAGATCTTTGGATTGGACAGTCGCCGCATAAGAATTCGTCAACAAATTGTGAACGATAAACCCTTTTATAAGGCTGTTGTCGATAGTGCGTATTGTGGCACTTACTTGACTGCCAAATATGGAACTTTCAGAACATTGGCTTTCAAGGGAACGGGGGGTGAAAAGATATACCCGTTTGCGAGATTGCCGTTCACT
Source organism: Microgenomates group bacterium GW2011_GWA2_44_7 (assembly GCA_000999595.1). Taxonomy (GTDB): domain Bacteria; phylum Patescibacteriota; class Microgenomatia; order GWA2-44-7; family GWA2-44-7; genus GWA2-44-7. The sequence continues at coordinate 5,002 of LCJH01000058.1, forward strand.
TCTGAGATGGACTTTCATCTGATCTCTCTCTTTTTGAAGGCTGCCTTTAGTTGTGATGGTGGAGTTAACTTATATGCGGCTAAATCCAAATCTAACTATAGATTTTTGATTCGCAATGCATACTTAGCTTGTCACCATCCACAACTTCAGCTTGATTATCAGAAGCTTCTGGGCACCTTAGGTGTCAAATCGAAGATTCTGATGAGAGATAACAGAATCCTTCTTCAGGGAGAAGAAGGATTGCGAGGTTTTAGAGACAAGGTGGGTTTTCTCGACGGCGTGAAATTTACTCAACATTCTGTTTTTTGGCAGGGTTGGGAAAAGAACGAAGTGTTGAAACTTGCTTTGTCGTCCTATGGTAATCCAAAGAAGATTCTTAGTTTTTCTCAGTTTTCAGGACAATGATATAGTCCGGTCTCATGGGCGATCATGAGAGTGTTGTAAAAAACAACACCTGTCTCTTTAAGAGATGGTAACAATTTGTAGAGACCCCTGTAGTCCTAGCCGTAAACGATGCTCGCTAGATGCTCGTCCCGCAGAGGATAGAAGATAAACTTAAAAGGCAAAGGTCAAAGGTCAAAATTTAAAGTAGAAAATCAGAACTTTTAACTTTTAAATTTCACTTTTGAATTCTAACTTTTGAGTTTTGAATTCATCTATTTTGTGCGGGGTGAGTGTCGCAGCTAACGCGTTAAGCGAGCCGCCTGGGGAGTACGAGCGCAAGCTTAAAACTCAAAGGAATTGACGGGGAGGCGCACAACCAGAGGAGCATGTGGTTTAATTCGAAACGAAGCGAAGGACCTTACCTGGGTTTGACATGCTAGTAGTAGGTCCCGGAAACGGGTACCCAACCGTCAAGATCGGTAGCTAGCACAGCTGCTGCATGGCTGTCTTCAGCTCGTGCCGTGAAAAATACCCGAAGCGGCCTCTTGCCGTAAGGCAAGAAGTAAAATCTGGCTCATATCGGGGGAACTCTTGACTTTCGGGTAATCTTCGGATTATCCTAAAGACAGACAATCCCGAGGGAAGTCGGAAAGCATGGAAACACTCATAGCTCGGAAAAATTGCAAATTGGTTGTAAGCGATAGACAAGAACAAATTCTTATTGGGTCTTTGTTGGGGGATGCATACATATCACCACGAGGACAGATACAGATCGAGCAATCTGAAGCTCAAAAGCCATACTTATTTTGGAAATATGATGAGCTTCGAAGCTTGGCTTATGGAAGTCCAATAAGAACAGAGCGGTTTGATCGTCGATATTATAAACGATACTCGACGTGGAGATTTTGGCTCAGGCAATATTTTCGCCCATGGAGGAAAAGATTCTACCCAAGTGGCGAAAAAGTTATTCCTGAATCGATACTCTACTTAATCAGCCCTTTATCTCTTGCAGTTTGGTACATGGATGATGGGAATTTTTCCGATCATAGATGTCCGACCATCGCTACAAACCAATTTTCAGAACCTAACTTGTCTAAGCTTGTTATTAGTTTAAACAAGCGGTTTAATTTAAAGATTTCAGTCTCACCAAGCAGAAGACTTTATGTATTATCTACATCAGTTGATCACTTTTTTGAGCTGATTTCTTCTTATGTGGTTCCGAGCCTGAGATACAAGCTTTCTTGACCCTGTAACGACTTGCGATTTTTTATCGCAGACTTTTATCATAATTTGATAAGGGTAAAACGCCAGCCCCGCCCACATCTAAAGAAGTTGTGGCGGGTGAAGGTATAGTCTAGTTCTGAATTTTCAGAATTGGGGGTGTCGGCTTAAGTGCCGGAACGAGCGTAACCCCTATCTTATGTTTTTGTCCAAAAGACCCATCATAAGAGACTGCCTTGCGTATAGCAGGGAGGAAGGAGGGGATGACGTCAAGTCAGCATGGCGCTTATATCCAGGGCAACACACATCCTACAATGGGAAGAGCAATGAGTTGCGAACCGGTAACGGGGAGCTAATCTCAACAAACCTTCCCCCAGTTGGGATTGAGGGCTGCAACTCGCCCTCATGAACTCGGATTTGGTAGTAATCGCGGATCAGCAGGCCGCGGTGAATACGTTCTCGCCTCTTGTACACACGTCAGAAAAGGCTAATTACAGCCTTTTTCTACATTATGCGCGCTCAGCAGCAAGTATCGCTAAGTGGTTAAAGTCCACTTTATAGTCAAAAAAACACTCCGCTAACCGGCGGATTTGGCAGGCTTAAGTTCGTGAGGATTTGAGCTCGAGGGCCTGAGACAAAGAGCAGCCAACCTACAAGTATTTAAAAACTTGTGGAATCAAGTCGACCCACATGGTGTGTCGTGGGGAAGTGATTTATAAGTTGGATGTTTGGAAAAGTGATATTTGTAACCTGAGGAGATCTCTTCTTGACTTTCGTATTTTGTTCGGGTATCCTGAACTTGAAGAAGAGAAGTCAGCTGATTCATAGTATCGAGTTTTGCTCGAGAAGGAGTCTACCCATGGTATCTGCAGATTATATTGTCGGACTTTCGGATGGTGAAGGGTGTTTCTATATAAATCTTCGCCCTCCTGGTCGTTATCGACCGGAGTGGAGAGTGGAACCGCATTTTTATTTAAAGATGCGATCGGATGAGTTACCACTTTTGAATGAAGTTAGAGACAGTCTAGGGTACGGCAGGGTGTATCGCCAGAAAGAAAAACGGATAAATCATTCGGAATGTTACCGTTTATCGGTAAGTAATCCCAATGACATTAGAGAAAAACTAATTCCCTTTTTTCACAAACATCATCTTAAAAGCCAGAAAAAAAGAAACTTTGAACTTTTTTGTCGAATAGTTGAAATGACAAACTGTCAGCAACGGGTTCCGATAGAAAAAGTAGAAGCAATACGACAATTAAAAGCAGAAATGAATCATGGGGCTCGCCCGGTGCGGGAAAGCCGCTCGCCGGGTGGGAACACAACTTATACGAAAGATTGTAATCCGCCCGTCAGGTCATCAAAGTTGGTGGCAGCCGAAGCTCCGCCTAGTGCGGAACCACGCTGAAATCAGCGATGCGGATCAAGTCGTTAGCCGAAAGGGCAGTTGCGACCGCTTGAAGTAATTCAGGTGAAAAATTTCGCTATATCGGTGAACCCCGTAATCGAGTTTAAATCGATGGGGAATACCGAGGGAACCCACTATTTTTTTAGTGGGACTCCGTAGAGACTACACGCGAACCCCGCCAACATCTTTTACTAAGAAGTTGTGGCGGGTGAAGATATAGTCCGTGCCGCTCGAAAGAGACGGAAGAACCAATATAAAGTTTCATTGAAAACTTTTGAAGGTTGACACGAACAAGGTAGCCGTACTGGAAGGTGCGGCTGGATCACCTCCTTTCTAAGGAGAATATGCGACTCCGACGGTAACGTCGGGGAAACAACCCCGAGGTTCGTTAACCTCGTAAAAGAAATAACGCATAGGGGAAACCGACAAACGTCATAGTCGGCCGACTCTTCCTACCACATTTTGACTGTTAATTGGGGTTATCATGTCGATTCCATCGACACCAACCCCATAAATTAAAGAACCCGCAATAAAAACGCGGGTTTTTTTAGTGGAGAAATAAGGCTAAAAGTATATAATTCCTTTCAATGTCGAAAGCAGAAGGGTCCACAACTTCAGACGGGGAACCCTTAAATGTTGGCCAACATGAGATTGAACTTGGATCGGTGAGGGTAAGTTTTCAACTCACAACTCGTGGGACAGCGGAAATTAGATACGGCAGTATTCGCTTAGGAGAGGATAAAGATGACCAATTAGAAGTGTTAATCGGTGGAGTGATATTTGTTCGGAGAGGTGATTTGGTGTGCTTTGGGAGAAAAGAAGTAGTGTTTGGAAAAGGAGACTCCATCGTGCTCCGGCGTACCCGAGGAAGAAGGTTTGGAGAAGGGGGTATTGCTTCTGGAGGAAGGATTGTTATAGAAGGGGTTTCTATTGAATGGGACCCCAACCAAAGGCGAGTGGTGAAAAAAATATATAAAGCGGATTAATCTTCAAAATAATCTGTTCCTAAACCCGAAAGCGCCTAAAAAGATATAGCCCGCCGGTGCTGGTGGCAGTGGCCAGAAGAAGAAGCCCAATCGGTGAAGCTCCCGCTTTTGGTAAAACCGGTGGCGCGGTGGCTCCAATTACCTGCGGTTTTGCCTTAACGGTGACTGTCTTTTGGCAGCTGTTTGGGTCTCCCACCCAGTTTCCACGAGAGTCTTTAATTCGCACCGAGGTCACAAATGATCCGGGGTTATTGAAAACATGAGTCGCCTGGGTGGATGTTTGCTGAATTATTTGGGGTTGTCCGTTTGACCCGTCTCCGAAATTAAACTCGTACTGTTGAATGTTGCCACTGCTATCGGTCCCTGAACCGGTAAAGGTGACCGAGAGGGGAACGGTGCCCTCGCTCGGGCTGACTGAAAGTCCGACGCAACTGCCGGTAACACCCGGACCGGGCGTCGGGGTGGCGGTAGGTGTCGGGGTGGGAGTTAAGGTTGGGGTGGGAGTAGGTGTCG
>LCJH01000059.1 GCA_000999595.1 Microgenomates group bacterium GW2011_GWA2_44_7
AACACTAAACGGAGACACCACTCCCTGGAGTTGCAAAGCCCGCTGGGATACTTTGTTGCGAAAGGAGGAATGTCGCAAATGTCCTTGACTTATACAACCTCTTGTAAAGAGATCACTCTGGCGGTACTATATTCTTAAGAAAATGTCGCCCAAAGTTAATGAGCCCAGGGTCATGAGAATTTGGTTTTTGATGATGAGTCTGTTCGTCGGCTTGGTAGTTCTTTTCCTCTCGCTTTATTCCATCACCCAACAAAATCGACTGAAAGTGTTAGGCAATACCTGTCCTGACATTTTAATTCCTTCAGGGTGTCAGTATGGCGCCGAAAGACGCCAGGATGAAAAGGGCTGTATTATTTTTGTCTGCAGTAGGCCAGTTAATAAGTAATAGAGATTTTTGTATTAACCGTCTCTAAAGTTTTCTAAAAAGCTCCGATATCTTTCAGGTCTTTCCAAATACCACTTCCGATATTGAGTCCAGACAGCATCATCAGCTTGGGTGTAATCGGGGTATTTTGTTTGCCTGACCAGGGCTCTTTGTAATATCCCTCGATTGATTGCCGCAACAATTGCTTTTTGAGTAGCCCGCATAATCACTTCTCTTTCATCTTGCTCTTGAGGCGGGATATCGACGTTAATACCAACAGTTCCCGGAACTTTGAAAAGGGCCCAAAAACGAAGCTGTTGGCTAATAAGTTGCTCAACGCTTTGTTCATAAATCCTTCGTTCGCCGCCGCGCTTTTTAATGGCGTCAAAGCATAAAGCAGGATGTCGATCCAGAATAAATACCCAGGGGACCATATTAAATTGTTCCCTGGCGGCAAGGATAAACGGATCGAAGTTTCCCTCCTTAGGTCCGTAAACGAAACCTTCGGCAAAGGGATTAAAGCGATCACAAATAAGAAATGTACTTTGAGGCATAGGAAAATCTAAAGCATCAGCCAGAAACACCATTTGCTTAGCCTCCGAGGTCATTTGTGTTTCCCCTTTTAAGATTGCATTATTTACATGTCCTAGGGGCCCGTCTCTTCGAGGAAAATGAGCAGAAGAGATTTCCAATCCGCAGCTCTGTGCAAAAGAAGCAAGCCCGGCAACAAGTGACGTCTTGCCCACACCATTAGGACCCGCAACAACAATAAGTTCTGTTTTTCCTAACTGAATTCCATTCTCCATGTGATCTCTCATTTTCCCCAGATCTATTTCAGTGAATTTACCCTTCGTTTGTGGGCGAATTATCTTCGCCTGAGCTTCTGCTTCTCGAGCTATTTGGAGAGTGATCGAACCTGGTTTCCAACCAATCTCGGAGAATCTCGGTAACGGCTTTCTCCGCATTGCTTCTCGTAAATCAGCTTCCGGACGAGCCTCGTAAGATACCGCTGCCCAGAGCATGGCAACTTTAATGGCGGCTGGGACCCCCTGTTCCCTGAAACAGATGAGGTCTATATTATCGGTTATTGTGTATATTAGCGGACCACTTCTTTCGATAATACCGGTAGAGTTTGGGCAAAGCGCTTCACCCGTAGCCAGCTCCAACATCCTCTTTACTTCAATGAAAAGTGGGATTTGTTTTCCGACCTCTGTTTCTTTAAAAGCTCTAATGATCTCTGCGGTTTCAACTTTGCGCATCTGGTGCGTAATTTACCAGTAAACAAGCCGTTTTTCCAGTTTGAGATTCATCAGAGATGGCCAGTTGAGGCTTGGGGTACAAACCAAAGCCAATCGGATGAGGATGTCGACTATTTAAGCATGAAGCTTTTTTTTAGTTTTTTGATGTCGCCTTTCCTTACAAGCCTTTCTTCGACTTGGTTTCTTTCTTTAAGGACACCGACTGACATATTGGCTTTTTGATACCGGCCTTCGGGTTTTGAGATTTGCGAAGAAAGATCTTCAAGAACTACTTGACAAAACCTTTCACCCGGATAGATACGAATCGTTTGAGACGTAGTATTATTCCGCACCGGAACCAAAAGATTTCCTTCAAACCCGGCATCAATTATCCCTGACAAATCGACAGAAAAGCCCCTTCGATTAATTGAAGAGCGGGGATACAAAACGGCCATTAACCCTTCCGGAATTTTGACTTTTTCCAGAGTTGAGATGCCGATAAACTCGCCTGGTAAGATCTCGAAAAATTGGCCAGGCTTAAGGGATATTACTTCGAGATATTTCTTGTTTTCGCCATAGTCAACTTTAAGAGCTACCCTGCCTTCCTTCGTTAAGGCCCATGATCTGGGAATTATAAAGTCAAAACCGATCCGAAGATCGATGCTATGCGCCTGAAGTTGAAATTTATCCAATGGCGGATCAAACCAAAGGGTTTTGTGTTTAATTTTGACCAGGATTTCTTTTTTTGTTAAGACACTCATATTTCAAATAACGCGGGCAGTCAAATATTTATCTAGATCATGCATCCACATTGGTCGGCCACACCATCGAACATCCTCCGGGCAAACGGGATGGGTCTTAACTTCAGCGTTCACTCCACAAAGCGCGAGAAGCGCTGGACGCGCTTGGGGAATATGCTCCAATATCTGTATTGCCTGGGAAACGTTAATCCTAAAAATCTCATCTTGGGCCGTAAGACACAGTCTTTGACCAAACCGATGAATCCAGCTTAACAAATCCCCGGATTCAACCAACCGAATGGCTTGAGCATTAGGAAGCAGTAGAAGCGCTTGTTTTTTGGGAATTCCCGCCTCTAGACATTTTGCGACATAGGCATATATTGTTTCCATAGTTTCGGCATAAAAATCCACAATGGAACTTTCCTGGGCAATGACACTGGGAATAATAAAGTCCGGTTTCCCGCTGTATAACGCTTCAAGAGTCGGGGTAATCCCGCTGATTGTCCGATGACGCTGACGTTGCTGATCAATAATATAAGAGATTTTAATTAAAAACTGAACATTAATTTGCTTAAGAGAAGCAGTCAGTGGATCATGCATCCCAACATCGTATGTGTCACGAAGATAAGGATTAAATATGGGGTTTAGTAGCCTTTGCAATATTTGCTCATCTGGTAGAGAAACCGCCGTCGCTCCAAGTGCCACACGAGCAAAGTCAGCCAGTAACTCGCTTGGAGATCGACTGGAAGTATGGCTTATATCCAAGAGCTGAGCCACATTGCCTCCCAAGACCTCGTCTTGACCTTCGGCAAATTGAGCAACTACGGCTGAATCGTATTGATAATCCGGTGCTTGCCGGCTAAGTGGCAGATCCAGCTCTCTAAGTATTTCTGGGTCTTTTTGTGCATAAGCAAAAATCATCTTAGCAATTAAGTATCGCGCCTCTTGAGAAAAATTAGGCATTAGACTTGCGTGAAATAATCTAAGGAGAGAGATGTCGTCGATCGTATAGTCAATAATCGATCTTTGGCAAACGGGGATAACATATCTTGCTAGCTCCATCGAAAGACGGGCTGCTTTATCTTCTGGGGTAATTTTCTTTTTTTTCACCTCTTGCCGGTTCCACCAAGTAGAAGGATAAACGGCCTGTATTCTCGCTAGTATTCTAGGCTGTAGGAGGGCCAAAAGTTCACGATAGGCTTGGTTAGCAAAATTAGCAGCTTCGACGTATAAGGCTCGCTGTCTTTCCGAGAGCCCCTCTGGAATCAAAAAATTTCCCATTAAAACTTCAACATATCTTTGACTTTGCATACTGCTATTGTAAAAAGGAGTGAAATGCCAAATATCCCGGGCAGACACGCGAGACGTGCCTATTAATTTAAAGGATATATGATGGTGCATCCGAGTGGAGTGATGTCCTGCATCAAGCGTATCATCGGCTAGGTTTTGGGCAGCCTCACTTTCTCGATGTTTCCAATTAACTACACCAGGACCATAACATTGCAACCCAGCACTAACAGCCATACTCCTTGAGCCAACTGGAGTTTCTCCAAGCGGCACCTGCGTATATCCAAGAAGTAACACCTCTGGAGGATTTTCGAATTGACCACCCAACTTCAGATATTCTCCCAATATTTCTATTGCCTTGCGGTTCCTAGTTTCCCTTTCACGCTCCAGTGCTAACATTAGGAGAAATCTAAAGGGCTTTGAGATTCTTGTCAACCATTAGTAACTTTAAAAAACGAGGTTCAGGAAATTTTTTAAGAGCGAAACGACGGTCAGCGGGCCGACACCGCCGGGGACGGGAGTTATAAAAGAGGCGACTTCGGCGACAGATTGATCAATATCGCCAACTACCCTGCCGTTAACAACCGAGGTACCGACGTCAATGACGATTACCCCTGACTTAACCATATCTTTTTTAACAAGCCCGGGGCTGCCGGCGCAGGAGATAATAACATCGGCCTTTAAACAGATTTCTTTTAGGTTTTGTGTCTGGCGGTGGCAACCGGTGACGGTGGCGCCTAAATGGCTAAGTATTGTGGTTAAGGGTGCACCGACCATCCCGCGGCTACCGAGAACGACGATGTTTTGGCCGGCGAGCCAAGCGAGATGTGAACGGTATTGGTCAAACCCGCCTAATCGGCGGGCAGGCTCGCCTAATCGGCGGGCAGGTTTGTCTAATTGGAGTGTTTCAGAATTAGGATTCGCGTAAGTTAAAATTTCCAAGATAGCCCGGACGGTAGCGGGGAGAATATTTGGCTGACCCAATTGGATAAGGCCAAGATTAAAAGGGGTCAGACAGTCGACGTCTTTAGTCGGAGCGATTAAAGAGGTCACCTTTAGGTCGTCTTTGTTGCCGAAAAAGGGCAACTGAATAAGAAGGCCACCCACAGAAGAGTCGGAATTAAGTCGAGAGATTAAGTTACCTATGTAATTTAGGGTTCTTAAGTTGGAAGGAAGAGAAATTGCTTCGAAAGGGATTCCCACTCTCTCGGCCGCCTTTTGTTTTAACGAGGTATAAAGAAGGCTTTCTTTATTATCGGCAGAAAGAATTGAGACGAGCCTTGGAAATTCCCTCTTGCCCTTAGCGAGAGACTTCTGGAGGTTTACTTCCCCGGTTTTGGCTAACGCCCGACCATCAAAAATAATGACTTTTTCAGCGCGTTTGTAAATATCTAACATGTTTATTCCTTCGGTGTCCAGCTAGTACACCCCCGTGTGGATAAAGAATGTCCAAAGAAAATGATATTAAAACGACTATTTGGCTGAAGTTCGGACTTAATGGCATAAAGGCTTATCATGGGCAACGTCTAAATTATAAATCCTTTGTTGCGTTGACTTTTGGGCGCATGAGTGTTGAGTAATTTTAAAGAAGATCGACAGCAGATTTTAATAAAGCCATCATCTTGCGTGTTTCCCCTTCCGCGTGATCTCCCACTTTTAGATATCTACTCTTCTTTATCATATCTATACTTGACGAAAGAGCCGGTCCCCAACCATAACCTGGTTCTTTCGATGTCCCAATGTAAGCACCAGATAATCGTCCCCTTCCACCTGCCAATTCAGATCTGATTCTTTGCATCATCGCGACATCGTCACCATCCCTCATAGCGGCATAGACAGAAAAAACTTCAATGGGAGAATCTCCAACCGTCCAGGGATCTTGATCAATTAGATGAACGCAATCTACACAAGGGATCCAGGTACATGTGAGAAGCGAACGTTCTGGTTGAGGTAAGTTTAGATCCTTTTTAAGTTCCGTGGAGATAACATAAGCCACTTTTTCGGCATGTGCAATCGTGCAACTTACCCCTTGCGTCCGTTTTGGACAAGCCGAGTCAATCCCGCCCATATCCTTTATGGCCGCATCTTTTGCTAAATGTCGAAGATGATCTCTCCTTATCTGATGAGGCAAACCCGGAAGGGTTTTGCAATAAAGAAGCGCTTTGTCTGGTACGGTATCCAGTCCGTATGTAAACGCCCAACTGTTTAACCCAACGACAAGGAGATAGTCACCATCCTCATTTGGGCTAACAATAACCGAACCCAGCATCGCGTTCTCAGCTATCCCGCGTTGAAGTCCGATAATAGTGTTCTGTTCTAAGTGCCTTGGAAACTTCTGAACCAAACATAGAGGAGGTATCAGAGCAGATAAAAGAATCAGTGCGATCAGGCGAAATAACAATATATCAGGGCTTGCCTGTCCAAACGCGACCGGCCCCACAGGAGGAAACATTGGCAAATTTGGTAACGCAGGGACCCTTGATGGAGATAATGATAAT
>LCJH01000060.1 GCA_000999595.1 Microgenomates group bacterium GW2011_GWA2_44_7
CGCCTGAGTGACCTCATTAGTGTTATCAATTTGGGCGACGTTTCCGTAGCCGACACTTTCGCGTGCCGTGAACGGATATTCCTCGAAGTTCTGAAAAAGCACCGCAAGTATCCTCCAGTACTCCTTCAAATTGTAATCTTTAATATTCCTCCCGTTTACTAGGATTTCTCCCCGCTCTGGAAAATAAAATCCGCACAGAAGCTTAATAAGTGTTGTTTTTCCAGCCCCGTTTTCTCCAACAATGGCAATATTCTCATCTGTTTCTATTGAAAAACTTACATCTTTAAGTGTCCAGTTCCTCATCTTCGGGTAGCGAAACCAAACGTTTTTAAACTCAACCCCTTTCTTTAGGGGTCTCTCGGGAATTAACTTCCCCTCTACCTCTTTAGAGTTCAAGCCCAATACCCAAACCAAATCCACCATGTATAGATAGTTTTCGTATATATTAAGAAAGTCACCAATCAACTGCTCGATATATAATTGGAAGTTAGTCGTCGCATTGTACAGCATCTGGGCAGTACCTAGGGTTATCTTTCCAAAAATAGCGATTGAAAATAACCAAATATTAAACAAAAGAAGAAACAACCAGCTTGGCAAGTCTGTGACCGAACGAAGCTTAACCCTCCTAGCCCTCATCCGTTCCTTTTCACCAATTATCTCCTCCTCAAGCAAGAGAATCTTTTTGATCATAAACTGGCTGTTTCCTAAGATTCTCGGTTCGAAATAGTTTCTGGTTTTCGTCAGATAATATGACATCCAATTCCAAAGACGATATTGGGAAGATTTCTTTGTTTCAAATTCAAATTCACTCCGTATATAACGTGCATTCACTAAAATGTTCGGTAAAGAAAGTACAACTATGATCAATAGAACAATCGGATTAAAGCTAAGAAGAAGAATCAGCGAAGAAGCTATGCCAAAAATTGCACTAGGTACATCAGAAATTGGATTAATTAAGTTCCAAAGCCTTTGCCCGCTCTGTCTCTCAACTTTATCAAAGCGGTTTTTAAATTCCGGATCTTCTATTGTCGGGATATCCAACTGCGACATTTTCTCACCCAGCAAAACATCAACCTTAGCAGTCATCCGACTCGATATATTAGATTCGATTACGCTAAGCGTCCTAGTAATTATTCGTCTTACGAGACCAACTAACGCCGTTAGAAACAAATAAAATGCAATATTTCCTATAGCAGTTGTTTTATCCTGTGCAGATATTCCGTGGATAACCGCATCAATAACCAGTTTTCCTAGATACAGAGTCGGCAGACTCGTTAAGCCCCAGAGAGAATTTAAAATTAAATCAGAGGCAATAAGCCGGGGGTTAACTTTCCAGGCAATCCGGATGACCTCCTTGAAAACAAAAAAAACCTGCCTAAAATATGACAGGGACACTTTTGGAAGTTTAAGCGCGGGGTTTTTGGACATCCAAAACTAATTTTACACTTTAGGGATTATCTTGTCCTTTCCCAAGTATGGCCGAAGCACTTCCGGAATAGTTACCGATCCGTCAGCGTTTTGATAATTTTCCAAAATTGCCAGGGGAGTACGCGATGTCGCAATCGCCGTTCCGTTTAACATATGTAGATATTCGACCTCACCATTCTTTTTCTTAGATCTAATATTTAAATTCCTCGCCTGATAGTCCGTGCAGTTGGAGGTTGAGGTTACCTCACCGTAGTCTCCTCGGCCTGGCATCCAAGCCTCAATATCAAATTTCCTGGCTGCCATCGCACCTAAGTCTCCGGTACACATTTCCAAAACTCGATAGGGGATTCCCAAGGATTGATATATCTTCTCTTCCATCGAAAGAATATATTCATGCATCTTATTAGACTCCTCCGGTCGACAATAGATAAACATCTCAGCTTTCGTAAACTGATGAACCCGGTACATCCCCTTGGAATATTTTCCGTATGCTCCCGCCTCTTTCCTAAAGCAATGGGAATAGCCAATATATTTCAAAGGAAGTCGATCCTGCGGAATTACTTCATCGGCATGTTTTCCAGCCAACGTTACTTCGGCCGTCGCAATCAGCCCTAAATCTTCGCCATCCAGTGTGTACGTCTGGGCCTCATTGCCCTTTGGTGAATAGCCTGTCCCAAGATAAAAGCGTGCTTTGGCTAAATCAGGAGTGATAACAGGCATAAACCCCTCAGCCGCCAAAAGGGTTAAGGCATATTGCACTAATGCTAATTCTAGTAATGCCCCCTCGTTATACAAAAAATAGAATTGCGAACCGCTGACTTTTGCGCCAGCTTCAAAGTCCAAAATATTTAAAGTCTTACCTAACTCCAGGTGGTCCTTTGGTTTGAAGTCAAATTGACCAGGAGTCCCCCAACGGCGTATTTCGACATTATCTTTTTCGCCCTCCCCCATCGGAACGCTATCAAGTGGGGGATTGGGTACTCTGTTTAAGTTCTCATCCAGATTATCTTTGACATCACTCGCCTCAGTTTCTAATTTCTTTAATTGATCTTTTATCTCCTTTCCCTCTTTTACTTGGTCCTTTGTTAATTTATTTCTCCTGGCTCGTAATGTTTCTATCTTGCCTAGCATTTCGCGATAGCTTTTATCCAACCGAATAACTTCGTCCACAAGCCCGGCATCATATCCTTTCTTCTGGACACCTTGCTTAACTAAGTCTGGTTTTTCTCGAATTAGTTTTATGTCAATCATATCTAAGATAAGAGTATAAAAGGATAAGTACGATCAGTCCAATAAAACAAAAAAGACCCTTGGTTGCCAGAGCCTTTAACGGGCTGTGCCATCTGACGTTGGGTCTTAATTCCTGCTATCACGGGCTTACCCGTACCGGTTCTCCGGTCAGCTTCGATAGTTGGAAGCTATCTAAAACGCTGTTATTGAAATGATACTACAACCCTATCTCCGGCGCAATCCCTTGCATCGCCTTAAGGGCGATATCTACAAACTCCGGAAGTGGTATTCCCAACTTTTCCTCACACTGCCCAATGTCTTCCCGCTTAGCGCCGGCCGCAAATGCTTTAACTTTAAACTTCTTCATAACTGAATCCACATCAACCTCGGCTAATTTTTTATTTGGCTGAACCAAGGCCGTGGCAACGATTAACCCTGTCAGCTCATCGCAACAGAACAAAGACCATTGTAAGCTACCATTTGGCTCCTGGCTAAGATGCGAGGCCCCATGGGATCTAATTCCATCGAGCAATTCCTGATCAGTCTCACCCATCTCCTGGACCCACTGAGCCATAACCTTGGAATGGGCATTCATATCCTCCTTTGTTTGCTCATAATCTCCGTCGTGCAAAAGCCCTACGATCCCCCATTTTTCCTCATCACCGCCAAATTTTTTAGCCAAAGACCTCATTACCGCTTCAACCGACAAACAGTGTCGTCTTAAGTTCTGGCTTTGCATTTTTTGACAAAGCAAATCCCAAGCCTGTTGACGAGTAATGGTCATTTCCCGCCTCCCCAAAGTGTAAATTTTGAAGTAAGCTGCTCAACCTTTTCGACTGGTCCAAATATGCTCACCCCGACAACCTCTATGTCATCAAGATCTTTTAATTTAACTATGTTCTCTAGTTTCTTATCGTCTGTTGTCTGCATCATTTCGGGTATATAAGCCAAATACAAAAGCCCAGATTTCTGAACATCGGCCAAAAGCTTTTTAAGTTCAACTTTTTTTGCTGAAAGCGTAATCACGGCGTATTGAGAATTTCTCGGTAATGGCACTTCATCTTTCGTCAGGAAAAATTTGCCCGTATCAAATGGCGCCTTCATCTTATTTCCCAAGAAAGCTGCCAAGTGACCTGAAGTGTTCATAACTTGCCAAGAGGGAAGATCTTGATCAATAACAATAACCATTTTCTGGCTAAAATCTTGCTTGGCCTTAGTATTAACTTCCGAACGCAATTGAGGGAAGGGTACACCTTCTCTAGCAGATACATTTTCCAAAAACCAAAAAACCCTCTCAGAAGAGCCCCAGCCAAAAGTTGGCGGCATACCGTACTCAAGCATTTCTACGTAATCAGTATCTAGCCACTGAGCCTCTTGGTCACCCGCATCTCTGAGGCGCTGTTGTTCAGAGAAGCGCTCAAACTGGTCTATTGGGTCATTTACTTCTGACCATCCATTACCCAATTCGCTACCAGCGACAATCCACTGAATTCTTTCAACCATATCCGGATTGGCAATATTTGGTTTTTGCAGTGGCGAAAGAAATTTCGGATGATTAATCAACCAAGCCGGACCAGCGATATCCTTCCGAATATTTTTCCAAAGAAGGTCAACCGCACGAGGTACATTAATATTTGGCTCAAAGAGAATTCTTTGCTGACTGAGGGCCTCTACTAATTTAGAGAGTGGCGTATTATAAACATCTAAGTCGTACTTTTTCTTCATAACCTGGCCAAAGTCAATAAGCTCCCATTCCTTACCGAAATCGACTTTAAAACCCCTGATATCAAACACCTTTTTATCGCCATAAACCACCTTGATAACAAAGTCAAACATGTCATGAATGAATTTCATGCCATCCTTCCAATCCGCATACGCCCAGTAACACTCCATTGCGATATGTTCTGGTAAATGTTCATCAGAGAGACCTTCATTTCTAAAGCGTGGACCAATTTCATATACTTTCTCGTATCCACCGCCTATCAAACGCTTAAGATATAACTCCTGAGAGATGCGAAGATAAAAATCCTGGTCAATTGCATCCATGTGAGTTACAAACGGCTTAGCGTCACCACCACCGGGAATTTGCTCCAACACGGGAATATTTATCTCCACAAACCCGTTTTTCTTGAAAAATTCACGATGAGCATCCCAAAACCTTGAACGACGTAAAAATCTCTGATATACCTCAGGATTAATATTCATATCCAAATACCTTTTACGATAACGAATCTCCGTGTCCTTTAATCCTTCCCAACTATTTGGCATGGGCCTGAGCGATTTTCCTAAGACTTCAAAAGAGGTTACATCTATAGTAGTTTCACCAGCATCGGTTTTTATCACCGTGCCGCTTACTCCGATAAAGTCCCCCGCATCAAGGGCCTTCAGTATCCCGAAACTGTCCTTAAGATTATTTCTTTGGAAGAAAAGCTGAATCTTACCTGAAGAATCTTTAAGGTCAGCAAAAACTATATTTCCATGCTCACGAAGTGACCACAGTCTACCTACTGCAGAAACTTCCCTACCCATCTGATCTCGGGTCATAGCAATTGGAACACGAGGTCTTGAATACTTTGAAGGGTAAGGATTAACTCCCAAAAGCTTGAGTTTCTCCAATTTGTCGAGTCGGTCTTTACGAATATTTTCTAAGCTCTGGTTCGCCATTAACTGGAGTGTAGCACAAAATGAAGCTATTTAAACAACCTACCGCTCTATACGACCGACACAATCTTGTACTTTACTTTCCCTACCGGTGCATCAAACTCCACCATCTCTCCTACAGCCTTTCCGATAAGTGCCTGACCTAAAGGGGATTGGTGAGATATTTTCCGATTTACAGGATCTGCCTCCCATTCCCCGACGATATAGAATTCGTGTTTCTTCCCATCCACACTCACAGTTACGGTGCTACCGATAGAAACCTTTCCATTTGAGCTAACGCTAGTAGTTACCACCTCTGCCCGGGCAACGATTTCCTTAAGTTCGCTTATCCTTCCGTCCATCATCCCCAGCTCTTCCTTGGCTTGGATATAGTCGTTATTTTCGGCCAAATCCCCCATCGATCGCGCCTGAGCCAATCGGTCTACCGCACGTGGACGCTTAACCTCTTCCAGGCTTTGGAGTTCGTCCTTGAGTTTTAACAGACCATCCACGGTCAATTTGATAGAAACGTTGTGATTCATATAAGGGGATCTACTTCAGATTAACTCCTTAATATCGGGCTAATGAAGTTGCCTCCTGATTAAAAATTAAGGCCCTTCCTGCTCCTTAAAGGGCCAAAATAAAACACTCACCGCAAGGTGAGTGCGTGGGTTGTTGAGCAGAAAACGAAGGCGATCATAGCTCTTTTGGAATATGATGTCAAGACCTTGTATAAGTCAAGGACATTTGCGACATTCCTCCTTTCGCAACAAAGTATCCCAGCGGGCTTTGCAACTCCAGGGAGTGGTGTCTCCGTTTAGTGTTG
>LCJH01000061.1 GCA_000999595.1 Microgenomates group bacterium GW2011_GWA2_44_7
TTAATAATTCCTATGAACTTCACGCTGCTCGCATTATTATTTACAGCAATAATTCTGGGTTTAGAAATCTTTACTTCATATAAAAGATACGCTCGTGTCCTAAAATGGCTTACACTTTCGCTGATTGCATACCCGATTACTGTTTTGATTGTGAATCAACAATGGATCACGATCTTGAAATCTTCAATTTTTCCTCATTTTGAACTTAGTTTTGATTTCTTATTCGTTATTACAGCCGTCTTGGGTACAACCATCTCGCCCTATATGTTTTTTTGGCAAGCCTCTGAGGAAACGGAAGAGGAACGTGCCAAACATCTTCTTGTAAGGGATAATCAACCAAAAATAAACGTTAAATTTATTCAAAGTATACAAATTGATACTTTGGTGGGGATGATATTTTCCCAAATAGGGGCATGGTCGATTATCGTGGTTGGGGCAACGGTTATGCATCAAAACGGAATCACCGATATTGCTTCCGCAGCTGATGCTGCCAAAGCCCTTGAGCCTTTAGTCCAGAGTTTCCCGAATTCCGGCTACTTAGCGAAGCTTTTATTTGCAACTGGGATTATCGGCCTTGGATTCCTTTCTGTGCCCGTGCTTGCAGGATCAGCGGCTTACGCCCTCTCGGAGGCCATGAATTGGAAAGAGGGTCTTAATCTGAAACTAAGTAGGGCTCGCGGCTTCTATGGCGTAATAACCGTGGCTACTTTATTGGGATTGTTAATGAATTTTATTGGTATTAATCCGGTTAAAGCACTAATCTACACTGCTGTTATTAATGGTATCGTTGCCGCTCCGCTTATTTTTGTGATCTGGTTAATCGCTCGCGATGAAAAAATTATGGGTCAGTACAAAAGTGGGCGGTTGTCTAGCGCTTTGCTTGGCCTAACTTTTACCTGTATGACAATCGCTGGAATTGCGTTGATTATGACTTTCTTCAAAGGTTAAAATAAAAAAACTTTTGTTTTTCATTAATCTTTGCCAAAGACAGTCGTCTATTGCATAGCAGATATACCGCATTTACAATTATTATTGAAACCTATGTCTGGATTTGTTGACAATATTGAAGACCTGACTCTAAATAACTCTAATTTTCGGTCTGTGATATTTACCGGCAAGCACACGCAGCTTGTGCTTATGTGCCTTCAACCTGGGGAAGAAATCGGTAAGGAGGTCCACCCCGATGTCGATCAGTTTTTCCGATTTGAAAAAGGCCAAGGCAGAGTACAGATAGATCAAGAGGAATTTACTGTGTCAGACGGTTTTGCGGTGGTGGTTCCTGCCGGACTGGAGCATAACGTAATAAACATTTCCCCAACTGACAACCTTAAATTTTATACCCTCTATAGTCCTCCCCATCACCGTGATCAAGTAGTTCATCAAACGAAATCCGATGCCCAGATGGACCTAACGGACCAGCCCGAGGTTGCGTAATCCTTTTTCACAAATCACTATCCTCTCTTGCCCATTCACCCTATAATCTTCTCATGTTGGTTCTTGGAATTGATCCGGGGATAGACCGTCTAGGTTGGGGTTTCGTTTCGGAAGAAAATGGCGTACTGCGCTACATCGATGCGGGCTGCTTTACTACTTCAAAAAAAGATCGTGAAGAAAAGAGATTGTTAGAAATCAAAGAATTTGTATCAAAGACTATACATAACCAACGCCCAGATGCTCTCTCCATCGAAAAAATATTTTTTGCTGCGAATGCCAAAACGGCTATTTCCGTCGGACAAGCAAGAGGAGTTATTCTTCTGACAGCTGAAATGGCAAATATACCGACATTTGCTTATACACCTCTTCAGGTAAAACAAGCGGTCAGCGGATACGGACAAGCCGACAAGCATCAAATCCAGTTAATGGTAAAATCGATCTTGAAATTGCCCTCAATCCCAAAGTCAGACGATACGGCTGATGCTTTGGCAATTGCGATAACACATCTGTTTTCGTATAAGCTTAAAAAACTCACCATAAACTAATGATCAGTTACCTTACCGGAAAGGCTCACCATAAAACTGGGGATTCGGTCACGCTTCTTGTCGGAGGGGTCGGTTACTTAGTGTTTGTTCCCCCTTCTCAATTGGCAAAAATTGTCATTGGTGAAGAAATAGAACTACATATCCATACTCACGTTCGGGAGGAATTGATTGATCTTTACGGCTTTGTGAACATAGGTGATCTGACAATCTTCAAACACTTAATAAACGTCTCGGGCATAGGTCCCAAAACTGCGCTGGGCATATTGGATCACGGTGCCGAAGCCGTTAAACAAGCCATTGTTAAAGCAGACGAGGGTTTTTTTACTCTCGTGCCCCGCTTAGGTAAGAAAAATGCTCAGAAAATCATCATCGAGCTTAAAAGTAAACTTGGCAGTACTGTAAACCTGGATTTAAGCGGCGATGACCAGGCGACAAGCGAAATAATCCAGGCTTTGCTTTCGATGGGTTATTCCAAGGCTGAAGCGATCGAGGTTGTTCGCAAGATGCCCCCTGAAATATCGACCATTAAAGAACAAGTCCGCTTTGCTCTGCGCCAAATGGATAAACCTGGTTAGCTAGAATTTATGAAGAAAGATATCACAAATCAAGGAGACGTTTCTGTCGTAAAATCCCCGGAAGAAGAGTCGCTTTTTGTATCCTTAAGAGCCGCTAAATGGGAGGAATTTACCGGCCAGGAGAATGTTAAGCGATCACTTAAGGTCGCCCTTGCAGCGGCTAGGAAACGCGGAGAACCGATGGAACACACTCTTCTCTACGGGCCCCCGGGTTTAGGTAAAACTACTCTTTCTCATCTTATCGCGGGAGAGATGGGAAGTAATATACGTGTGACCTCGGGACCCGCTATAGAGCGAGCCGGAGACCTGGCATCTATTCTTACCAATCTGGAACCGAACGATATTCTTTTTATCGACGAGATCCACCGTCTTAGCAAGGTCGTTGAAGAGGCTTTGTATCCGGCCATGGAGGATTTTGCTCTCGATATTGTTCTTGGCAAAGGTCCTTCCGCCCGAACTTTAAGACTTGACCTTCCTCATATCACTATTGTAGGAGCAACCACCCGCATCGGCCTGCTCTCTGCCCCCCTGAGAGATAGATTTGGCATCACTCATCGCCTGGCGTTTTATTCTCCTGAAGAACTAGCGATCATTATTTCCCGCGCTGCCAGTAAGCTTAAATGTCCGATAGGCCAACTTGCCACCCATCAGTTGGCGAAGCGTGCCCGCGGTACACCCAGAATCGCCCTACGACTGCTTAAGCGTGCCCGAGACGTGGCCCAAGTACACGGTACTGGTGAAGTTACCGACAAACTCCTCATGCAAGCACTCAACATGCTAGAGGTTGATCCTCTTGGTCTGGATAACTCCGACCGGCGATTTCTCTTGGCAATTATTGATAAATTCGACGGTGGGCCCGTCGGCCTGGAAACTCTTGCCGCTACTATTTCTGAGGATATCGGCACGATAGAGGAAGTTATCGAACCCTATCTTATGCAAGTCGGCTTCCTCAAACGTACCCCTCGAGGCCGCGTTGCTACCCCCGCCGCTTATAATCATTTTGGTAAATCTCAGCAATCAAATCACCCCTCCCTTCTTTAACTCCAAACAAATACTGTACCCTATCTTCTGAGGTTCAAAATATTGTATTCTGAGTATGGTTTCTTATGAAATCTAAACTTGTTATTTTGATAAGTGCCGCAATCTTTCTTGCCCTTCCAACTTCAATCATGATCTATCGCTGGAGTTCCACCCCCACCGATAAAGTTTTTGCCGGAACATTCGGATTTTCAGACGACTATAACGTCATGGTTCACGCAGTTACACAAGGCGTTCGGGGACGATGGACGGTTCTTAATAAATTTAGTTCCCTACCTCATCCAGGATCTTTTTTTCATGAAGAATATTTGCTTCTAGGTAAAATTATAAATCCCCCGCTTCAACTTCTTTTCAAAGTGTTTAAGATTCCTTCGTACATACCGCCCGGTCCAATTATTTTTAATCTTTCACGGTTTCTTCTGGCAATTATTCTCCTGTGGTCAATATGGGAATTTATCAAGGCTATTGTTCCGGAGAATCGTCCAATCATTCGACTTGGTGCTTGGTTACTTAGTTTATTTACCGGTCCACTACCTACTAATATTATGTCTCTTCTCCCGTCGGAAATCTCCTGGATTACCAATACTCCTTATTTTCGAGAAATGAATGTTGTCTATCGTTTCAATACTATGCCCCATATTCAAACTGGACTGATTGCGATGTTTCTTCTACTGGTTCTATACTTGAAGGTGATACGAAAAAATGAGTTGAGGATTCCTACATATCTTCAAATTTTTATATTGACATCTCTTGCAACTTGGACAGATACTGTTTCTGCGATAACTGCCTTTTTAGCTATTACCGTTTTCTTGTTTGCGTGGGCTTTATTCCATAATAATAGAGACACTATTGTATTAACAGTTCTTTATCTTGGCTCAATGGTAGCAGCCATCATTCCTAGCTTAATTTATTTCTTCCAGTTACGGACGCAACCGGTTTGGATGGGTGTCGCTAGATATATCCAAAGTCAAAACCCGTTTTCGCCTGCCTCCTTTTTCTTTCTTTTCCCAGTACTGATTCCTTCTGCACTTGTCTTTGTAATTGCGATTGTAATTTTGAAGAAGAAAATCATTCTTCCGGCCGACAGTCTTTATTTATTAATTTCTTGGCTTTTCACTTTTATCCTTTTAATTCTCTTTTCGGATGTCATTCAGATAAATCGCCTTCGGCTCTTAAGGCCGCCGATATTTATACCGCTTGCGGTGTTAGCCTCCTATGGCGTGTATTCTCTCTTAAATTATTTCTCGCAAACGTGGAGCAAGGCATTATTTTCAGTATTTCTTATCCTAGCTTTATATCCTTCAGTTTTTTCTATTCGAACTGCACTTAACGAAGAGTATCAACTACTTTCGTCATTCTCTTCCATTGTTTATCCAATAAA
This sequence comes from Microgenomates group bacterium GW2011_GWA2_44_7, assembly GCA_000999595.1. Lineage (GTDB taxonomy): Bacteria > Patescibacteriota > Microgenomatia > GWA2-44-7 > GWA2-44-7 > GWA2-44-7. Next base: position 4,974 of record LCJH01000061.1, read on the forward strand.
AACTCAAGTACAAGCGTATGATTGGCTTTATCGCAACACGTCTGAGAACACCATTGTTGCGGCGCTTTATGAAGCGGCAAGCCTTTTACCGCCGCTCTCGGGCAACGGCACACTTGCCGGTAATGTTACTGAGGATCCTAATGATTATCGAGAAAAATCAACTAAGCTTACTTCATTTTATGGTGGTGTAATGAACGAGGAAGAGTCAAAAAACTATCTTCTAAATGAGCGGGTTTCTTATATTTATTGGGGACCTCAAGAACGATCGCTCGGAAAAAATTTACTTGAGTATCCTTTTCTGAAGCGGGTTTATGCCAATCCAGAAGTTATCTTGCTACAAGTTGTGCCATAAATCGGCGGCTTTAGATATAGCAAGTAGTTTGAACCGGTAAATGGGTTTTAGGATATACACTTAATCAGAAACGTTTGGTGAAAAATTATTTCTGCTCCAATTCCACAAAACCGGATGCATATCGACCGGATAAATTCCGCTCCCGGCTAACAGTTCCTTCCAAAGCTTTGCCACCACCAGCGGCGAAGTTGTTTGATCAGTAAGTCCCAATTTCACCGAGGACTGTAAAACATGTGTGTCGGGGATGATGGATATTTCTTGCATATTAGTAAACCTGGCGTCTGTGTAGTGGGACAAGATATAGAGCCAGTAGTTAGACATCTTCGGGCCTTGTAGATAAGGAATTTGTTTTGCCCGAATCAGTTCTTGAACTTTTAAGACATCCCATTTACCCATTTTTAATAATTCTCTCGGGTCATCTTTGAATAATTTGTGCATAACCATACTTATCGCGATCCAAATGTCTGTGTGTTTATTCCGTTGTAGTGCCAACTTGTGCTTCATTAGATCAAATTGGATCCTTTTCCGACTGCTCTTAACAACTTCTTCCGGTAAAAAGATATATTTTGTCTTTGAATCTTCAAAGGTCCCTAGGGCGGTTTTCCACATCGCCGGGGAACTTCTTTGGAAGTTAATTGAGGGCGGGAGAGTAAAGTATAAGTAGTTTTCCCGACTACTCTTATCAAGCCCGGGGTTTACTTCATGTTGCGGCAGGGTTTTTATTTTCCCGGCGTTAAAGAGCGTATAAAGCTT
>LCJH01000062.1 GCA_000999595.1 Microgenomates group bacterium GW2011_GWA2_44_7
ACGCATCCTACAGCCTCAGGAAATTTTCAAAAACAATTATTCTTTGCCGGATTAGGATTAGTAATTTTCTTTATAATTTATTTTTTGCCTTCACAGTTGTTAAGAGCTTCGGCGCTGCCTATGTATGCGATGTCAATATTTTTTCTTGTTGCTGTATTGGCAGTTGGTAAAGTTATTTCAGGCTCCAAAAGCTGGTTTGGCATCGGACCATTTGGATTCCAGCCTTCCGAATTTGCAAAAGTAGGATTAATATTATTTTTAGCACATTGGCTTTCAAATTCGAAACGCGATATTAATTCGGTAAAAGATATTGCAATCGCTCTCGCGCTTGGGCTGTTTCCGGTTATGCTGATTTTACTTGAACCGGATACAGGTACAGCGATAGTTTTTTGTTTCATTACACTTGCAATGATTTTTTGGGCAGGCATTTCTTTGTTCGGATTGTTCGTTGTATTGTCGCCGGGCATTGTAACTTTTTCATCTCTGTTTGGAACGGCTCCATTAATCATAACATTAATTCTTATAATTATTGCCCTGGTAATATTTAGAAGAAATTTATTTACAAGCGCTACAATATTTGTAATAAATCTCGCCGCGAGTTTCTTTTTTGATTACGCAATTAATCTTCTTCAGCCGCATCAGCAGAAAAGAATAGCGTCGTTTCTTGACCCGAATGCAGACCCGCTCGGGTCGGGTTATAACGCGCTTCAGGCAAAAGTTGCGATTGGTTCCGGCGGAATTTTTATAGGAAGTATTTTTATCCTTTCAATGTTCCTAATAATTTTTATAAGACTTTTAAGATTAACAACTTTTGCTAAAGACCCGTTCAGCAGTTTGGCAATAATCGGAATACTAACATTGTTTCTTGTTCACCTTGGAATTAATGTTGGTATGAATGTGGGGCTTACTCCCGTAATCGGTTTGCCGCTTCCGTTTTTAAGTTATGGTGGAAGTTCATTATTGGCAAACATGACTTTGCTTGGAGTTGTGTTTAATATTTACAGAAGCAGAAAACATTATTCATAAAAATAAATTTTGGTAAATATGACTTCTCAAGAAAAACTGTTTAATAAAACTTCAAAAGGGTTGCATATTTGTGTCGGGCTTGATACGGATATAAATAAAGTTCCAAAACATTTATTAAAATATGAAAACCCGGTTTTGGAATTCAATAAAATTATTATTGAAAATACTTCAGATACTACTTCATCGTATAAAATAAATTTTGCGTTTTATGAAAGGGACGGGCTTGAAGGATTAAAAAATTTAGAGAAGACAACATTTTTAATTCCAGATGATGTTTTAATAATCGGCGATGCAAAAAGGGCATCGCCCCCCTTTCAATATGGCCAATTAGTCGAGACCCAACCACCAAATCACAATCAGCATTCAGAATCGGTCGGAGCAACTTTGGAATTTCGGTAAAATCATAACTTCCGTCGCTATCCCCCATCACCATAATTTCTCCCCGAGACTCCTTAAAGCCCCTAAGTAGTGCTGCCCCATAACCCCTCTTTCTCTCGTGGATTAAGCGAATTGTTATCGCTTTTCGGTATTTTTCTCTTACTCTTACAATCTCTTCTGCCGATCGGTCTGTCGAGCCGTTATCAACCACTACTATCTCCCCCCGTGATATACCCGGCACCTGTTTCAATCCCGCAACCGCTTCCTCAATGCACGCCCCGATACTCTCTTCTTCGTTCAGACAGGGCATAATCACCGACACAAAAACCCGACCGACAGGCACCTTTTGCACTTTCTGCGCCACGATCGTATTCTATACCAATCCTACTCTCTCCCCAAACCACACTAGCCCATCGACCTTCCTGAAATCTTAAATCCGGCTCTCCAGTTACTATTTACTCTTACTTTTTACTCAAGCCCTAAGAAACCCTATTAGTCTCTCTATTGTATAGGCACCAAGTATATCCCAATGCTCTGCCGGCATGACTTCCACCCTGGCACCGGCAATTAAGCCAGAAAGCTGTTTTGGACTATCACCGACAAACCCATCCTTTGTCCCTGTCAGAATCAGTGTCCTCACCTTTATCTTTTGACATTCGCTACTTATATCCAGATTTTTTAAAACCAGAAACATCTTAACGCATTTACCCAAGTCCAGTCTCTTAATATTTTCAAAGCTCTTCAGATATTCGTGCCGTTCCTCCGCGTCGTGATGGCGATATCCGGTCACAAAATAGTACAGCCTTTTAAAAATAAATTCGCGATTACATACAAATTTAACGCCGACTTCAACAATTGGAAGAAATAAATTAGATCTGATAATAAAGTGATAGATTCTACGCATTCTCAGAGGAAGCATGGAAAACTTAACCGGCGGGGCAATCGCCACCACCGAATTTACTTTCTCCGGATATCTCGCCGCATAAACCAACGACAACATTCCCCCAAAAGACGCCCCAATTAAGTAAAATTTTGTCAACCCCTTCTCGAGGGTAAATCGGTCAATAAAGTCAACAAGAGAGGAAAGGGTCGGTGTCGTCGGCAAGGCTTCGGAGCAGCCAAATCCGGGTAGATTCAGTGCAAAGACTTCAAATGTCTTGGCCAAGATACCTAACATTGAATCGTCAGCAGAATAGTTACAAGGCCAACCAGGGAGTAAAACTACCGCTTCGCCCTGCCCACCATGGATAAAGTTAACTTTTAAGTTATCTATTGAAACGTTTATGTCTTCAAGCATTATAGTTAAGATCAGTCTATCAACTCCCAACTTTCTGAGCCAGCCCACCCCAAGCCCACCCTGTAGCCCACCCTCGCCCACCCGCCGGGTGGGCTAGCTTGGCACCCGGCGGGTGGGCTGTTTACAACACGCAGAATAGCGTCTAGTATTGGGCGTAGTGGCAACTACAAGAAAGGATGTTCTCGCCAACGGCGAAATATACCACGTGTTCAACCGAGGCGTTGAAAGGAGGATTCTTTTTAGCGACAAAAGAGAATACCAAAGAGCAATAGATTCAATAAACTACTATCGATTCGCCGAAGTCCCCCTTAAGCTGTCGAAATATTTTCTTCGACCACTACCCGAACGGTTAAGTTTGTTGGAGCAACTTCAAGATAAGAGCAAAAAACGAGTTTCTGTATTTTCATACTGTTTGATGCCGAACCATTACCATTTCTTAATAAGGCAGGAGGTGGATAATGGCATCTCTCAATTTATTTCAGATTTTTCTAACAGTTTGTCAAAATATTTCAACACCAGACATTCACGAAGCGGTCCTCTTTTACAGGGGCCTTTTAAAGCAACCCGGGTGGAGACTTTAGAGCAATTTCTTCATCTCTCACGCTATATTCACCTAAATCCGGTTGCGTCACGATTGATCAAACCTACAGCCCTCTTTATCTATCCGTGGTCTTCCCTACCGGAGTATTGCGGTGCCACTCAACTTAATATCTGTGATAAAGAAATGGTTTTGTCGGAATTTAAATCTGTGGATGCTTATAAAAAATTTGTCAGCGATCAGGTTGAATATGCCTTAGAGTTGGAGAAGATAAAACACTTAACGATTGATACAGAAGAATGGGCGTAATCTTACTTACTCGACTCACCCGATAGCCGGGACCGCGCTATAATAAAAAGAGTGAATATCGCTATCGACAAATGCAGAAATATTGTTAACGAAGTTCTTCTTAAGTGGGGTTTTCCTGAAAAAGATGCACTGGTCATGTTGGATAATATGACCGAAGCGGAGTTGTCGGGAAAAAAGTCGCACGGCTTTACTAATTTATTTTGGTACAAGGATGTAGTTGCGGGTAAATACGGGCCGCTAAACAAAAATGGGGCGGAGCCATCAACTGCTAAAGAGACAAAAATATCGCTGGTAATAAACGGTCAAGAAAAAACAGGATATGTAGTTATGCAATACGCGATGGATCAAAGTCTTCAAAAAGTAAAAGATCTGGGATTTATCTCGACAGCGCTAACCAGGACCGCACCGACAATTGGATTTATAGGTAGTTTCGCTAAGCGTGCAGCCAAAGAAGGCTATATTTTTATCTGTTTTTCCGGTGCTGGCAATAGCACTTCCCCATACGGGGTTACAAAGAAAATGGTTGGCACCAATCCGATCGCGATCGGAATACCAACCGGTGGGGTGCCAATAATCCTCGATATGGCCACCGCGGCTACTACTTATGCCAACTTACTAAGGTCGAAAACGCTCGGATTGCCTATCTCGGAAAATGTAGGAATTGATGCCTCAGGTAATTTAACGAATTCTCCAGACGCAGTACTAGATGGTGGGTCCCTTATCCCCTTCGGTGGTTATAAGGGTTCCGGTATCTCCATAATGGTAGAGCTCCTGGCAGGAGCTTTAACGGATTCAAAGCTTGGTCCCAACAATATTCCTTATTGGGGCACTTTTTTTATATTACTTGATCCGACTTTATTCCAAGATAGAAATGAATTTCATAAAGAAGTAATAACGTACAGAGACCAACTAAAGAACTCTCCTAAAAGGCCCGGATTCGAAGATGTTTACTTGCCCGGAGAGAAATCGCAGAGAGTATATGAAGAAACTCTCAAAACCGGAGTGATTAACATTGACGATAATTTTTTTGATCGACTAAAAAAGATAGCGTTTTAAGATTGAGTCCGCTCAGGCAACTACTGAAACCGTTTCGGGAATCTTTTCTCCTGGCTTACTTCTCCGTCGAGCTTTACATTTGGCCGATTTTCCGCCCACCCGCCGGGTGGGCTAAAGCCATGCTATCCCACCCGACGGGTGGGCTAGCTTGGCACCTGGCGGGTAGAACACCAGTTTAGCCTCGATCTATTTTGCCTATCAGGCTAATAAGACTTAGCGAACAAATACCTTCCGATCTGTTTAATTGCAGTACAATCTTAAATAAATGAAGCCCTATTGGGTCGTTTTTACAGGAACTCTCCAGCGCGCCCTCATTTATCGAGCGCGGATCTTTATATACGGTTTTGTTAATACCTTTATCCCGCTTTTGATGATCATTATCTGGACCAGCTACTATCAGATGGGTAAATCCATCAGCGGATATTCATACTCACAGCTAATCAGTTACTACCTTGCCGTAACCATCGTCTCCCTCTTCGCTTCCACCTCCCACCAGCGCACTTGTGATGACATCAAAAACGGTGAGCTCGCCAACTACGTAATCAAACCTTTCAACTATTACTTTTTTCGCTTGGCTTTTGAATTAGGAGGATATGTCATCAAGTTTGCAGTATTCATAGCAGTAACCCTGACTCTATTTTGGCTATTAAAAATTCCCGTCTCCTTTAATACTACTCCCCTGCATCTCTCTGTTGCCTTAGTGTCTTTTCTGCTTGCTTATCTCCTCAGCTTTTCCAGCGCTCTCCTTGTTGGATCAGTCGCATTTTTCATCACCGAGACAACCGGGATAACTAATCTTTTCGAGATGTTATCAAGCCTTGCCACCGGCAAAATATTTCCCCTAACCTTCTTTCCGATTGCCATCCAACAGCTTATCGCCTACACCCCTTTTGCCTCGATGATTTACTTTCCGGCTCAAGTAATTGTCGGGTCTCTGCGCCCGGACCAGTTACAAAGCGGTCTGATCACACAGCTTTTATGGTTAATTATTATCGCCACCAGCTGGCTTTTTGTATGGCGAGCAGGCATTAGAAAATTTTCAGCGGTAGGACTATGAATACCATTATCAGACATCTCAAAGTCTTCCTTTATCTTACTCGCTATTCAATTATCCGCGATCTTGAATATCGAGTAGACGTTATCAGTAACCTTATTTCCAGTCTTGCCTGGTTAAATTTTAGCCTCATTTTAATTCTAGTTCTCAACGCCAACACCGGCGGTTTTGGAGACCAATGGGAACCCCCGCAGATGTTACTCCTCATCGGCGTTTGGATGATCGAAAATGGTTTTGCCTATTTTTTATTTTATCGGACAATCAAACAACTTATCAGCGATGTTTACACCGGCTCCCTCGACTATCTACTGCTCAAACCCCTCGATAGCCAATTTCTTGCCTCATCCCGTCGAGTGGCCTTAAACTCGCTCGCCGGACCAATCGAGGGAGTTATCATCATCAGTGCCGCCTTGAGTAAATTACACTACCTTCCCCAAATCGGAGATCTTATTAAATTCGCCGTTCTTGTTATTGTCGGACTTTCAATTTATTACTCGCTTTGGTTTATCGCCGCCACCATGAGTTTTCACTGGATCATGGTTGAAAATCTTTTAACCACCGTCCCAGAGCTTGTCGCCGCCTCTAAGTTTCCCCCGCCAGCCTATCCCACAGGCTTTGCCCTGTTTTTTAGTTCAATAATCCCCGTAATCCTTATGACCAGTTCCCCAGTCAGACAAATCTTGGGAAATCTCCCGCTTCCTTATCTTATCTATACCATCGCCGTCGGCGGACTCTTCTTGTTTATCAGTCGCCGCTTTTGGTTCTGGTCGCTAAAATCGTATACCAGTGCCAGTTCCTAAAGCCCAAGCCTTAAATCCCGCCTTCCAGTTACTCTTGCCTCACTTATGTCGCCGGTGCAGTTTGCGACTGCGGTGCGCTCTTATAGATATTCGTTTCTCGTTCCA
>LCJH01000063.1 GCA_000999595.1 Microgenomates group bacterium GW2011_GWA2_44_7
TGACTCGTCATCAACAACTCTATCTTTTATGTGTTTTGCTTCTCCAGCTTCTTTTAACTTATCGAAAGCGATACCCCTGTACTTTTTTCCAGATTTCAGTTGCTCAATCAAGTTAATGCCTTCTTTGAATTTTTCATCACTGATTCTGGGTCTGTAATACTTCTTGAAACTAAGTATTTTCATTAGGATTTCAATCGTTTGTTTGTTGTCCTTAATCCAAGTTAGCAAGTCTTCAACATAAACAAAATTGGATATGTTGATATTTATACCCTCGAACCTTTTGGATAGAAAAACAGAGTACACCCCAAGATTAGTTCTCTTCCGTGTATTTTCTTCAAGTCGTATGGAAATTGGTAATTCCTCACCCACAGCAAGATGAATATTGCCTGTTGAAATATGATGTTTCATCATATGAATCCAAGATTCAGGTAGATTGTGTCGGTTTAGAATTATTCTGGCTTGTTTTGATAGTTGTGCATCATATTCTTCTTGTTCAATCATCATATCCAGAGTGATTTCTGGTCTTTCTTCCATAATCTTAGGGAGCGTTTTGCCTGTCTTTCTTTCTAATTCTTCATATTTTTCTTCTATTTCAAATAACTTTTTGTACTTTTGTTTTTGGTTAATAATTGAATCGTACTTCGACTTAATTTGATCGGGGATTTCGCTTGGAGAAGCGAGATTAGAAAGCTTAATTCCAAGTTTAGCTCGTGCTAACCATACAGAAAGTTCAATTTCGGGATGAACAGACAATAAATAAATTAGTTTCTTGTGGGCATTTTTTGCACTCTTACTGATACTTATTTTCATACTTATAAAAAAGCCCCTTAAATGGGGCATTGACATCATTATACCTCACCAGAGTTCAGCATAGGCCGTAGGCTAATTTAGGCACGCCTTAGGCGTGTCAAAGTGAGTTTCGTGAGTAAAGTGTATGAAGCTGATATCTGTCTGTTTAGGCTGATTTGGCGAGGTCGGTTGTTTTACGAAGTGAAAAAGTCTGTGTCTGAATCCCTATCAATTAACTTGTGTGCCATCTTCATTTCCTCTTGGGTGTAGATATAAATTATCTTGAATTTACCAGAGGTGGTTTGATTTACATTATCGTGGGTAAGCTCAACTATGTGGACAAGTCCCCAATATAGCCACTTCCCACCAATATTCTGGACGAGGAAGTTCCTAACTGGTGGGGTTTTGTAAATTCTGATTTTAGGCTTATCCCGAAACTCAAATAATTTACCCTCAAAGTCTTCCGCCCTGTATGGTTTTTTAAGGTGTTGTTGATAATCGAGTTCTTTAGGAAAACCTTGCTCGTTGGTAAGTTGTAATGTGTCGTTGACCTCGATGAAACTTCCCATAATTAACCTCTATTATTTCATAAAAACCTCAACTCGTTTATCAGTTGGTGTTGTCCAAGGACTGTTTCCGTCAGTTGTACCCGAGGTTAAATAGACGTTATTTTTGATAATATCCTTAGCAATCTTTGTTAATTCATCTTGTGTCATAGGGTTGAGTTAAAGCACGATATTTTGCGGTTTTCCAGAAATAAACATTTTTACATTCTCGATAGCTAATTCATATGACTTTCTGTTTGCATCCTCTGTGTTAAATGCATTGTGTGGTGTAACGACAATTCGCGAGTGATTGAAATAAGGGCTATCACTTGGAATTGGTTTCATAATTTCTGTTTCGATACCAAAGCCGAAGATTTTTCCACTTTTAAGACCTCGTAACACCGCATCTCTATCAGTTATTGGCTCCATTGCGGGGTTAACAAGAATGACGCCATCCTTCATTAAGTCTATTTCCTTATCTGAAATCAAATTGGTTGTTTCACTGGTAAGAGGTACACTTGTAACAATAATATCGCTATTTTTCAGAAGTGTACTCATATCAACAAGTTCTATTCCGCTAACTGGTTTTTTGTTCTTATTCAGCCCAAGTATTCGCATATCAAATGCCTTGGCTATTTGAGCTACCTTTTTGCCAATATCTCCCAGACCAATAATTCCAATAGTTTTACTATATACCTCCTTGCCTGTATAATCCGCAAATTTGAAAGCTCCCTTGTTTCGAGCATCTCTGTCAAATTCAGTAATTCTTTTTGCTAAGTCCAATATCATCCCCCAGGTGTGTTCAGCAACCGACTCGGCGTTTGCTCCTTTGATATTGCATACAGTAATACCGAGATCCTTAGCCGCCTCGATATCTACCCACGCAACCCCTACTGTTAGAGTTGCTATCATCTTGAGCTTTGTTAGTCCCTGAAGCATTTCCTTTGAAATCTTTTCGATACCAGACGAGCCTGCTATAAGCACTTCTGCGTCACCAGCTTTTGTAACGACATCTTGAGTCGTCATCTTTTGTGCGTTTATTACAGCAAGCTCACCAAGTTTTTCCAAGTCGGATCTCATAGCGTCGGAGATAGTGGGGTTGGAAGTGATAAGGTATATCTTCATATTTTGACCTCCTCTGATTGTTCAAGATAGAAAGCGGGTACGTCTATCGTTATGTACTCAAGTTCTCCTTCAACCGCGAATTTATTGTCTGTTGGGACAAAAACTACATCACCGACAGTTACTTCAAATATTTCATCACCCGCATAAACTTTCCCAGTTCCTTGAGTAACATAAATCACGAATTGGCAATCGTGTTCTAAGATAAATGTTTTTTTGTCTTGGGGATGACGACCATTAACAACCATTTTGGCAATATCAAATAATTTTGTCGGGGAAGGATACTTGAGTATGAGTTTGGTTCCAAGGTCAATTTTGTTCGCTTCTTTGAGGCTGTATTTTTTCGCTTTCATACTTATGTTTATAGTAATTATAGCTAAATCAGAAGAAAAATGCTTGATTGAATTAGTCAGAACAGGTTAATTTTTTCGCACAATATCGGACAGTTTGCGCTATAATTGTATTACTGCCCTCCATTAGGAGGGTTTTTCATAAGAATAAGTATGTTATTTACAGAACACTTCAAAATTACGCGGACTTCGGTTGATGATTGGTTTGACCCAATTTTGAATCACGATACCAAGTTATTCATCGACCCATTCCTTGTCTTCCAGTTAAAACACGTTGACTTCAAAGATTCACACCAAAAGGTAGTAAATTACTTTAACTATGTGTTTGAGTTAATAGCTAAATCTTCTGGAAATCAAAGCTCAACCCACTACAAAAAAGCCCTAAATATACTACTTTTTCCAGAAGCAAAAGAGTTGTGCTTGGGCTATGCCTCAGGTTCAACACTTGGTGCCGGTTCTGGATATGGTTTTTCTAAGGTAATTGCTGATGCGATATGGGAATCTATAAAGGCCGGGATTACCCACATTGACCACTTCGAGGAATTGAGCATCTTCAACGAAGGTATTGGAGCGGACCGGATTAGTGATATGACGGCAAACTTACTGAGAGCTGATTTTGTTTCGTATACGAAGACTGTGTGTGCTCGGCATCAGATACCACTGGTATCAAAGCAAGTACATAATGCCTTTTACGATTTTGATACAAACACTTGGTTAACTTCAGTTATAGACTTACCTCTCAATCCGTTTAGCGGCATACACATCACACTGGTTCCAACTACTTTTATTCGTCCGTTACCTATGATAAACCCAAATGACTTTTGGGATTATGTTTGCTCCCGTGAGAACGAGATACTTAGGTCTAATTTTAGTTACCACTTAAAATCAAAAGTTAATAAAAAGGACATTGTTGAATTGGCAAGAGCTAACCTGCAAGTGGTGAAGCGGTATGTGGATTTCAGAGAACAGAGAGGCGCAGAGTTATATGACCTTCAAAAAGACCCAGATAGTTATTATCAGTGGTACAGCAGGGGTAAAGAGTACGCCGCGTCAAATAAGCTGGATTTCAGCCCTCCTACAACCCCAGAGGAATTGTTCACGATAGTAAAACAGATAGTAGAAAAATTCAAAAATTATATTGAGATGGGTAGAGGATATGAGGTACTTTGGGCTGAGGGACGACCTCGAGCAGAGAAGGTTAGTCAAAGGGTCTTTGCGGGGGTAGCCAAGCCGTATTGTGAGTTTACCGATATTGATATTTCAAAGGAAGTAAATTTAGGTGCGGGTCCGGTTGATTTCAAATTTTCCCGAGGGTTGTCCAAACGCGCTCTTATAGAAGTAAAATTAGCCAGCAACTCTAAGTTTTGGAATGGTCTGACAGCACAACTTCCAGAGTATATGCGTACAGAGGAGATAACAGATGGATTGTTTATGGTTGTTGTTTATAGTCTCAAAGACCTACGCCGGTACAACCATATTCAAGGATTAGTGAGTGAGGTCAACAAACAAAACGGATTTAACATTGAGATTGAATTGATAGACGCCAGACCAAGGAAATCAGCCTCAAAACTCTAAAGAATTTCTAAGTACTTTGAAATTTGATGTGGTTTGATATAGAAAAAGTCTATATTGTAGAAACTTTTGCCGGAAACTTAAGCAGGGGCAAAATTGTCCTCTACACATCTGCGTTTGGCATACTCGATTTTGAATGTCGTATGCTTCATTCGCTTTCTCGAACCTCTCACTACTTTGCAACAAGCGTAAATCAATTTCTTGATTTTGGCTGTATCGTAGTCAGTAAAGTTTTTGACTTTGATAGGTTTTCACCTCCTTTCTAATTGTAAATGTGCTATGTATAGGGACTCTATGGAGAAGATACTAACTTGGAAGCACGAAGTCTTTTTGTGTAATTTCGTTTAGGTAAGCAAATTCACCGTGATATTTCAAAGCTGCTTTGTTATACGCCATAGCCGCTTGATTTTTATATTCGAAACGTCCCAACTGATGGCGTTTCCTATTTTCAGTTATTGCTGCTTGCCATTTTTGTGTCTTTTTGTTCCACCAAACACCCTTGTATCCGGATTTATTATTCCGCTGTCGGGGTTTATTATAGTTATTCTGTAACTGAGTGCAGACGCGTAGATTTGATTTGCGATTGTCGAGTTTATTTTGATTTATGTGGTCAATTGTCATTGACTTGGGGTAATACATTATGAACTTGTGCATTTGAAGAAAATTTGATCGGTTACATAATTTTGCTACGGCATATCCCTTATTTAGAGCCCACTTGTAGGTATTAAGGTAATCGAAATCCTCATCATCAACGATAGCTTTATAGTCTTTTGCCACAGTAATGTACTTCATAGTTATTTTGCATAAGCGTACGCTTTATCAAATCGGTTGAGTTGCAAGAATGCCGGGAAATGTAATTGAGGGTAATTAACAGTGATAAGCACGTTGATTAGAGGGAGCCGATTAGTCGCTAATATACCCAAATTAGCCTTGTTTAGAACGTCTATAACTGGCTGATATTGGACATTAGCGATTTTTTTGTCTTCAACTAGGATTTTGTTAAAAAAGAAACTCAAATAGGCTCTTTTGGCATTAGTGTCCGCTTCTTTATAGGTTTTTGCGATATCTTGGGTTAGGGCCAATACTTCATCGACTATTTTAATGTCGATTGTGCGGATTTTGGCTATATCGGCTAATTCTTTGTGAACATCCACCATATCAGCCTCAATTTTCGCATTTAAGACAGTAAAGCGATCACGGGTGATAGTTCCATCTAGCATTGCTTCCTCTAGTTTCTCCCGCTTTATTTCTAGGACATCTCTGCGGTTGTAGGCTCCCTTCTTAGCTATCTTTACCCGATCATTGGCGTTCTCATATACCTTGCGTACATTACGTTTAACCGCATCAATAAATTCTTGGGTAAATTCCAACTTGGACACTTCCTGCCCGACTAGTTTCTCTAGCTCTTCAATTTCAACATATATGGATTGGCATTTTCCAACCCTACCGACACCCGCACATTAGACGTGTTCCGAAACAATTAGTTTGTGTTTGATAAAAGAGTCCGGGTAAAAGGTTTTGATTTCTGGCTAAGTAGCCAGGTGATAGTTCCAAAGACCC
>LCJH01000064.1 GCA_000999595.1 Microgenomates group bacterium GW2011_GWA2_44_7
TAATTCAATAAAAATCATGAAATACACTACTTGTCTTTCTGTAAATTTTCCCCAAAATACTTCTTTAGATCATTTTCGATATTAATTTGGTTTTGTGATGTAGGTACAATCACATCATAGTTGGTGATCATACCTGATCCATTTACCTCCGCCAGATGGTACAGAATTCCCCGTGGGGCTTCGATAACACCTACACCGGTGCCTGCCTTCGCAGGTTTTTTTACTGGTTTCTCGTCCACTACTTTGATTGATTGAAGTATCTCTATGGCGTCATCAATACATTGAAGAATTTCGACCGCCTGAGCTAAATTATTATGAAATACATTGTTTGATGGGAACTTGGCAAGATACTTTGCGGTATCTGTCTGTGTTCTGGGATTTAATGTTTGCCTGTTTAGATTTATCCTGGCTAAGGATCCGACTAGGTAGTCTTCGTGACTATCGGAGAAGACGTACCCTTCGGCTTGAGAATAGGGGATTACCACAGATTTTAGAAAACTATGAAATTCTTCCTCTGGCACTCTCCTGCCGTTTGAATTTACTATCTCCCCAGCCAAAAAATCATAGCCGTTTCCTCCGGCCAAACATAGGTAGTCTGAATTTCGAACTAATGTTTCCTCCCATATGCCAAATAGCTCAACTAACTTTAAAACCTTCGGTCTTGTCTCTTCCAGTTGGTGGACCAGATCTGGGAACTTTGTCTGATCTGGTAACTTAAGAAAGCCGCCGACAGTTGGGAATGGTGCATGTATAATCGCCCCGACAATGGCCGTCGATAATTCACTTCCGACTTTCTTGACGGCGAAGGAATCGTGCAAGAGCTGGTGGCCTTTGCTGTTTGGATCGTCCGGGATATCTAAGATCGAATCGATTCCCAATACGTCCGGTAGGACGAAAAAATAAAGATGGAGAGCATGATCTCGAATCATCAACCCATCATAAGCCAACCGTCTGAGCAGCATCGTCTGTTCACTATTTTTTATTTCTTGGGACTTTTCTATCGCTTCTAGGGCAGCAAATAAATGCGCAACTGAACAGGTTCCGCAGATGCGCGACAGGAAAGAGGGTACGGCGATGATGGGTTTTCCCTTCACCGCCTCGGTATAGAACCGTCGGTAATCTTTTACAATGAATTCCAGATCACTCACCTTGCCATCAACAATCGACACTTTTAGACCGGCTGATCCTTCGACTTTGGTGATATTGTCAATGGTTATATCTTCTGTGTGCATGGCGATAAATATGAGTAAGATTAGTGTACAATCCCAAATTCTTTAAGATATCTATTAAGCGTGGACATAAATACTTCCGCGTTCATCGGGCAGCCGTTAATCTGATCATCAATTTTAATTACTTCGCTTAGCTTCTGAACCTTATCGCTGTAATCAAAATGGCTAAAGTACCAATATAGTTTATAGTTAGTTTTTTCATCCACTAAATTATTCCTTGAGGCCGAAGGTAAGCCAGTAACCGCACATGCACCAACGGCCACCACGTATTTGGCATTTTCTCGAATTGTTAATACCTCTTTTGCCTGTTTGGGTGAAGAAATGGCTCCTTCAATAAAGGCCACATCCAGTTCTCTTATCTCGTTTTTGGTTTTTAAAGCCTTAAAGTATCTAAACTCCACCACTTTTTTCCACTGATCTAAATGATCGTTTAAAAGCTCCGTTAAGAGAATGGTGCTATCTTCACAGCAGGTAAATGAAAACCAGCCTACAACCAACTTCTTTGTGCCCACTAACTCCGTTGCCATCACAGTCATGTTACCAGCCAATCAGCTTTCTGCAAACCTTTTACTTTTACTGTTTACTCTTTACCATTTACTGGTTATTATATAGGCCATGTGTCTAGCTATCCCCGGCAGAGTGAAAGAAATTACCGGCCGACAAGCGATTGTTCAATATCCTGGCGAAACTCGCCGGGTACTGGTTGGCGAAGAAGGGGTTAAAGTAGGGGACTTTGTTATGGTTCAGATGGGTATTATTATCAAGATCTTAAGCAAAAAAGAAGCTTCTGTCTCTCTGGATGCCTGGCAACCTAAAAGAAAAGCCGTTTAGGGTCAGCGCGGAGATTAAGATCAAAGAATAAAGCCTTTGTGTAGTTTGGCCAATTCACTTCTGGGATCATCCGCTTCCATAATATCTCTCGCTATCGCAACGCCGACCGCTCCGCATGCCAGACTTACCTTTATATCAGCCTCTGAATGAATGCCTGCCCCGACTATCAAAGATACCTTCCTTTCTTGACATATTTTGGATGCTTCACTGATTACATCGGATCGACTGGCGACCGAATCTGTCCGACTGCCTATTAGTTCCGGCGGCTCATAGGCGACCATTTCCGAACCCAAATTTACCATTCTTTTCAGCTCCGGTAAATTTGAGGCGAACACCAGTGTTCTAAGTCCGATTTCCTGGCACCTTTCAATGGCAGCTCTCAAGTTTCCCAATGGCGCTTGTGGCGCACTCGATGGGGATACTTCTGTTTTGTGCTCTGAATGATTAAGAAAACTGCCTGTGGCACCTTCGTTTTTGACCCCTTCGGGCAGAATCCAACCCGTATTCTGGCCCCATTTGACTCCATCAACATGTTGCACCCAAATTTCTGCTGTGTCACCGAGCATTTGTCCAACTCGATACAGATCAACCACTTGAACAACCGGAATAATCTTCACCTTCTCATTTTCTTTAGACACTTCGATACAAATCTTCGCCATTTCTACCGCTTCTTTACCAGTTCCTCGAGGATATGTTTTAAAATTTACGAAAATCACCTCTTCAATGGTAAACAAAGAGAACGACTAGCGCAAGCAAACTAGCTGATAATTAAAACCACAGCAGGATCAGCCTGTCTTTTAAGGTGGGCTTAACCGAAAATAACAGCGCTCGACTTTGAAGTTTTTTACTCAACTACTTCCACCGTTCCTTTTTCTCCGGGAGCGAGGTGATTATGATATCCCCAAGTGCCCACTTTATTAAAGACAAAGAGGTAACTCTCCCCTTTGGCCATACCTTTTAAGGCATCAAATCCGGGATAGTTAGTATGAGAAGGATGCGGACCGGAAGCTATCCAGACAGGGTTAGTGTCTTCATTGATAAATTTTACCGCCTGCCCCGCTTTGATTTTAACTGAGGCCGGTGAAAAAACGCTGTTTTGGTGGCTTACCGTAACAGGATTGGCCATATTCTCTAAGGGATTATCGCTAGGGAGTATTTCGACCTGTGTCTTTGGGGTCGTGGTACTGACGATGGTACTGGCAATTACCTGTGCGCCCTGGCTTTGAGTAGTGCCACGCCCGGCAAGGACCCACACCCCAGCTAAAATTAATACCCCGAGAAGAACCAGCCCTGCTATATTCCAAGTTTTCATGATTGTTCACCCCCTTTCTGTGCCCGTCCATTTTACGGACTTACTTACTTTACACTTTTCCCTGTCCCATTCAAATATATAATATTACTGAAATTGTGGAGGTTTTATTTGTCCGGCCGGATACCGCCCCGGCGAACATTGATCAGTTTTATACTCAAAAATTTTGTCGAAAATTTTTGAGTATAACGAATCTAATCTGATTTTTCGCTCTACGAGCTGCAAATCAGAGTAAGATTAGTATAGCTTAAATCTTCACATGTTTTAACCGCTCATAATTCTTACCCGGCAATAGTTTTGTCTCGCCGATGAATTCTCCGTCTACTGTCTCGGCT
This sequence comes from Microgenomates group bacterium GW2011_GWA2_44_7, assembly GCA_000999595.1. Lineage (GTDB taxonomy): Bacteria > Patescibacteriota > Microgenomatia > GWA2-44-7 > GWA2-44-7 > GWA2-44-7. Next base: position 3,705 of record LCJH01000064.1, read on the forward strand.
GAAAAAGCGTTTAAGTGCTTGAAAAGCGCTTTTCTTTTCTTTTCGATATATCTTGTTATATCGAAGTAAAGCACGTCGGGGTAGGAATATGAATCGGAAAAGAGCAGCTCTTCAACAGCATGGGGGGCCAGATGGTTATGGGTTAGCTGTTCTGGGAAAAATCCCCTGTCCCTTGAGTAAGGATATGCAGCATCAAGAACAATAGATGCTGTTGCTCGATGATCTCTATGGTTAACCCAGCTGGTATCTCTTGAGAATATATTTATCGGATCATATGGATTGTGCGTAATAATTAACTCCGGCTTGAACTGCCGAACATGATAAACAACCTTCCCTATATTCGCCAGGGTATTCTCAAGTTCCCCGTCAGGAATATTAAGGTTAAAGTTCTCATTTTCAGGTATACCTAGCTCTTTTCCCGCCAATAGTTGCTCTTTTAGCCTTATTTTTGCAAACTCCGCTTCGTTTATATCGGTGCGATCCTGATATCCCTTGCCTCCATTGGTCATCGCGACCAATCTCACCCTCTTCCCCTCATCTATAAGTCTAGCTACGATACCGCCGCAGACAATTTCATTGTCATCCGGATGCGCCGCAACCACCATTACTCGACTTTTACTCCCAAAAATATCTTCAAATGAATCTTTTATCTTCATATTGTATAATTTCAGTCTGTCAGCAAACTTGACAACATTGATGAAGAGTATTAATATCAGATTATAGGCTCTACTCGGACGCTATCTTAACATAAGTCTATAACATATGTCAAGTCGTTGTCAGAAGGGCTGACGAAATCTATGGACAAATTACTAGAAGAACTTGGGTTCTCTCGAGAAGAGAGTCAAACCTATCTCGCTAGTCTGGCGTTAGGACCAGCAACTGTGGCTCAGATTGCCAAAAAGACCGGGATTCCCCGATCTTCTACCTACCTTCTTATCGAATCCTTAATTAAACTCGGTCTAGTTTCTGTCTCTTCGGTCGGTAAAAAAACTATATTTGTCGCCGCTTCTCCCAGTAAGCTTTTAGAACTTCTCGCTTCCAGAAAAAGTGATCTTGCTATCCTTGAAGCCAAATTAACAACTTCCCTTCCGCAGTTTAGATCCATCTACAACTCCATGCCCCAAAAACCTAAGATCCTTTTCTACGAGGGTTTTGAAGGGGTTAAGACTATTCTTCAAGATTCCCTAATGGCTAAGGAAATTTTAGTCCTGTGTAGCGGTTACGAAAAACCCGTCGAAAAGAAGCTCTCCGATTATCTCGATCAATATTGTGATGAAGTAGACCGCAAGGGTATCTCCACTTTAGAGTTGATCGGTAACGCCCCCGACTTGCCTGCATACCTCCGCCGATATCAATCCGAACTCCACCATATCAAAGTTTTTCCAAACTCTAATCAGGACCCAGCCCATATCGATAAACTAATTTACGGCGACAAAATCGCTTATATTTCCTATGACTTTCTTAATGGTACCCTTATAGAAAACAAGGCCGTTGCCGACTTTGAACGTTACCAGTTCAAAGTACTTTGGCCTACTATCCCTCAAGTCGATACCGCATGAAGACGATCCTATACCTCGCCACCACAATAAACGGCATGATTGCCAAACCAGACGGCGATTCTGACTTTGTTTCCAAAGAGCAGACGGAAGACTTTTTACTTAGATGTCGCCAAGCGGGTGTCGTAATCATGGGACGAAAAACTTACGAAATCATTGAAACCCTACCCCTCAAAGACGGGTTACATATTGTCCTGAGCCATCAACTTATTAAATCAGACAACCCAACCGTAATTTTTCGAGACCAAAATCCCCAAGAAATTATCCAGCGAAGGGATGCCACTGGCAACTCCGGCCAGCTTCGAGGCTAAACTCAATCTGCTTGAAACGAAAATGCTTTCTCCCCAAGTTATCCAACTCCGCTATAAAGTCGTCAGATAGTTACCACCCAAGCAACAACTTTGTTTCCTTGCTTGCCATCTCCATATTCCAAGGTGGATCCCAGACAATTTCGACTTCTACGTCGTCGACCCCCTTTAGTTCCATCAGGGCATTTTCGACCTGTTCGTGAATGATCGGCGCCAGCGGACACCCGGGGCTGGTTAACGTCATGATAACTTTTACGAGGCAGGAAGAAGGTGACGACTTCGGCTTTGACGAAATCACATCATAGACCAATCCCAAACTGACAATATCCACACCCAGTTCCGGATCGACGACATTCTTGAGCTGTTTTAAAATAACCTTTTTGGTGATTTTTTTCATTCTTTTTGTGGCCGTGACTTTCTTTAATTGAAGTTTGGATTTAAAAATCTTCATAATACTTCTCAAAATAAATTTTATCTGGTAGCACACCAACTTCTTGTAAGACGGCTTTGACATCCTGTATCATCTGGCTGTTTCCACAAAGATACACGCTTACTTCCGTCATTGAATCTGCGTCTTTAGACTCAAGCCAATTCTTTACATTTTCGGTGACATGGCCACTTAAGACATCCCATTCTCGGTCCGGCTGAGACAAAACAATTTCAAAGTGAAAGTTTAAATATCTTTCTTTTAACCACTCCAGCTTGTCTTGAAGGAATATATTCTCGCGTAATCGTAGCCCCCAGAATAAAATCACGATACTAGCCGAGTCCTCTAACGCCTTCTGTGCCAAGGGAAGAATCGAAGATATACCCGATCCCGTAGCAACAAAGACCTTATAATCTGTATCGTCATTTTGGAGGGTAAACTTGCCAAATGGACCGGAGAACTCGATTTGATCGCCTGGTTTGAGATCATTTATATAGCGAGTACCCTCGCCGAAGGGCAACGGTTGTTTGGCCGGATCGACATCAATGATTGCTTCAATGGGCTCATCGCCTGGTAGAGAGCAGATTGAATAACTATTTTCTTTGCCTTCGTTAATTTTAATGAGGAGATACTGTCCGGGTTGGAAAATAAATTCTTTTTCAGGATTTAACTTTAGCCATCTGAATTTCTCTCCAACTAAAGCATTGCTTTCTACGGTTCCCAACATAGTTCACCGCTTTACCTTTTCTGCAGCCACTTTTGAGAGGACCTTTTTTAAAGCTTCAAAACCCATTAAGGCGCACGTAAATCTGGCCGGCGGAACAGCTTCCTTTCCGCCCAGTAGTTTAAAAACATCCTTTTGGGTTAGTGATAGAACTTTTGACAATTTTTTCTGGGCTTTTACCTTCTCGATTAACATACTTGTGGCGGCAATCGAGACGATGCACCCTTCTCCCCAAAAGTGAATTTCAGAAATTTCTTGTTGGCGATTTATTTTTACGGCCACGCCTATGCTGTCTCCACAGGAGGGATTTATCTCCTCGGATACCAGAGAGGCCCCGGTTTCAGGCTTGCCAAAATATCTCGGGTTTTTATAGTGGTCTAATAAGTTCTCTCGGTATAAGTCCATCTTAAAATTCCTGATGCTAATTTAGCTTACGCCTGGCCACTTCAATCCCATCTATCAATTTATCAATATCACTTTTGGTCGTATAAATTCCACAACTTGCGCGGGTGGTGGCGGTTATCCCCAAACGGGTGTGAAGGGGCATGGCACAGTGGTGACCGGCGCGGACGGCAATATTTTCCATACTCAAAACTTGAGCTAAATCATGGGGGTGAATACCGGCGAGGGTAAATGCGTAAATCGCTGTCTTTTTTTGAGGATCTTTTGGTCCGATCAGGCGAAGATTTTTGACAGAATTAAGCTTGGTAAGTGCGTAGTCATTTAACTCTACCTCGTGTTTTCGGACATTTTTCATGCCTGTCTGTAGGAGAAATCGGACTGATTCGCCTAAGCCGATTGCCCCGGCAATATTGGGGGTACCGGCCTCAAACTTCTCCGGGATAGGGGCGAAGGTTGTTCCTTCCAGTTTTACCTCCCTGATCATTCCACCACCGACCTCAAATGGAGGCATACTTTCTAGGATCTCTTCTTTGGCCCAGAGAATACCGATCCCTGACGGACCGTACATTTTGTGACCGGTCATAGCATAGAAATCGCAACCAATTTCTTTCATGGAAACGGGCATCCGCGGGGCGGCCTGGGCTCCATCGACCAAAACTTTCACTTTCGGATTTATTTTTTTAACAAGGCTTACTATAGACTGCACATCATTTATTACCCCCGTGACATTACTGGCGTGGCTAACCACCACAATTTTTGTTTTTTTGTTTACCCAAAGCTGCAGATCTTTGTGACTTATCGGCAAGTTGCCCTCGTCATCAACATCGAGATATCTTAAATTTGCGCCTACTTCCTGGGCTAATTGCTGCCAGGGTACTAAATTTGCATGATGCTCGGAAACGGTTAAGGCAATTTCGTCTCCGGTGCTAACAAATGATCTTCCCCAAGAATAGGCGACAAGGTTGATCGCTTCTGTGGCGTTTCTCACAAAGATAACTTCGCAGCTGTGGCCGGCACCGATGAAATTAGCGACCTGTTCCCGAGCCTTTTCATATTCTTCTGTTGCCCGCTCCGAAATTTGATAGACCCCTCGATGAATATTGGCGCTGTAGTGCGAATAAAACTCTATCTCCTTGTCAATAACGGCTTGAGGTCGAAGCGCCGACGCCGCGGAGTCCAGATACACTAAACCGGGGTTGGTCCTGAAGATTGGAAATTGGTCGCGCATTTAAAACTCTCCCAAAACTTGACCATCTTCCACTTTAACTTGATACGTTTGTAGCGGTTTTTTTGCCGGAGGAGTTAAAACACGACCCGTCTGAATATCAAACTCGGATCCATGACACCAACAAGTGACTACCTTCCCATCAAGAGTCCCCCCGGATAATTCGCACTCGGCATGTGTGCAGACATTGTTGAAAACTAAAAACTCTCCTTTTACTCTGGCGACCGCGACTGATTTTCCGCCCACATTAAAACCTTTCATTTCACCTTCTTTAACCTGATTGTCCTTGCAGATACTTACCCATGTAGCCATTTTTATTCCTTTTTTTAAAGACGTTTGTTAACTGTGAATCAATTTTACCACCAACTTCCGAAGGAATTCGTTCCAGTATCTCCGTTAAAAATCCTCTGGCTAATAAAAGGCTGGATTCTTCCAGACTTAAACCTCGGCTCATGAGATAAAAAAGTTGTTCATTATTGAGTCTTCCGACCGTGGCAGCGTGCTTTGCTATTACTTCGTTTTCTTCTATTTCCAGATAGGGATAGGCCTCTCCTTTTGCCTCCTTCCCGACCAGCATGACATCTTCGCGGAGAAAATCTTCGGCCATTTTCGCACCCTTGTTAATTTTTACCGATCCCTTAATATTTACTTTTGCTTTTGAGAAGACAACGGCTTTGAGGATGATCACTGCTTTTGTTCTTGGTTTTTCATGAATAACTTCGACAGTTAGTGCTTGTTCTTGGTTCCCTTCGGCAATCATTAGCCCTAATATTGTTAAATCTGCCCCTTCTGCGGTTAATCGAAATTTCGCTGGCTCAACCATATTCATAAGCAGGAACGTTTTTTGTCCTTTACCCACTTTTATCTCGCCAACATTTTTCTGAGTTAATAGCTCGAATGGCGGCTGAGGTGGTCTGTTTGCATCATTTACCTTAAAACTGTTCATCCAACCGCTCCTTCCATTTCCAGCTGAACTAACCGGTTAAGCTCGGCCGCAAATTCAATCGGCAGTTGCTTGACTATCGGTTCGATAAAACCATTTACAATCATCGCTTCTGCTTCTGCTTGCTTTAGGCCTCGGCTCATTAAATAAAACAACTGTTCTTCCCCTAATTTGGCAACGGTGGCTTCATGCTCTATGGTGGCTCCGGAATTGTCGATCTTCATGGTCGGATAGGTGTCTGAACGACTTTCTTGATCAAGGATCAGGGCGTCGCAGCGAACCTTTATTTTGACATCTTCCGCTTTGGGAAAGACTTGAGCCAAACCACGATAACTGGTTCTCCCTGAGTCGAAACTTATTGACTTGGAGATAATTGAAGAGGAAGTTTCCGGGGCGATATGGACAACTTTTCCTCCTGTGTCCAGGTGCTGACCCCTTCCCGCCATCGCGAGCGAGAGGATATCACCGCGCGACTTTCGACCCACCAAATAGCAACTGGGATATTTCATCGATATTTTGCTACCGATATTCCCGTCTACCCATTCCATAATGCCTTCTTCTTCGACTCGGGCTCTTTTGGTGACAAGATTGTAAACATTGTTGGACCAATTTTGGATGGTCGTATATCTGACCCTGGCACCTTTTTTAACGATAATTTCCACTACCGCCGAATGCAGGGAATCGGCTGAATATATGGGGGCGGTGCATCCTTCGACATAGTGAACAAAACTACCTTCATCGGCAATAATTAACGTTCTCTCAAATTGACCCATTCGTGCCACATTTATCCTAAAATATGCCGATAATGGGAGATTTACTCGTACCCCTTTTGGTACATATATAAATGAACCCCCTGACCAAACAGCACTGTTTAGAGCGGCAAATTTATTATCATTAGGCGGAACAATCTTGCCAAAATATTCCTTGACAATATCGGGGTAGGATTTTAAGCCTTCATCCATGCTAAGGAAAATTACGCCCTTGTCGGCAAGATCTTTCTTTAAACTTCCATAGACTACTTCAGACTCGTACTGGGTTTTTACACCGGCCAAGTACTTTTTTTCCGCTTCGGGAATGCCCAGTCTGTCAAAAGTGTTCTTGATTGTCTCTGGTACTTCCGCCCACTTTTTTCCCACCCCTTCTGTCGGTTTCACATAGTAGGTGATCTTGTCAAAATTAATCGTCGACAAGGGAGCGCCCCAGTTTGGCAGTGGTCGCTGCTTAAAAAAGTCCAAGGCCCTGGCCCGAAACTCCTTCATCCACTCCGGTTCGTTTTTTTGATACGAAATTTCTTCTACGGTCTTTAAGCTTAAACCCGGCTTGACTCTGTAGGGATATTTAATCCGGTCATGAAAACCAAAGGGGTATTTACGAAACTGTTGTGAGGGGGTCGTATCCATGTTTTTCTATTTCCTTGGCAACGGAATAGCTACCAGATTTAATTAACTTACCTTGCTTAATGATATGAACGACGTCAGGTTTTACATATTCAAGAATTCGGGTGTAATGGGTAATCAGCATGACGCCACTCCCACTTTTGGCTATTTGCCTTATCCCTTTGGCGATAATTTTAAGAGCATCGACATCCAGACCGGTGTCCAATTCATCCAAAAGGGCAAACTTCGGTTGTAAAACCAGCATTTGCAAAACCTCCATCTTTTTTCTTTCCCCGCCAGAGAAACCATCATTTATTGACCGTTTTAAAAACTCCTCGTCAATTCCCAAACTTGTGGCCGTCTTTTTCAGTTGGTTATAGAATGCCAGCACAGAGACGGGAGCATGGCCGTTGTCTTTTTTAGTCTTAGAATTGTTTTTATTTTTTAGTGCACCCATTCTCAGTAAATTGAAAACGCTTACTCCCGGAATGGCTACCGGATTTTGGAAACTTAAGAAAATACCCAGGCTTGCCCTCTCGTCGGGAGAAAGCGACAAGATATCAGATCGGTTATTGTTTTTAATGAGATCAACACTTCCCTCAATTACCTTGTACGTCGGGTCGCCCATTAAAAGATGAGCCAGAGTGGACTTGCCACTACCGTTGGGACCCATGAGCAAGACATGGTCTAATTTGTTCTGGATTCGCGACCACATCGGCTTAGTAGGACAACTGTCTTCGATGGGACAAGAACCCGCCTTGGCAAAACAACTCTGCAGGGCGGTGTCACCTTCGAGTGCTTCAATCACTGCCTTTAGGCTAATGGCTGAGGCTTTTTTGGCCAGTTTATAGCCGCCACCAATGCCCTCCCGACTGGTCACGACTCCGGCATTTTTTAAAGCACCCGCTAACTGTGAAAGAAATTTCGCAGAGATACCGCGGTTTTGTGCTACCTCAGAAAGTGATATCCATTTTTTAGGTTCACTCGCAAGTGCTGATAGTAACGCCAGGCCGTAATCAATCTTTCTTGAAAGTCTTAACATAACTTAGACGAATCAACTAATATTAACGCACTGGCAGTTTATCTTGAATATGCAGAAAATGCAATACTTAAAGTTCGTACCCCTGAATAAGTTAAGATACATTTGCGACATTGAGATTAAGTGACTCACTTCGCCAGAGCCCCCCTTAAGTACAGTAGAATAGTCGGATCAAAGGGGGTGA